>NZ_NOIO01000005.1:0-288119 GCF_014596605.1 Pseudomonas sp. PSB11
CTCGCAGTGTCTGTCGTTGAAATAGCATCACCATAATGGTGACGCGTTCCTCGGTACTCAAGTGTTTGTATTGGGTAGACATGGCAACACCTTACATCAGGTATTGCACTTACTCCTTGAGACCGCCACTCCGCCCATTTCGTGCATCTGCTGAAAGTGAATCAGATGCGAATTTTGCTAGCAGTTGCTCATAAAGTACCTCGCCGATAACTTGCGTTTGAAAGTAGTCCGACTCGATAGGCACCCTACGGACAGAAGCGTTCTATGGGATGCACCTGGAAATCGAATTGACTCAATGGGCATCAGAAATGACTGTGTGCGTCTCGGGTTAATACACGCTCCGGCAGCTGCCTGCGGTCGTGACAGGCAAATAACTGCCAAAAGTGCGTTCTTAAGGTCTGAATGATCGGATCCCTCATCACTTGGGACTGGCTAATGAAGGCCAGCCCTTCTCGTCGGGCAGCAATCGACCAAAAGCTGTCTCTCGCCAAGGGCAGCCAAAATCGGACATTAATATGCTCAGATCTCGCGCTACGCAACATCATTTGCTCAGGCTATCGCATAACGTTTGACCGCGCTGAACTCCAAGCTTTAAGTGAGCGTCAACAGATAGCCATCTGGATGAAGGACCAAGAAATTTAACTCGCAGTGGGCCCTCGTCTCATTGCGAAAAGTGGACGCTACCAATGCACGGCATGCAGCCGATCAGAACGGTTCATAACACTTTAGAAGTAAGCTGATAGAAAGTCTTTTTCTATTATAGACAGTTACCCGATCTGGATCGCATGTTGAATCTGCTGAATGGTAAAGCGGTTCCAGAGCATGCAACGATCTTTCCGTCAGGCTGGATGCACTGATTAGCAGACAGCACTCATCTGTTGTATAAGACAAGTATATTGAGATAGGCAACTTCCAGACAGGCACCAGACACATCAACTTTAAACGCCCTAGCTTGATTGATAAGATGAACGACCTCGTCGCCAAGCATTATCCAGCACTTTTCCAGGGACATTTCCAATGTTCGATTCTCCCTTGCCTACCAATCAGAAACAAGGATACAATTGAGGGAGCAAAATTAAAAATCTATAATAAAACACCTGTTAATCAATATATTAAAAATCAAGACCAATTTCTAAGACGGCACTTAGCCTGCTACCGGTCTCGACAGTTGCATTTTACGTTGATCGGCTATGCGCTGAAGAGCGCCCTGCAACAATCCCCTCTCCTCAGGTTCGCTCTGCGCATAAATCCACAGAGCCCTTAAATTTTTATCGCTGAGTAAGTCAGCCAGAAATCCCCAAAGAGCCTCCTGGTCATCCCTCCTTAACCGAAACATTCCGCCTTCTTCTACGCGAGAAATGAGTTGTTTCATCGTTGGAGAGTCCTCCGCCAATGAACAGGCAGCAAGGAAAGCGCGCATTTGGTCATGACGAAACTCCCAGGATTTTCTGGCCTTGCGTATCGCCCTTGGGCTGTCTTTAGACAGAATATCTGTTACGCCATCGCCAAGTGCATCTCCCTCCTCGGCCGAAAATGCACGGCGTCCCTCGACGATCATTTGCACCGCTAGTTGCCGGAGTGGAACCAGATCAAGCTGATCACCGTCACCGCGTGTGGCCTTGGAAAGCACCGCACAATAGAGTCCGATCCGGCCATCCGGTATTGGTGTCCTAGAGGGATCGCTTTCCATGAGTTCAAACAGGAGTCGAAGGTCATAGCCTGACACGATTTCAACGTTACCCTCCGACGCCAGACGCTCATCCAGCGCCCTGCCGGATTCGATACTTTTAAACCATAACGTCAGCAACCCTGTGCGCTGTTCAGAAATCGTTTTCGGTAAATACCAGGTAGACCAGTTCTCTTGTGCATCAGATTGCGAAGTAGCAACAATCTTTACTTGAGGGTATTGGCTTCCAAACGAGGTAATCGCCTGATTGCAATCAGCTTCATTTGTACCGTCGAGCGCGATAGCAATATGACCCGCACGTAGCATAGCAGTCAGTAAAGTGGCATCTCCAAGCGGCAGCCCAAATTGCTTGAATCGCCTACTGATGACTTCAATTACCCAACTTTCAGGATTACCCGAGTCAGGGGGCTGGATCATTGCATAATCCCTGACTGGCAACATAACTAATATAAAACCATACTTACGAACTATATCCGCGAGCGTTGTATTTTCCGGGTCGCAGTAGTAGGCCCTCGCCCACGACATAAAGATAGCGCTTTTTCCCATTCCAATGCGCCCGTGCAACCACACTCGCTTTCTGGAGGTTAATTCGCTGAGCAAGGCTGATGACGTCAGCATCTCCCCCTTTGCATTTCGCACAGGTGGATCAAGGAAAGGGGGCGCTTCAGCAGCCAGTAATGTGCGTCGGACATTCTGAAACCAGGGCTCCAACATCCAACGCTGCATTGCCGGCACATGTCGCAACAAAAAAAAGGGCCAGGTTAACAGTTTTGCGCCCCACGCTGGGTCCGTGAGCATGCGAAACACGGTGAGTGAGTAATGAGAGAACGCTAGCAAAGCCAAAAACAGGATGATGTATATCGCGCTGAGCATAAACATTAACTGAGGCCAGACCGACATAAAATACTCGATCCATGTCTGCCCTCGGACCGAGATACGGACAGGAGTTCCCACTGCTCCTTTAGCCTGAAACAATTGTAGCTGCCAGTCACCGATTTCCTTGAATGTCACAGTGGAAGTCACCTCAGCGGATTCAGGCATCATCTCCGTCTTCTTAATACGATTAATCTCACCCCATTGTTCCGTCTTCTGTTCAACGCCGTTCCGGGAAACTGACAGGATCAGTCCAAGTTCATTACTCTGAGATGCACAAGGGTGGGAAATACGTAGGTTAACCACCTGAGCCACATCCTTAAGGAACGGAGTCTTCGAGATGGGTACAACGCTAGCTTTACTCAGCGGCAAAGAAGGGATTTTATAGAGGCCATTCTGCGCCCCGACTAACATCGTATCGCTTTCAGGCAATTTATCTATCGCAAACACAGGTCCCGTTCTTTCACCCCCCGCAGGGACAACCTCCAGCGATGATGTGTCGAGCTGAAACCACCCGTTCGAAGCGCCGATCAACAATCCGTTACGGCCCGGCAAGTCATGCGCTTCGTACACAGTCCCCGTATTCGCGCCCCCCACCGAAACGACCTTAGTTGATGCGATATCGAAGCGGAATAACCCTTTTTCCGCACCGATGAGTATTCCATTGGTTTCGGGCAGATCGTGCATTACGTACACATGGCCTATTTTTTCCCCGTCAGCCAGAACGATTTTTCCCAATGCCTTATCAAACAAGAAAAAGCCGTTCGCCGCAGCGATGATTATCCCTTTGCCCTCCGGCAGATCCTGCGTATCGTAGACAGATCCGGTGTACACACCATCAGCAGACTTTGTAGTGGATGAATTCTTATTAAACAAAAAAACGCCATTCTTAGCGCCGATGAGTACCTCAGGCCCACCAGGCAGGTCATGTATCGCGGTTACTGAATTTATCTTGGACCCTGGGACCTCAACTACTTCTACAGGGCTTTTTTCGGAGAGAAATAAACCATTCTCGGCCCCGATGAGTGCTTTGTCGCCTTCTGGCAGAATTTTGGGATCATCTAATTTGCTGCCTCCTGGCAGGGCAAGAGTATCAGCTACTTTGCCGACCTTAGTTTTGCTAACTATCACCACTTTTTTCGATCCAGGATCAAACCGGAACACCCCCCCCCAAGTACTGATCAGTACGCCATTGCCTCCTGCTAAGTTATACATCCCGACTACTGGCCCCGTCCTCTCCCCCTCGACCATCACCACCTTTTCCAACCCTATATCGAACAAAAACAGGCCATTCCAGGTACCAATCAGGACCCCCTTACCGTCAGGCAGAGGGTGCAGCCCAATCACGGGTACTGTCCTCTCTCCGTCGGCCTTGAACACTTTCCGCAGCTTTACGTCATATCGGAATACACCATTAATCGCGCCAATAAGTACTTGATGGATGCCGGGCAAATTTTGCATCGCTCTCACTGCGTCAGTCGCCTCACTATTAACTATGTCGATTTTTTTCAGGTTATTATCGAAAAGGAACAAACCGCTCCACGTAGCGATCAGCTCCTCTTTATTCTCCGGCAGATTTAGCATCTCAGTGACGGGGCTCGTCGCGGTGTCAGTACCAACAGAAATCAAACACCCTCCCCAACTTGAACTGGATCCCAATGCCTGAACAGAAGTAAAAACCATCGCAAAACCTACCGTAACCTTTACGGAAAACCGGATAAGCATCTGATATTTCTTATGAAAATCACTTAGGCTAATCATTCATGGGCCCCGCTTTATAGTGAGAGCAATTATTCGACTGAGGCTAGGTCAACACGAATTCAAAAGGCATCTACCAATAGAGTAGTCGGCTAATTAATCATAATTAAAAAATGTCAACTATCGAATCACATCATCCATACCAAAGCTCGAAGGAGCTATTGGTTCGTACTTGGATGAAAGCTAGATGAGCGAATCTTGGTAGTGCGCTGAGTCTGTATAAATTTTCTTTTTCTTTCGCCTCATTGTGTGAGTCGCATCCATAGCTGGATCAAGGCCAATGGCATGCACCGATGCTTTGACAATACGGGCGTATTGCCGAGTGGAGAGATGGTCGGAAGTACCTAGTCGGCTCGGGAAAAGGCAGTCTGAATCGCCCCGGATTTCTTAGATAGTGAGCGACCCCTTTTGGCCGATTTGTGCCTTCCAAGACCGGCTGAAACCGACCCATAGCGGCCATAGAATCTAGTGGCATGATGGAGTGTGCGGTTCATGAAGAACTCAAGGCCTTACGTGCCGCAATTTCTTTCTGGAGAGCACCAGGAAAGCCAACGGGAAATACCTTCCAAGGAGGTAATTGCTGGCCGGTTACAACTGTCTTCGGGATCGCTTCAAAGCGAATGACGTATGTTCTAGCATGCTCTCTGAATTCGGCAGCTTGCATCTTGAATTCGTTCGAAAGGGCATATGGCTCGTAGCCCTCAAGCAAAGTTACAAGCTCTGAGTCCTTTTGAACGAGCGTGCTAATCAATCCATACATTAGTACATGTTTGTCGTGGCCATTTTCCCTAGCTTTCAAAACGTACGACTCCAAGATTCCCCAGCTGGGCACAAGGTAATCACGGTTAAGTTGCTCAGAAAGCGATTTTGTTTCCTCTAACTTTAGCTGAATCTTCGAGAGGTATTCAGTAATAAGGCGCTGGTTCTCAGTTTGCACCTTCTGTTGGATCTCTGCTACCTCATGGGCAGCTTGTACTTTCTTGTCGTAGATCCAACCTATACCACCACCGATGGCGACGGAAACGGCAACGATAATTGGAATCCAAACCGCAGCAACTGTCTTCGAGGGGTCTTTTGTAGCCGAAGCGGACGTGGCTGCTGTGCCGGAAGGCGTTTGTTTTTCGCTTTCGTTCATAGCTTTACTCCGAGCCAGATGTCAAAGGATTGAGATACCCAACAGTTAGTTAAGGTGCCGATTTTAGCCGGTCCACAGTAAACAAGCTAATGACTCAAACCTATAACTAGGGCATTTCGATTCTATAGTGCGAGCCTGCTCTGAGAATAATAGTGCTCTGCGAATTTTTAGCTTTTGGATATAGATTAACTATTCCATCACTGCACAAAACATCGGATGTACAATTTTCATCTCAGATCCACCGAACACGGTATAGACACGCTTATATCAAGCAAAAAAGCTCAAAGTCCAATATTAATGCACATGCATGATTTCAATCGTACTACTTTATTACTTGGCCATCGATATCTCGTAATCCTGTGTCAAGCTCTTTCGCCAAGCGCGAGTGTTTGGTTTGCTCAGCGAATTACCGAATCGTCAACGCCACATGCCCCTTGTTATTTCCATAGCAATTCCACGCGTCATTGGCATAGGCATAGAGATACCCCGAGCGCTTCGGCGTATACGTACAGCCGTGGCCGATGAGGAAAGTTTCCGGTTTCAGCAGAATGCCCTTGGCATCGACACCATCGCTGTTGGCGATTGCGCCGACGAGACTGAACCAAGGGTAGTTCTCGTGGCGGCGGGTGAAATAAAAGTTTGCGTTGCTGTTGTTAAATAGCTTTCCGTACCAGGTTTCCAGTTTCCCCAGCGCAGTGCCGGCAAGGTATGCCAGTTCGCCGGGTTGGAAATTGTTACTCACTGGCCCGGCAGGGTCGCAAACGATCGAGGCGTCAAGCCATTCACCGCTGGCACAGAAGGTATAAGCGGTGCCAGCGTTAAGCCACAGACCGATTTCGTTCCACGGCGAGCGCGCGGAGATGTCCACCACCAGCGGGATAGGCGGAGCCAGTAAGCGCGCTTTGCGGTAGGGAGATTGGGTGATGGGTGGGGTTTTCTGCCGGTCCAATGCTGAGCTGTGGAACAGCGCCGGTTGTGTGGTCATGTCGGCCACGCTCCGCGGCTGAGTCGCCAGCACGTTGAAAACCCCATCACACGAGTCGTGCATGGTGTCGTAGAGGTCTGGCTTGATCTGCCCGACAATATTCGGGTCGAATTTCAGTCCGGCCGCGCTTGCTTCATCAAGCATCCACATCAGCGCGCCATTGGCCAGGCCGCACTCCCGGTAGCCACCGCCGACGTCTGAATGCACGCCGGGGAACCAGATTTGTTTGAGCTTGGTGCCATTCGGTGGATCGCTCCACAGCGTCGGCTGGAACGAGGCACGGCGTTCGTCCATCGCCAGCGCGTGGCGGGCGTGCTTTACCGAGGGGTGCAGCGTGGTGTCGTGGAAGGTGTAGTGATGGCGATTGTCGAGCAGATTGAGCAATGCCATGTCATCGGGGATGCCCAGCGCACCGACTGTGTCCCATACCCCAATGAAATGGATTGGGATCGACGCGTTTGCCGTGTTGTGGAACTGCCAGCCTTGAGCGGTCCAGTCTTGGCGCTGCTCAGTTTTACGTCGGTAGCCATAGGTGAGCAGGGTCTGGATGCGCGCCCAGACATCGGCGGGTGGTAGCCCGGCGATCTTCAACAGCCCGCAGCGGCCAATGAACCCGGCAAGACTGCGCACCGTGTAGGCACCGCGGCTGAAGCCGAACAGGTAGATGGCATCGCCGGGCTGGTAGCAGTAACAGAGCTTCTGGTAGGCGCTCATGATGTTGTCGTCAAGGCCGGCACCTGTGCCGCCGCCAACGGCCTTATCCCACCAATTGCCATTGGTGCCGACGCCGGGGTGATAGTAGGAGGTTTGCGCTGCGCCCTGGGCGTCGAAATCAGCTATAGAATTGTACAACCGCACGACGTTGGTGGGTGCGGGGACGCCCTGATCCAGTTGGTCGGGGGTGTTCCAGGTGCCATCGCAGCAAATAACCAGATTAGACATGGCAGATCCTTTTTCCCGGCTGAGGAGCCGGTTAAAGAAGCCCGACGGCGGGTCTGGCTAATTGCTGCGAGCAGTACCAGGTACGTCTGTCGGAAAGTGCTGCTGACCACGGAAACCCAGCGGCAAACATGATTCAAGATCAGCTCCATGAGGGCGTCAAGCTGCATCAGCTAAAAACAATAGCGTCTCGTCCGCGGCATCTGGCCAGAAGCGCTTCGCAGCGAGGCTCAAGCATCTCACACGCTCCGGAAAACTAAGCATCGCTGATCTATCGCAGGACGAGAACCCTGAGAACGTTCCAACTCCTACTTGGTCATACGAAGCTTGAAAGCACGGTCAGGCAACTGGGAATCGAAGTTGATGATGCTCTGGAAATGGCGGAGCACACGGAAGTCTGACCATACCTAGTCACGGTCGATGCTAAACCGTCGCTTTTCGAACTATAGAGGTCGGTCGCCACAGGCAGAAATCGGCCAATAGCTGTCGTTGCCAGAGGAAAACTATGTGTTTGCCATCGACTATGCGCCGGTCGCTCTTGACGAATTTTTGATCAATCGCCCCAGGTCAGTCTTTACCTGATTTGGGCTTCTCATCATGAACCGGCCTACCTCTAAGACTCTCAAGATTACTCAAGAACGTTACGACGGCACCCGCCCCGCCGGCAAACAGCAACGGTACTTGATCATTAATCTTTTGAATCTGATCGTGCGTGACCATCCCGGACGCATAAGCCAAAAATACACAGGTGTAGAAAAGTGGAAGGAATACTCCGAATGATGTCAGCATTAGAATGCTGATACTTTGTATTGCCTTCATGTCGAGGGCCTTGGAGTTAATTTCTCGTAGGCTATAGACAATCGTGAGAAAAAATACTGCCATTCCCAGATTGAGCGCTGCCTGCACCCAAACGTTAAGCCATTGATCGGACGCCGAGTAGTTGATCCAACTCATAGGCGCAATCAGCACAATTAAAGACAAATAGATTAATGCTCGCCTCCATGCGTTAGGCCAGCCTCGCCAGAAAAAAGCCATGGTGAGGACTCCTGCGCAAGCTGGGTACGCCCAAAAAACGATCCCTCCTATCCACTTCCAACCAGGAACAATCGGCCAATTGGTTGGCGAAAGTAGGATAGCGACCAGGGGGGTGGCACGCTGCAGAACAATAGTAAAAACGTCTGAACCAATCAGCATAATCAGTAATGCGATGACGAAAACGATGAGCCCCGCCATTGTCGCGCCGACGCGTACAAGAATTGATCTAAGCTGCGAGTTCACTTCAGCCTCCCGCATATAGTGCGATGCGCAGACCGGTTTGCTTCAACCGCACAGCCGTATGCATATTGGCTCGTGGGCCCGATTGTGGCGGTAGGAGTATAGCCACCTAATGGCAAAGCCAAGTGCGCGTTTGGGCCTAGTCCTAAAGAACCTAAAGAACCTAAAGCCCACATGACAAAAGACGAATACCAACAAAAGATAAAACAGCTGGAACAGCAGCCCCCCTATGCGGTATATCAGAAGCGCTACAAGCAAATCGTGGCTGACTTCCTCAGGGCGTGAAGCTGCCGCTCAGCACCGGCAGAAATCGGCCGATTGTGTTGAAAAAGTCGGTCCTTCCAGGCAGCCCTCGTACTGACTGCTGAAAATGCCTTTTTTGCGCGCAGCTACGCGAAATCTAGGCCCGGAACCCTCTGCTCAAAGTAAAGATTTCAATCTCAAGCGCGTACTTTTTGTGCCGTGGAACCGTGGCAGACTTTTTCAACACAATCGGCCAAAAGCGGTCTATCAACGGAATCTATATGACAGACCTTTGCATCGTTTTGACTTATCTATTGGAGTGGCTCTCCCAGAGCGCTCGCAATATCTGAAGGTTGAACGTGCAGACCATACATCGAGCCCGAATGATGTTTGATCTTTCGGATTCTTCGGCCCACCACCACCGGATTTCTCACGCGTAGTTCATGACGATCCTTCAAAAGCCCCGCATTGATTGATCTGAAGATCCAATTTGGCCGCAGCTGACCGGCAACGCTAGTATCAATCTCTTCAAGGCACACCCTGACGAGCTTGACCAACGTAATCGTCTCACTCGGAGAAAAGGTTGTTGGAGATTTATCTCCGAAAATCAGGCCGGGGATGGATGAACGTGCCTCCCAGAATCTCTGAAGACCTGGTGCGTCGTGCTTCAGGAGCTTCGAGTACTCGCTCGAAAGCTCGGTCGCCCCGTGGATTACGTGGTTTCGCCTTAATCTCAGGTATTTAACCGTCCTCAGTAATGAGGGCTCTATTGGCACAGTATGCTTCACCAAATGCTGATTCAACGTTTCATCAATGGGATCAGCCAGTGTAATGGGGGTTTCAGCTATATCTCCCCAGTGCCGTAAAGCAGCCTCGATGAAGAGAAGCAATTGCTCGACTGCGAAAGCGAAGCTCACTCCCAGCGATGTATTGAGTTGAGCATCACGAAACGACAACAGGCGTGTCATAGGAACGTGTATTCGCTCGGCGAACTCGTTGTCAGGGAACACTTCGCTCGTGAATTCAGTCGGGCGCAACGTCGCTAACTCCTGCCATCGCGCAGCGACATCTTCGTGCATAAACAGGGTGAGGCACAATTGGTCGTTGACGCTAGCTAATGCTCGCATGTGAACGTTGCGAATGGGCGTTTTGGTCGGTAGCGACATTCAGAGTTCTCTTGAGTCTTGGAAGGTGGCGGGCTTTAGGTTGTCACGAATGAGCAGAGAATTCCCAGGGCTGGAGTGGTTGATCTGAATCGCCCCTGGTTTCGTAGACACCTCGAACGGCTGCAAAGGGTCGACTTCGCGCCTCAGCAGACGACACCTACACTTGGCACTTACTGATGGTACCGCGCCGTTCGTTGTGAATCCCAGGCTCGCCCATGCGGGTTTCGTCCTATGCTGTCTTTTCGATGTGGCAAAAAACCTGACCTTGAAGGACAAGACGTGTGAACGTGAACTGGGACGGAATGCTGCCGATCGAAGGTATGGTGATCGTTGTTGAGGATGATCCAACCCTTCGATCACTGATGACGGACATTCTGTCCGAGATTGGCGCCCAGTCTCTGGCGTTCGAGACTGCAGACGACGCGCTGACGTACTTTTTGCAAAATACTTTTCACTGCCCGCTTGTGATCGTGGATCAGGCGCTACCAGGGCAGATCCAGGGTATGGAGTTTATTGAGATGATCCAGAGTCGTCTGCCATGGATCGCCTCCATCCTCACCTCCGGTTATTTGATCGATCCAAGCGACTTACCAATTCATACAATTATCTGCACAAGCCTTGGTCCCTGGATGACCTGGTGATTTCGGTGGCCACGCTGCTGCAGCCTGGAAACACTGCCGGGCCTATTTAGCAGCGGAGTTCTCATAATCGAGCGTCGCAGGGTTATGTAACCACCTACACCGCTAACGGCGCAGGTCTCCAAAGGGCGCAGTGGTATCGATGTAACGCATGGCCGACTTCACGTCCCGCCAACCGACATAGTCCATCAGTTGCTTGGTGCTCCAGTTGTCATTGTTTGCCCAGGTCGCAAATCCACGGCGCAATGAATGCCCGGTGTAGGCAGCACCATCCAGACCGCTGCAAGCAAACGCCTCCCGCAGCACATAGGTCACGCCATCGGGCTTGAGCCCCTGGGGGCTGATTTGCCCCCACTGGTTGATCGGACGAAATACCGGTCCCTCCTGCAGTTCGCTGATCGCCAGCCAGTCCTCGTAGGCCTGCACCGGACACAAACGCTTCAATGCCGGCAACACGACTACCTGCCCGCGATTTTCTCGATCAGTTTTGCTGCTGCCCAGAAACACCTCCAACTGCTGCCCCTGACATAACGTATTGTGCTCCACCCGCAGTCGACATAACTCGTCAGCGCGAAAGGCCCGCCAGAAGCCCATCAAAATCAGCGCCTGGTCACGGTAAGCACGCAGGCGTGCCACCGGGTGATCACTGGCGATCAGTTCCTGCAGGCCTTTCACACAGCGCTCCAACTCGATCAACGGCAGAGGCTCGGCCTGTTTGACCAGGCGTGGGTGTTGCGCACGGATATTCCGCAGCACTTGGCGCACCTTGGCGTTTTTGGTGGGATCGTCAAAGCCGTGGCGTTGATGCCACTGCGCAAGCGCGGCCAGGTGCAGGCCCAACGTGTTGCTGGACAGCGTTGCGGCATGTTCGACCAGATACCGCACCACCGTGTCACCGGACGCTGGCAAGCAAGCACCCCACCCCTGCTCGAAATACCTCAGCACGCCCTGATAGCGCCGCTGGGTGCTATCCCGCTGTACGGGCCGTAAATAACGATCCGCTGGGTCTGTCATGGGATTCCCCTCCTCGCGTACGGCGAAAAAGCCCCATTTCGAAAAACTGGTGCATAACTCTGGAGAAATCAGCATTCTCCAGAGCTATTTCGTCGCCCCGCCCGTTGTATTCCGGGCATTTGTACACCTGTACTTCCATACTGCGTAAAACACCACGAAATCGTCGGAGACAGGCATGGCGCGCGGCGGCATCAATAAGGCGGTGGTCCAGATCGCGCGCAACGCCCTGCTCGCCCGCGGGCTGCACCCCAGCATCGACGCGGTGCGCGTGGAGCTGGGCAATACCGGCTCGAAGACCACGATCCAGCGCTACCTTAAGGAGCTTGGGGAAGCCGAAGCGCCAGCGCCGGAGATGCCTCTGGATGAAGAGCTCAGTCGCTATATCGCCAGTGTAGGCGCGCGCATCCAACAGCGAGCCGAAGAGGCGCTGGCGACCGATCGAGCGGCCTTTGACCGTCAGCAACTGGCGGCCCGGCAACAACGGGAGGTGGAAGCGGCGCATTTGGAGCATTTGCAACAGACTCACGCCGCCCTGGTTCAAGCCCGACAGGCAGGCTTGGTCCACGAACAGGCCCTGAGTGGCCAGTTACAGGCGTGTGAGCTGGAACGCCAGCGGTTGCAGGAGGCCCGTGAGCAACAACTGCGCCTGCTGGAGGACCGGGCGGGGCAGATCGTTTCCTTGGAGGGCAAACACCGCCTGACTCAGGAGGCCCTGGACCACTATCGGGAACAGCACCTACTGCAGCGCGAACAGGAAATCCAACGTCACGATCAGCAACTCCAGCAATTGCAGCGTGAAGCACGGACAATCCGCGACCAATTGCTCAGCAAACAGGAAGAATTAAGCCAGCTGTACCGTGATCTGGAGCGGATGAGCGGCGAACAGCTACGCCAGCATCAGGAGACGCGCCGCCTGGAACAGGCCCTGCAATCGGCCGAGGAGCAGGTGCAAGCAGCCGACCTCGAACACCAACGCGATCTGCGGCAGATGCAGGCCATAGCCCACAAGCTGACGGCCTTGCGCGAGAAGACGAAACAGCAGTTGCTCAAACTGCGGCAAACCCAACGTGAGCTGCGGGCCCGGGCACACCAGATCAGCCAACTGCAGATGCTGGTGGAGCGCTTGACTCGATCAGCGCCGACAGATCCCGATTGAGCTCCGTGCGTGCCGCGGTCCCATCCATATACAGCACTGCTTAGCAGCCCCAAGGTACTGGCACCCAAGCACCCGGAAATCTCGCCGAAATAAATAGCACGCAGCGCGCCCGCCTCATCAAGCAGCCCTCTTCTCGCTTGCCGTTCGGCGCCGTCGTTTACTGTCGGTTTGAATGCCTTCAAGGCTAATTTGCAGGGTTGGATAGAAGTAGCGCAGTTCCCTGGGTGTCAACTCTCTCCTGTTCCAATCGACATCCCAGTAAAAGCCGAAGCCGAAGGTCATCGCTTCAACACCATCCGGATCAGCACAGAGGAAACCAAATTCGAATTTTTCACGTTCGATATTACCCAATTGCATTACCGTACGCGGCAAGAAACGCAATAAGTGAGAGTGCCTTGCAAAAATCTCAACACTAACCGGCCACCCTGCCACCAATGCAAGATGCCCTTCACGGAAATGATGATCTAGCAGCGGGTACAGCCATTTTATGGCGCCGGCAAATTCAGGCTGCACGCAGATCAAATGGAGATAGACGATGAAGCGCTCCCGCACAAAGTTGCGCGCCCAACTGTATTTATCAACATCACTGGCCAGAATTACTAACCACCACACGAAATCCTGCCAATCGGCAGTCGATATTCGGCGCTGCAGCCGCTTACGATGGTGTCCGTGCAGAGGCTTTCCGTCTAGCCTGAACTGCGAGACCAATGTGCGACCATGATCGCTCGACACCTCCAGCAGCTGCAGAACCTCCCAGAGCGGGTTGTCCAACACCTGCTGCAGCATTGGAAACGCTGCGATCAAGGCAGCCTGCAACTTTGGTTCCGGCATAACGCCAAGAAGGTATCTCTTCCACTTGTTTGTAAACCCACCCCCAGGCCGAACGAGTCCCGCCCGCACTTCGAAGGCTTCACCCCACCGCTCCAGATCGGTCGGGCGCCACCCACAGTTAGCCAACAGGATGAGGTGATTGATAAAAACAATCGCCCTCAGCTTATGAGCAAGGCAATGTTCGAGGCTGGTCATTTTTAACCTTCCTCCGTGTTCGTTTTATCGAACATCATAGCCTGCGCTGCATCAATAAAATTTGATGGAAGCAAAATAGTGGCGTTGGATTCACAGAAGCACAGATGGCTCAATTCCGTTAAATATTAGTTATAAACTGCGAAAATGAAAAAAACCAAGTACATTCCGGCGTATCCTATCGGATAATCGCTATATATTTTTGTTTGTTGCGGTTCGTTGTATCCATTTCTTACTGGCACACAACAGCAAATAATCTCTCCGTACAACCTGAACGGGTTGCCAGCGCTACACCGTGGAAAATGCAGATGAGTAGTAGGACGGTAATGGCAGTGTACTTGCTGCGACGTCTATTGACCTCGGCAGCAGTTGCAATACGGCGTTATCTGGTTCGTATATCGGGAGGCGACAGTGGTAACGACTTCAAATCGTCCCGATGACAGTCGCGCTCACCCTGTACCTGTTTGACAAGCATACCTTCCCTATCCCGGCCAATGATGGCACCTGAGGTTCGAAAACGAACATGGCAATGAGAAGCAAACATCGGGTGAGCGCATTGCCTGACACCCGGCAATGATCGGCGTAATGGGCCTGACCCTACACGATCGCAACACGGCACGCCCGATGGGTGTGCTGCGGGACATCATCGCGACGGCTGCGCTTTTATCAGCCGAGAGCATGAGTAGGCCCTCTCATTTAAGGAGTCCTCGCATCATGAGTTTGAATTACGGTCGCAAACACAACCGATCTGCCACCATTCTCATCGAGACCCGACAGATCACGTCAAATCTGGAAAAAGCTAATGGCATTCCTGGCCTGCGCTGTTTCATCTCGACGGCATGGGATCTGCAACACGACCATCCAATTGACCAATGTCTCTCCTGTGGTGGAACGCTGGCCGAGGCAACGATCAGGTCGCCGGAAATTCTGGCGAAGCCCCTTAGCGGATTTAACAGCAACTCCAGCCGGTGCCATCTCAGACACTGGTACCAATACCATGGTGTCCGCCACGAAGTGTCGGCTATTCACAATGGCTGCGTCTGGTTGCGGCCGGTGGCAGCGAAAGCAAAGGTTCGCGAAGAGCCCGTCCAAACCCACGTTCTGCATAAGTCCAATGCGTCACTTACGCAGCAGCCATCCGCAATTCAACGTCTGGTTGGCTTTTACGCCGAATCGATGTATTTCGGTGCAGGCATGAAAAAGGTTGAAGCGAGCAGGCAGATGCAGTCGGAAATTCAGATTATGAATCTTTCTCGACGGAGTGATGACCATCTGAAAATTCCGTCTCAAAAGACAATGTCCTTGTTCATCGACGAGTACCTAACCCGTGCACTGTCCGATGGGCTCGCTTCCAGGCGCTCGATCGTCAAGGAGTTCGCAGGTGTGAGTCGCAAGCCGCTTGATCAGCAGACACTCCACCCGGCAGAACAGTTGTCGCCGGAGCTTGAACAGTAGCCGCCACATAACTGCCTGCCCCTTGCGACTGCTGCAGGTGGGCAGGTATGTGAAGTGGCAGGTCCGGTTCAAACAAAACCGACTTACCGATGATGTGCGCTGTGCTCACTGAAAGTCAGGGCAATTGATATGGCGAAATGGGACCGACGTTGCGGCTGTTCCGATTAGGTCGCGTCGTTTAAACGGCCATGCAGCCATCTGCTGCATTCAGCCCTGTTGACATGACTCAGGACAAGCACACAGTTCACTGCGCTAGTCCTGTTTCAACACTCTTAGATTGACAGAAGTGGCAACGAAACCAAGCGAAGCGTTTATCGCTGACGTCCTCATTTCCTCGACGAGGTTCAAACGATGAAGACCGAACTGTTCTTTCGACAACCCGAGTCAGTACGCGACGTGGAAGTGCGTCCGATCAAACCACGACGCTGCGGATCACCTTTTCAGCAGTTGGTGGTGATCCAGTCGAGGAAGAATGACGCCTGCCTCAGACTTTCACCCAGCCTGCTCGACTTCTGCCTCATGCTCGAACGCAGACGCGACATTCGTTACTACCAACCGACCCCTTACACCCTGGTTCAGCCGAGCCGAAGATTTCGGTACACCCCATCCGTGTGCGCTTATGGTGATGAAGTGGGGCTGATTTTTTTTGAAACCAGCCGGTTTATGTCGGATGGGTGTGAGGACGAACTAGTTCGTCATGAAGACTGGTTTGGTGAGATGGGCTATCTCTTCTATCCCTGTCAACCCAGCGCAAACATCAGCTACTGTGAACTGCTGCAATGGCGCTACCTTTACAGCTATTCATTCAGCTCCAAGGAACACGACTCCAGCCTGGTGCAGGTAGCCCTTAAGCATCGCGACGGCTGCACAATTCAGGATCTCCTGAACACCGGTACGGATTTCAGCGACATTGCATACCAGTTGTTCTACGGCAATGCGATTGCTGACCTGCGTCTTCCTATTACCCGTACGACGCGCATTGCCTTGCCCGAGGTACGGCCATGAACCGTGAAGCGGGTGAGCTTGCGCTCATCGCAGGCGAAGAATATCGCTACAACGGGCATGTCTATGTGATCGCAGGTGTATCGCGTGGATTCGTTGAGCTGCACAGCACCACACATCCATCGGATATCCGCGTGCAGACGCTCGAACGCCTGGAGCAAGCGGCTAAACGCAAACGGTTTGTTCAGGTACGTGAGGCCCCCTTCTCCGGCCGATATCACCAAATTGTGGCGACCCTTGATGAGGAAAGCCGTGCGGCACTTGATCGCCGCACTGAATACGTGCGCGCTGCCGTCGAACGATTTAATAGTCGATTGCCGAGGAAAGGTTGCGAAGCGCTAATCGCCGAAGTAAAAGTGTTGATAGGTGACATTCGCGGACCATGCTTCAACACGCTGCGCAACTGGGTACACCGGTATCTGGAGCGCAATGAGTCCGTGACCGCGCTGATTCCACTGAAAAAACTGCACAAGGATCAGTGGGAGCGACTACCGGAAATCACACGCGAGACAATTGATGACTGCCTGGAGAAGTACTACTACATACGAGAGCCTGAATCGGTCAGCGATATAGTCGGAGCAATCCAATCCCAGCTTGAAAAATACAACACCCTTCGGCCGTTGACCGACCAGATCGTCATCCCCTCCTCCAGCACGCTCCGTCGACGAATCAAGGAAAACGGGGAGTTCCGCCGTCTGCTGAAGCAAAAGGGTCGCCCAGCAGCAGTCAAGGCCATGCGCTGGAGCGTAAAACTCAGAAATCAGTATCGCCTCTTGCAGCGTATTGAGGGGGATACCCACATCCTGGACATCGAACTGGTAAACGAGACTGGGGAGACCATTGGCAAAGCCGCTCTCACCATTCTGCTGGACGTTGCGTCCCGACGAGTAATTGGCTGGGACATCTCGATCAACCCTCCCTCGGCACAGAAAACAATCCGTGCGCTGAAGGATTCAATCCACCGGGTGGGTATTGGTGAAGAGTACCGGCTCGACAATGGTCCGGAAAACACCAAGAAAGACGCGCTCGACGGACTCTTCCCTCTGCTCGGACCCAATATCACATACTGCCGCGTACGCCGTCCCAACGAAAAACCTTACGTGGAGCGATGGTTCAAGACGTTGACCACTGGGCTCACCCACCGCCTGCGCGGTACTACCTTTTCGAACCCCGGCGAATGTGGCGATTACCCTTCAGAGAAAAAGGCGATCTACACCGTTAAAGTGATCAAGCAACGCTTCGAGAATTGGTTGGAAAATGTCTATCACAAGCGTCGGCATCGGGGAATAGGAACATCGCCGAAAAAAATGTGGGCCAAGTTAGCAGACAAGCAACCACCTTTACGACGAATCGCGTCCGAAGACATGTCGCGCCTCTTCCTGAGTCAGACAAGCTCCAAACTAGTTGGGGGCAGAGTCCGTTATAAAAACCTTCAATGGAGCTGCGGTGAGCTCAAAAACCTCAACGAACTAGGAGGAAAAGGGCAGCTTCTCACTATTTTTTATGATGAGAGTGACTTGGGGTGTGTGTTGGTCACACACCCTGATTATCCCGAAAAGGTCTTCCACGCCAAGGGCTGTGAAATGAGTTATCAGGACGGCCTCACGCTGGATTTGCATCTCCTGCTGAATGCAGCGCAAAACGCTGAGACCAAAACTTTCGATTTCAGAGAGGCACGCGATCACAGAACTCGCATGATGCAAGAGCGCTATGACTTCGAACACAAACGTGGGCGCCGTAAGGCCGCGCAAACGGCCGAAAAAATCGATCAGTCTCGCCCGTCTTCGTACGCTCAGCATTCTCCAGAACCCACTCTGAATACCTCACCGCCAACAAAGGACGTCGAGAAATTCTTCGGCATGTACCAGGCCCCCGCTGTTGGCGACATCTCGGAGGTTATGAAAAATGATTGATATCACTCACCAACTGAAGACATTTGAAGCTCAGATCATCAATTACAAGGCCTATAACCTTGCCTATATGACTATCATGCGATCTATTCAGGCTACACAGATGCGTGGGATTCCGTCTTGCGTAGTGCTCGTAGCCCCATCTGGATGTGGAAAGAGCACTCTGGCCCAACAAATCATCTCAACCTACCCTATCGAGAGTTCCGGAGAAGATGAAAAGGGTGAATGGAGGAAACGCCCTACGATGTATTGTGGCCTCCCCAGCAAAGCGACAATCAAGTCATTCACCAAAGCCCTCTTGGGAGCTTTGGAGGTCGAAGCCTATTCCGGGGATGCATTCGAGTTGACTCAGCGTGCTATCCGGCAAATCCAACAACAAAACGTAGAGGTGGCATTTCTGGATGAGTTCCAGATGCTCGCAGACAAAAAAGCGGAACAAGCACGAATTGATGTAATGAACTGTATCGCACGGCTTGTCGATCGCACCGGTATTCCTTTCGTCGTGCTCGGCACACCGGACATTGCGGATTTTTTCTATACAAATGCAGGCTTGCTTCGCCGCCGATTTCCATTCTTTGCCCAACTTTCGCCACTACAGCTAAACTTGACAAATGCAAATTCAGACTTGCAGCTTGTTTTACGCGGCCTGGACAAAAAAATATATGAAATTGGACACCTCAAGAAAGGCGTGCATTTGCATGAGCCTGAGATTGCGCTTCCATTATTTGCTGCCTGCGGAGGAATAATGGAGGATTTAAGATTGCATTTATCGAATGCATTTACCTTCGCACTCTACCGCGCAGATGAAACCCTGCGCCGTGAGGACTTTGCGTATGCTTTCGAAATTACACGGCACGACAACTGCATACTTCCAAATGAGAATCCCTTCGATAGTTCCAGTAGCTTGATGCTCGAAAAGGCAACAGGTGTAATATGAAAATTTCCATCCTATCTTTTGTTCCACTCCATTTGCCCGACGAAAGCCCGATCAGCGCCATTCAGCGCACAGCCAGAGCCAACGGCTTCAAAACATGCTACGGCTTATTGTCCTACCTTAGCAAGGCGACGTCTCAATCCGCCTACGGTAATTTTTTGCTGGACAACTCAAATATATCAAGAGCGTTGCAGGCTTGCATACCAGACCACGCCAATCGAACTAAATTAAATTTCTACCAATCAACTCACCCACTACGAGAGCACTCTAACGCGTTAGTAAATGGCGTAGAAATCTCGTATTCAAATTTGAGATGCGAAGGCACTGCACTTTGTACAGACTGCTTAAAGGAGGAACATGAAAGATTCCCCAAAGACATAAGGCTCTTTTCAAACTGCCCCTTCCACAACCGTGCATTCCTATTTAGGTGTCCCACTTGTAACACCACAATCAAATGGCAGACACAGCTCACAATTTTTTGCAAGTGCGGCGAACGCTTGGTTAGCCCCAAAGTGCCGAACTCAGAAATGACGCTCGACCACTATTTACTTCAATTATTTCAATCAGGCAACGTTGAAAAAGTAACATCTATACAACGGATGCTTCGGACTCTAGAGCGTGAAACGCACACCACCGACGACAAGGTGAAATCTGCGCGGCGCTCGCTGGCCAAAGCTATTATTCATCAGGATGTGGAAAGCATGACAACCGCAATACACGACTGTCTCCCATGCAGTTCCGCAGAAGAGATCAATATTATCTTAACTATCTTCAACACTGAGCTCAGCGAACCTATCGCTACCACGCTTCGACAGAGACTACTATCTACAACATCTGAACAGAAAGCCTCTGTAGCACAAATCACACTCAGCATAGAGACGCTACTGAACTACATAAAAGTCTCTCGAAGAACCTGGTACAAATTAACATATCGTCACTCTTATTTTAAAGGGATCGGCCACCAAGCTAAAATCAGCCTAAAAGATGCTATAGATCTTAAGAAGACTTTGGATCATTACAGAGAACTTGACCCCAGCCTAGATCAAAAAAGCTCGAATCAAAGGCATAGGCAGATGTTCTCTATCCGAGCGGTTAACTACCTAACCGATATTCCGGAGGAAGCGATTAAGGCCTTAGCGCTGAACACTAACCTGTTGGGTTCGAAAAAATGCTACACCAAACAAATTGAAAAAGGATCAGAGCTATTATTTGCCCGAAAAAATATTGATACATTCAATACTTACTACGTATGCAGCCAATTTTTAGCGCGAGAATGGAACACCCCAATCTCGATTATCAACGACGCAATACGATCCAACCACTTTCAAGAAAAAAGATACGAGCCAATTCAAAAAACGCTAATCGTTAAAAAAAATTTATTATTTACACTTTCTGAAATATTGAAAAAATCTCACCCCGAACCCTATCATGCTCATTGCAGAAAACGGCTTGACGCCCCTCACATTAGACCAGCGGACCTTGACAACTTCCTCACTAGCGAGGCATGTGCAAAATTACTATCCATCCCGATAAGCGATATAAAAATTATGATCCGAGAACGAATCATAACATGCCATGGCAAAGGCAGTCACGGCCAATACTTAATCTCCAAGCAAGAAGCGGAAAACTTCAACAACAACCATATTCGAGTTTCGGAACTATCAAAAAAACTTAACATAGCTGCAAAAAAAGTCTCGAAACTGCTTAGCTCCGCCGGAATATCGCCAATAAGCGGTCCTCTCGTAAACTCTGGACAGTGCCACATTTATAAAAGAAGCAGCTTCCCCAACGCCACTATAAGTTCCTTAAGAGCCCAAATAAAAACAACAACATCTCCACCAAAACCGGGGAGCGACGCAAGCGATTGAGCTTTGTATTTTTTTGCGTAACCACGCATTGAGCATGCAACAAATACTCGACCTTATAATCAAACCTATATCTTATTTTTGGTCAACTGGATTTTCCGCACACTCAGATCTTAAATGTTTCGCTACGAAAGGCAGTATGAAAATTTTTCGCGCTCCCGGGGACCTATATCTAATATGAAACGACATCAGAATTTTAAATGCTTCTGATCGACATAGCTGAAGGGCTTTCCTAGAAAAGCATTTATTATAAATAGTTAATCATTTCACCAAACAAATAGTCCAGTGCTAGGTTTCTGGAACAACACAACAAGCCTAACTCCCGATCTAGCTTACATAACAACTTCATCTATTCATAAAAACACGTAAAGATTGATGTCTTTAGCGCAAGCGGCGGGTATTTGAACGCCCTTCCAGCCAAAAGAGCCTGCACAAAGCCTAGTCGACTCCCAAAGCCTGTCTCACAGCCGTCCTTTTGCGGTATGCCTCTCTCTTCTAATTACGATTGTTCAACAACCCCTTCCTATTCTTTGTCACTCCGTATTCAGCACAAGGCTTTTTTCCTGTGCCAGACGCGCGTCGACACAAGCCACTGCTACGGCATACAAACGGAAAATGCCAAACCAAAATCTGGTACCAATTTTCTTGAAAAAGAAATCCATCACCGATGACAGATAGCTCCGTCTCGCCCCTATTTTGTCACTACCCATACCAACAAAAAATGAAACGCTTCGCAATCTAGGCTAGACGACGATATGCGCTGGATAAAGGTCGTTCATCATGTATTTTTAGAGAACCTGTCAACCCTCTGGAGTCATCCCATGCCCCTGGTTCGCGTCGACCTCAAGAAACAGCAGGACCCCACCTACGCCAAACGCGTCGGACAACTGATCTACGCTGCCTTGCGCAGCGCGATTGGCGTGCCGGAAAACGATAACTTCCAGATCCTCGCCGAGCACGACGAACAGCATTTCATCTTCGATCCCCAGTACCTGGGTATCCAGCGCACCGACAACCTGGTGGTGATCCAGATCACCCTGAGCGAAGGCCGAACCCTGGAGCAGAAAAAGCTGCTCTACAAAACCATCGTCGAAAGCCTCAACACGCAACTGGCCGTGCGCCTGGAGGATGTTTTCATTAATCTGGTGGAAGTGAAGAAAGAGAACTGGTCGTTCGGCAATGGCATTGCCCAATACGCACTCTGATCGCCAACTTATTGCCCTGTGAGCCGCCCATGCCCCGCGTATCCCGCAAACAAGCCGACCTCAACCGTGAAATCATCGTCGAGGCCGCCACACGGTTGTTTCGTGAACGTGGCCTGCATGGGATCAGCGTCGTCGACGTGATGGCGGCGGCGGGGCTGACCCATGGCGGTTTCTATGGTCACTTCCAGTCCAAGGAAGCGCTGGCCAGGGAGGCCAGCGAGCGGGCATTCAAAGAAGTGGGTACGCGATGGCGCGAACGAATCACCCAGGGCGACGACAAGGCGGCGGCGCGCCAGGCACTGATCAAGCCTTACCTGTCGGTCTACAGCCGCGATAACCCCGGTGAAAGCTGCCCGGTGGTGGCCTTTGCCGGCGACATGTGCCACGAGCACGCCGACAGCAGCCTGCGCGAGCCGTTCATGGCCGGCCTGAACCGACTGCTCGATGCCCTGGGCGAACTGATGGATTCGGACGATGCCGCCGAAAACCGGCAGCAGGCGCTGGTGCAGTACTCACTGATGGTCGGCGCGCTGACACTGGCGCGGGCCACCCGGGGCGACGCCCTGTCGGAGGAAATCCTCGAGGCAGCCCAGAGTTTTCTGACAGAGCCCCCTGCCCCGGATTGAATATTCGGTGTCATCAAAAATATTCGCTGCCTTAAAAAGATCGCAAGCTTCGCCAGCTCCTACACTGAGGAGCGACGCCAGTGAGATTGCCAAAATGGTTCGCAACCAGCACTCTCGACCGACGTTCGCGCCCGACTGCCCGCTGCCCACAGGAGCAAAGCATGCCTGCAACCGTTCTGGTACTGGTTGAAACCATCAATGATTACTTGCCCATTCTCGAACATCAGGGCTTTCACCTGATCCTGGCGCCCACGCCCGCCGAGCGCGCCGAGGCCATCACCCGACACAGCGGCCAGATCGACGCCGTCCTGACCCGGGGCCCTCTCGGTCTCTACGCCGATGAAATCGCCGCCCTGCCCAACCTCAAGATCATCTGCGTGATTGGCGCCGGATACGAACAGGTCGACCTGCAAGCCGCCGCCGACCGGGGCATCACCGTCACCAATGGCGCCGGGGTCAACGCCTCCTCGGTGGCAGACCATGCCATGTCATTGCTGCTGTCGCTGGTGCGCGATATCCCCCGCTGCGATGCCGCGGTACGTCGGGGTGAATGGCCAAAAATCATGCGCCCTTCCCTGGCCGGCAAGCGCTTGGGCATTCTGGGCCTCGGCGCGGTCGGCATGGCCATCGCCAAACGTGCCGCCGCGGGCTTCGACATGACGGTGAGTTACCACAACCGCCAGCACCGCAGCGATGTGCCCTACAAGTTCTGCTCGACACCCACCGAACTGGCCCGTGCCTCGGACTTTTTGATCGCCGCCACCCCGGGAGGGCTGGGCACCAAGCACCTGATCAATCGGCAGGTGCTCGAGGCCCTGGGGCCGAACGGATTTTTCGTCAATATCGCCCGCGCCAGCGTAGTGGTCACAGCCGACCTGATTACCGCACTTGAGCAGCGACGGATCGCCGGTGCCGCGCTGGATGTCTTCGATGCCGAGCCCAAGGTGCCTGATGCCCTCAAGGCCCTGGCGAACGTCATCCTCAGCCCGCATGTGGCCGGGCTTTCCCCGGAGGCCACCCAAGGCACCGTGGAACTGGTGGGGCGCAACCTCGTGGCGTATTTTTCCGGCCAGCCCGTGCTGACCCCCATCGAATTGCCCCAGGGTGTGGTTACTCAAGCCGTCCAGTAAAGCAATTCAAACAGGTGTATCAAAAGCAATGATTGCCCGGCAACACGCTCACCTATAAGGGCTGTTCGAGGTTGTGGGTGCCGGGTGCGCGCATTAGATTAGCCAATAGTTTCAGGCCTCCAGAATAAGCAGAAGGGATAAGCATGACGCTTACTGACCAATCCACCCGCACCCGCGCCGGCGAAGAACTCGATGCCAGCCTGATCGATCCCTATCTCAAGGCCCATATTCCGGGCTTGAGCGGCCTGCCACGGATCAGCCAGTTCCCGGGCGGTGCGTCCAACCTCACCTACTTGCTGGAGTACCCCGAACAGGAGTTTGTCCTGCGTCGCCCGCCCTTCGGTCACAAAGCCAAGTCTGCCCATGACATGGGGCGCGAATTCCGCATCCTCAATCAACTGCGCGAAGGTTTTCCGTATTGCCCGAAAGCCTACGTGCACTGTACGGACGAAGCGGTGATCGGTGCCGAGTTCTATGTGATGGAGCGGGTCAACGGCATCATCCTGCGCTCCGAACTGCCGCCGGAACTGGGGCTGGACTCGGCAAAGACCGAAGCGCTGTGCAAGAGCTTCATCGACAAGTTCGTCGAACTGCACCGTGTCGACTACAACGCCTACGGCCTGGGCGACCTCGGCAAGCCCGAAGGCTACGTGGCGCGGCAGATCAAAGGCTGGAGCGATCGTTACGAGAAAGCGCTGACCTCCGATGCGCCGCAGTGGGAAGCAGTGAAAGCCTGGCTCAACGACAAGATGCCGGCCGATCATCCGACCTCCAGCATCGTGCACAACGATTACCGCTTCGACAACGTCATCCTCGACCCGAACAACCCGATGCAGATCATCGGCGTGCTCGACTGGGAACTGACCACCCTGGGCGACCCGTTGATGGACCTGGGCAACACCCTTGCCTACTGGATCGAAGCCGGTGATCCGGCGCCGGTACAGTTGATGCGCCGTCAGCCCAGCCACGCACCAGGGATGCTGACCCGTCGCGAATTCGTCGACTATTACGCCCAGCGTTCAGGCATCGAAATCGACAATTTCGATTTCTACTACACCTACGGCCTGTTCCGCCTGGCCGGTATCGTGCAGCAAATCTACTACCGCTTCTACCATGGCCAGACCCAGGACAAACGCTTCGCCCAGTTCATTCACATGAACAAACTGCTGGAGCAGATGAGCTTGCAGGTCATCGACACATCCAGCCTCTGATACCCCACACCACTTGTAGGAGCCCGGCTTGCCGGCGAAGGCGACATCAGGTACGCCTTCGCCGGCAAGCCGGGCTCCTACAGAAGGCGATTTCGGCTCCATAACAAGGAAAAATCATGTCCAAGACTCAGTTGTTCGACCTCGACGGCAAGATCGCATTCGTCTCCGGCGCCAGCCGCGGCATCGGTGAAGCCATCGCCAAACTGCTGGCCCAGCAAGGCGCCCACGTGATCGTCTCGAGCCGTAAACTCGAGGGCTGCCAGCACGTGGCGGACGCGATCATCGCCGCCGGGGGCAAAGCCACCGCCATTGCCTGCCACATCGGCGAGATGGAACAGATCAGCCAGGTCTTCGCCGACATCAAGGAGCAGTTCGGGCGCCTGGACATCCTGGTCAACAACGCCGCGACCAACCCGCAATTCTGCAATGTGCTGGACACCGACCTCAGCGCCTTCCAGAAGACCGTCGACGTCAATATCCGCGGTTACTTCTTCATGTCAGTGGAAGCCGGCAAGCTGATGCGCGAAAACGGCGGCGGCAGCATCATCAATGTCGCCTCGATCAACGGCGTCTCTCCCGGGATCTTCCAGGGTATCTACTCGGTGACCAAGGCAGCCGTGATCAACATGACCAAGGTGTTCGCCAAGGAATGCGCGCAGTTTGGCATCCGCTGCAACGCCCTGCTGCCGGGCTTGACAGATACCAAGTTTGCGTCGGCGCTGGTGAAGAACGAGGCGATCCTGAACACTGCGCTGCAGCAGATCCCGCTCAAGCGCGTGGCAGATCCAAGCGAGATGGCCGGTGCCGTGCTGTACCTGGCGAGCGACGCATCGAGCTACACCACGGGCGTTTCGCTGAACGTCGACGGTGGGTTCCTGTCCTGATCTGATGCATCCCCTGTAGGAGCGAGCATGCTCGCGATGGACCTGAGAACGACACGGGTTGTCAGGTTCCCAACGTTATCGTTAACGACCATCGCGAGCATGCTCGCTCCTACAGGAGGGATGTACGTTTTTACTGGGTGACGCACCGCGTCACGGTTGTTTCGCGTTTTACCTCCCCTTCCGCCCGCATATCGCCCATTACCTGGGTGCTATCCGAGGTCTGGCAGGTCGTTTCAGGCGGCGGTGGTGGTGCAGCAGGTGGAGGCGGCGGCGGACTGGAGCAGCCACCGATAATCACGGCACACAGTGCCACAGGAGCAAAAACGCGTTTCCCAAGACTTTTCATAGGCTGACCCGCGAAAAAGGATGTACACGTTTGTGTGACAACAGAACACCGCTGGAAAGTTCACGGCGCGGCTGGAGAAAAATCACTTTTGTACAGTTTTATCGCGTATTCACTCGTCCGGGCATCTCAAAGCTGGCAATTCCTACACTACCGGATCCGGGCGCTGCAGGCTGTTGCACTCCAGTTCATACCTCAATTCTTCGATAAGCGTCGCCACCGATTCGGGCGTCTGCAGCAGGGTTACGTTCAATCCGCTGACCACCAGATCGACTTGTCCCGACACCGGGTGGTAGAGCTTGATGG
Organism: Pseudomonas sp. PSB11; assembly: GCF_014596605.1. Lineage (NCBI taxonomy): Bacteria > Pseudomonadati > Pseudomonadota > Gammaproteobacteria > Pseudomonadales > Pseudomonadaceae > Pseudomonas > Pseudomonas sp. PSB11. The sequence continues at coordinate 26,764 of NZ_NOIO01000005.1, forward strand.
TCAAGGTATGATCGCCAGTGATACTGCATTCACAGGCCAATGGCGAAAAGGTCCGTTCAAGCTGCGTGCGCAGCTGCGCCACATAAATCATTGCGACAGCCCACCGCGGCCATCCAGTGCGTGGGTAATGCGTTCGTCGAGCATGGCTGTTCCTTTTACGACCAGGGGAGGATGAATGATCTGTAAACGTCATTCGCCCGCTCCTAGCCTAAGGCTTGCCACCTGCCTGCCAGAACCTGAGTTTGCACCCCCTCGAGTAGTGCATTTGCACCTTACCCTCAAGGCTTTGGACGCCATGCACTGGAAAACAGTCCGCGTTCGCGCGCCCAGACAATCGCCTCGCTGCGGCTGTGCACGTCAAGCTTGGAATACACGGTCGCAACGTGGTTGCGCACGGTATTCGTCGCCAGTTTCAGGCGCGCGGCGATTTCCTTGTCCGCCAGGCCTGCACAGATCAGTTCCAGCACGTCGCGCTCCCGAGCTGTCAGGTCGGTAAAGGAGACGCTGGGTAACTGCGGTGCGTTGACGTTCTTCACGTTGGCGAGTTTTTCGATCAGCGTGCGACTGAACCACGAGGCATCTTTCATCACCTCCTCAATGGCCGCCACCAATTCCAGCTCGGTGCGTTTGCGCTCGGTGATGTCCATCAACACCAACAGGTAGCAAGGACTACCCTGGATGTTCACGGTGTCGGCGGAAACGGCGCAATCGATCAGCTCGTTGTCTTTCCTGCGCACACGCACGTCAACGCGGTCCAGCCTTGCGGTTTTCTCCAGGGTGGTAAAGAACCGCGTGCGAGCCCCCTTATCATGGAAGATCTCGATCTCGGCGATGGTTTTGCCGGACACCTCGTCGCTGGAGTACGCAAGGGTATCGAGGAACGCGTCATTGACATCCATCACCACCTGGTCGCTGGCGCTGCACACCAAGGTTGGCACCGGCGTCAGGCGAAAGGCCTTGGCAAACCGCTCCTCGCTCTGGCGCAGGGCCACTTCGGCCTTGCGCCGGGGCTCCATGTCGACGAAGGAAAACAGCATGCAGGGTTCGTCATGCAGCTCGAGGGGCTGGCCGGCGACGATCACTTGCTTGTTACCGCCTGCGGGTAATTGCAATTCGGCCTGCATCTGGGGAATCGTGCTGCCGTCGCGTAAGCATTGTTTCGCCAGATCCCTGTTTTCAGCCTGTGCCAGCACATCCAGCTCGTAGGTCGACGTGCCGATCACCTGGTCACGGGCATAACCGGTCATCTCGAGGAACCCCGGATTGACCTTGATATAACGCAAATCGCTGAGACGGCAAATCACCGCGGGCGCCGGGTTGGCGGCAAAGGTTTTTTCGAAACGCTGCTCGGCGCTTGCCCAGTCGGTGACATCGTCCATGATCAATACCAGCGATTCCGGCTCGCCTCGGTTGTCAGCCAGCACCAGGCTGCGCACGCGATGGACCCACATGGGCCCGTCATCCGCCGCTGGCGTCACCTCTACCAGTACATCGTTGAAGGTCTCGCCGCGTGCCACGCGGTTGATCGGGTAGCTGTGCGCCGGGACCGGATGGTTATTGCGATACCGCAACGCGAAGCGCTTGGCATATTCCTTGGCATTGGCCCCCAGATCGCCGATGCGCTCGACGCCGTGCATCGCCAGCGCGGCGTCATTGGCCCAGAGAATGCACTGATCGGGGTCCAGCAGAATAACCCCGTCGGTCAGCCCGGCGATGATCTGCTGCAACTGGCGGCGATTGGTTTCGGTGGTCAGGACGTCCTGGCTCATTGCGACTCCACAAGTTGGGTGACTCTGTGAAGTCTCCGACCGCCCGTTTTTCGGATAGTGCAAAGAACGTGTGGGAGCGGGCTTGCTCGTGAAGGCGGTGTGTCATTCAACAGATTCAGGGACTGATCCACCGCCTTCGCGAGCAAGCCCGCTCCCACAAGGTTGTGTGTCAAGACAACCGGTCTTGCAAGACCAGCTCACGCAGCGTATCGAGAAAGAGCTTGAGCACCGGTGAATCGTCGTCCGCTCGGTAGGTAGCGTACAACGGCACCTCCGGCAACGCCGGGGTCAGGCGCCGGAACACCAGGCCTGCCGGCGCCAGCTGTTCGATGGAGGCCGGCAACAAGGCCACGCCGAAACCAGCGCGGACCAGGCTGAGCAAGGTTTGCACCTCGATCACTTGCTGGCGGATCTGCGGCGTGAATCCGGCCTGGATACAGCACTGGTAGAGAAAATCGGCAAACCGCGATTGCTTGAGCTCCAGCGCCACGAACGGCTCGGGCGCCAGGTCCGCGGGTGCCAGAAGCTCTTTTGCGGCCAACGGGTGATCGACCGGCATGACCACCCGGATCGGCTCGTAGATCAGCAGTTCATTGCGCAACTGCGGATCGTCATAGCCGACCCGAAACACGCAGGCGTCGATGCGTTTTTCCTTGAGCGCCTTGACCTGCGCCGCCGGCGTCATCTCATGCAGGCGCCAGCTCACCTGCGGATAACGTTCGCGAAACAGGTGCAAGGCCCGAGGCAGCACACCGACCATTACCGAACTGATCATGCCGATTTCCAGCTCGCCCAACTGGCCGCGACCGGTTTGCCGTGTCAGGTCGAGCGCACGGTTGAGCTGTTCGAACACCAGCGGTGCCTGTTCCTTGAGCACCTGCCCAGCGGCGGTCAGCTCAACCCGGTGATGACTGCGCTCGAACAGCGGCGTCCCGAGTTCCTCCTCCAGCAGCCGAATCTGCTGGCTCAGCGGAGGCTGGCAAATGTGCAAGCGGGTGGCGGCCCGGCCGAAATGCAGCTCTTCGGCCAGCGCCATGAAGTAGCGCAACAGGCGCAAGTCCATGCCAACTACCCCAGGTTCAAGGGCGTCGAGCGCTGGCGCACGCCGGTCAGGCTGAACAGGGCATTGGCGATGGCCGGGGCCACCGATGGGCTGCCCAGCTCGCCTACACCACCGGGCTTGCCCGGATCACCTTCGACCAGCAGGATGTCCAGCGCCGGCATGTCCGACATGCGCGCTACCCGGTAATCGTGGAAGTTGCTCTGCACCACCCTGCCCTGCCTGATGTCCAGGCGATCGAACAAGGCGTGCCCCAGGCCCCACATCAGGCCGCCGTAGATCTGTTCTTCGACGCCGCCGGGCGAAACGGCCAGACCGCAATCGACAACGCAGGTGAGCTTCTCGACCTTGACCGCGCCATCCTGTTTCGACACCCGTGCAACCACTGCGATAAAACTGCTGTAGCCCTGGTTGGTGGCGATCCCCAATGCCGTCCCTTCAGGCAGGGGCTGGCCCCAACCGGCGCGCTCGGCAGCGCTTTTGAGCACCGCAACGTGCCGTGGCCGATCCTGCATGTTGGCCAGGCGCATGGCCAACGGGTCTTGCCCTGCGCCATGGGCCAGCTCATCCATGAAGCTCTCCACGGCGAACACGTTGGGGATGAAGCTCACCGAGCGATACCAGCCGCTGGGCACCCGGGTTTCGTGCCTGACCCAGGTAAGGTCGAGGTTTGCCGGGCGATAGGCAAAATCCCACGCAGTGATGGCCTCGGTAGTGCTGTAGTCCATTTTATCGGGACGTTCGAAGTAGCCCGGTTCCCACTGCTCTGGCGAGGCGGGTGACACGGCCTCCAGCTGCAACGCCGTCAAGTGTCCCTGGGCGTCCAGCGCCCCCTTGGCCCGATGGAGCGTGGCCGGGTGCATGAACAACGAACGCATTTCGTCTTCACGGCTGTTCATCAGTTTTACCGGCACCCTGGTTTGCTGCGCCAGGTACGCCACTTCGAACAACCAGTACTTGGCTTCCCGCGCACCGAAGCTGCCGCCGGACACCAACTCATGGAGGGTGACCTTGTCCTGGGCGATCTGGCACACCGTTTGCGCCGCCTCCAGGGCCGAGGAAGGCACCTGCACGCCGCCCCACCAGGTGATGGCGTTGTCCTTGACCTGTGCAGTGATACAAATCGGCTCGAGCGGATTCTGCACCTTGTAGGGCATGCGGTACTCGGCTTCGAGCAGTTTCGCGGCGTTCGGCCATTGTCCGCTCACGTCCCCGGCAGCCATTGCACGGACCCGTTGTGCGCCCTTGTCTGCCAGCGCAGCTGCCTGGACCTTGTGCAGTTCATCGCTGTCGAAACCGGCCAGCGGCGAGTCGCTCCATTGCACCTCGAGCAACGCGCGGCCCTGATGCGCGGCCCAGTAATGATCCGCCAACACCGCCACGCCTTCGACGTTACCGCCGAGCACGTCGGGACGGCCCGGCACCTTGATCACCTTGCGCACCCCCGACACCTGCAGCGCCGCCGTGCTGTCCACCGATACAACACTCGCCCCGACCACGGGCGCGCGCTCAATCACCGCCACCAACATGCCCGGCAGCTCCACGTCGATACTGTATTTGAAGCGCCCGCAGACCTTGGCCTGGGCGTCGCGCTTGTGCCGCAGCTTGCCGATGTACTTGAACTGCGCCGGTTCCTTGAGCGTGACCTTGGCCGGTGCCGGCAGATGCGCGGCAACCACGGCCAGCTCACCGTAACCAAGGCTGCGCTGGCTCGCCGGATGCACGACGCGCCCCTCCTCTGTGGTACAGGTGTCGGCGCTGACTTTCCACTGCCTGGCGGCGGCGGTGAGTAGCAGCGTGCGCGCCGTCGCCCCGGCCATGCGCAGGCGCTCGTACTCCAGCGACACGCTGGTACTGCCGCCGGTGGAGAAGACCTTCCAGATCGGATGAATGTAGGTTTCGAAGAACGGATTTTCCGGCGAGATCACCTGCACAGTCATCGGGTTGACGTCCAGCTCCTCGGCCACGCACGCGGCCAGCGCGGTGTGCGTGCCAGTGCCGGAATCGTGCTTGTGCACCACCAGTTTCACCGTGCCGTCGGGCAGGATGCGCACCCAGGCATTGGGTTCGAAGTCACTGGCCGGTGCCGGGGCCATGGGGTCTGTCGCAGACAAGCCGCAGGGCAGGTAAAACGCGATGGCCAGGCCGCTGGCAGCGGTCGCGGTTTGCTTGAGAAACGTACGTCGCGAGAGATCCATCCGTGAAATCGACATCACGCCTCCTTCGGCGCGTTGGCTGCGCGCTTGATCGCTTTGTTGATCCGCCCGTAGGTGCCGCAGCGGCACAGGTTGCCGGACATGGCATTGCGGATCGAGTCGTCGCTCACTTCTGCACCGCTGCTGAGCAACGCGGCGGCGGACATGATCTGACCGGATTGACAGTAACCGCATTGCGGCACATCTTCGGCAACCCAGGCCAGTTGCAGCGGATGCTGCCCAGTGGGCGACAGGCCTTCGATGGTGGTGATCCGATGCCCCGCCACGGCGGCCACCGGCAATTGGCAGGACCGCACCGCGACACCGTCCAGATGCACAGTGCAGGCGCCGCACAGGCCCATGCCGCAACCGAACTTGGTGCCGGTGAGTTTCAAATGGTCACGCAGCACCCATAACAAGGGCATGGAGGGGGACGTCTCTACCAGCTCGCGTCGTTCGCCGTTTACCGTGAATTCGATCATTGTCAGGCTCCAAGAGAGCGGCCCGTCTTTGTGCAGGCCTGGTGCTCGATTATTGGAAGCCTGGTGAAAATCGGGCCAGCGACGATTTCTGCCATCCTGTGTAAGTAGGACTAACAGCATGTACAAGCGATACCCGTCGGTGCAGTCCATGAGTGCCTTTATCCAGGCCGCCCGCAGCGGCAGTTTCTCCAGCGCCGCGCGCAAACTGGACCTGACCCACAGCGCCATCAGCCAGCAGATCCGCTCCCTGGAAGACTTCATCGGTCAGCCGCTGTTCGTGCGCGAAGGGGGTGGCAGCAACCTGACCGACGCCGGGCAGTTGTTTGCCAGCGTGCTGTCCGACGGCCTGGCGCAAATCGACCGGGCGCTGTCTTCGGTGAAGAACCGCAGTGTGGCGCAGAGGCTGACGATCGACGTAGACAGCGAACTGGCCCAGAGCTGGCTCAATCCGCGCTTGCCACAGCTGTTGGACCTGTTGCCCGAGCATGAGGTGGTGTTGTTGTCGATGCCGCGCTCGGACCGCAGCACATTTGAACGCGTGGACCTGGCCCTGCGCTACGGTTATGGCGATTGGGACGACTGCGAGATGACGCAGATTTGCGGGGATCGGGTGATGGCGGTGGCGTCGCCCCGACTACTTGAGCGGCACGGTTTGCAGTTACCGCTGAGCCCGTCACAGATCCTCGAACTGCCGTTGCTGGGCTATACGCGACGCTCTTGGATTCCTTGGCTGGACGCGGCGGGCATGCCTCCCGTCGAGCCTGCGGCAAGGGTGGTGTTCGATAACGCGGCCAATCTGATCGCGGCGGCCGAGGCCGGGGTCGGCGCAGGATTGGTGCGCGGACTGCTGGCGGCGGATGCGTTGCGCAGCGGGCGTCTGGTGATGTTGAACGAGGCGCAGATTGCGGCGCATTACAACCTGTATGCGGTGTGGCCGCCGGGCCAGGCCGAGCGAGTGGCGCCGGTGGTTGAGGCGGTCAAGCAGTTGGCTTTGCGTACACAACACTGACGCCTTCGCGAGCAAGCCCGCTCCCACAGGAGTATGTATTTCAAATGTGGGAGCGGGCTTGCTCGCGAAGAGGCCAGTACATCCACCACTTATTCCCCCATATCGAACGCATATCAACCCCTCGCCCAATTAATATTGTACGAACCCTACCCCCCCTTCCAATACTCCTCCCCAAGCAGCCAGCGTTCCGAGCCGGATGCGACCAGGCGAGGGAATGCGCGAGTCTTTGCGCATAGAAATGGCCGATTGCCCGGACGTGGCTGCTAGCGAACCGCAAGGTTCCTTTCCCCGCTATCAGGAGATCGACTTCAATGATCATCGATATCAGTTGCTATCCCACCGATCTGGTGGACCTCGCCTGGAGGCATGACGGTGACCCGTTCACCGGCGAGCGTCTGCTGCAGATGATGGATGGCCCGTACATGGTCAACGGCAAACCTCGCCGCATCGACAAAGCCTTCATCCAGCCCCCGCAGGGCAACACCATCTACACCTGGACCGACGGTGAACTCAGCGGGCGCGAATCCATCGACGCCTACATGGCCTACACGCTGAAAATGGTCCAGACCTACCCGGATCGCTTCATCGGTTGCTTCGTCTACAACCCGCGCTGCGGCGTGGAGAACGGCGTCGAGGCCATCGAGCGCTACGTCAAGGAACACGGCTTCAAGATGGTCCAGATGCAGGCCAACATGCACGCCTACCGTCCCGACCGCGCCCTGGACTGGGTGCGCCCGGCCTTCGAGAAGTGTGCCGAGCTGGGCATCCCGGTCAAGCTGCACACCGGCGACGGGCCGTACAGCATCCCGTCGGAATGGGTGCCGATGATCAAGGAGTTTCCCAACGTCGATTTCATCATGGCTCACTTCGGCGTGCAGACCGGTGGCGTCTACGTGTTCGAACCGATGCAATGGGCGATGGAGTTGCCCAACGTCTACTGCGAATCGGGTTGGTGCCTGCAATCGCGGATCGTCGAGTTTGCCAAGGTCTTGCCCACCCACAAGATTCTCTTCGGTACCGATACGCCGCCGAACGAACCGGGCATGTGGCTGCGCCTGCTGGAAGTGCTGTGCCACGAACCGCCGCAAGGCCTGAACCTCGACGAAGACACCCTCGAAGCGTACCTGGGCAACAACACCGCACGGATGATCGGCCTCGAACCGACACCGCCGCCGCGCTCCGTTTCCGAAGCAGAGGCGCAACTCAAGCGTCCCGTCACCACGCAACTGGCCAGGAGCTGAACCGATGATCATCGATACCCATCTGCACCCCACCAACCTGGTCGACGAGGCCTGGCGCCACACCGGCGAACCCTTCACCGGCGAGCGCATGCTCAAGCTGATGGACGGCCCGTACATGATCAACGGCAAGCCGCGCCGCATCGACATGGGTTTCATCCAGCCACCGCCGGGCAACACCGGCTACCGCGACGGCAACCGCCGTGGCCGCGAGGGTGTGCGGGACTACATGTCCTACGTCGCCGAACTGTGCGTGAAATACCCCGACCGTTTCATCGGCAATTTCAACTTCAACCCGCGCTGGGGGCCGGAAAACGGTGCGGCGGAGCTGGAATTCCACATCAAGGAATACGGCTTCAAGATGCTCAAGCTGCACGCCAACATGCACGGTTATCGCCCGGACCGGGCGCTGGACTGGCTGCGTCCGGCAATGAAGGTGTGTGCCAAGTACAACATCGTGGTGCTGATCCACACCGGTGACGGCCCGTACACCATTCCAACCATGTTCTACCCGATCATCCGTGAGTTCCCGATGGTCAATTTCATCATTGGCCACTTCGGTATCCAGACCGGCGGCAACTACTCGTTCGAAGCGTTCTGGATGGCCATGGACACGCCGAACGTGTACTGCGAATCGGGCTGGTGCTTCCAGTCGCGGATTGTCGAGTTCGCCAAGGACCTGCCACGCAACAAGATCGTGTTCGGCACCGACTCGCCGCCGAACGAGCCGGGCATGTGGCTGCGCGAGCTTGAGGTGCTGTGCTCGCCCGCACCACAAGGCCTGGGCATCGACGAGGACCACCTTGAGGATTACCTGGGCAACAACATCGCCCGGTTGTGCGGCATCGAACCGACGCCGCCACCCAAGGACCTGGCCGAGGCGGACATTCGCCTGACCACGACGTATCTGTAACGCTGCCTCCCCTGTAGGAGCCGGCTTGCTGGCGATAGCGGTTTATCAGTCAACATCGTCGTTGAATGACCCGGCGCTATCGCCAGCAAGCCGGCTCCTACGGGGGACCGTAACGATTTTCCGAGGTGAAACCATGACCCTCTCGACGCTCGGCGATACCCAGGATTTTCATGTTTTTCTAGACGCCTATCGCCGGCAATACCCGGACGATGTGCTCACCGTCCAGCATTCCCTTTCAGCCGATCAGGACGTCACCGCCCTGGTCGATGCCCTGGCCAACCAGGGCCGCGATCCGCTGTTGATTTGCGAAAAAGTCGGCAACTTCGGCGTGCCAGTGGCCACCAACCTGTTTGCCTCCCGCACCCGTATCGCACGACTGTTCGGCGTTGCCCCGGCGCAACTGCACGAGACGTTCCAGCAACGCGCCAACAACCCCATCGCCCCGCGCTACGTGGAAAGCGGCCCGGTGCTGGACGAGATCTACGAAGGCGAAGCCGTGGACCTGGCGCTGTTGCCGATGCTCAAGCATTTCGCCAGTGATCGCGGTCCCTACATCACCAACGCGATCATCATTGCCGAGGACCCGCTCAGCGGCATCGCCAACATGAGCTACCACCGCTCGATGCGCCACGCCCGGCAGACCCTCGCCACCAGCCTGCACTCACGGGGCCATCTGTGGCGCATGCTGCAAACCGCCCGCGAGCGTGGCGAAGAATTGCGCGTGGCCATGGTGGTCGGCGCGCACCCTTTGTTCATGCTCGCGGCGGCCGCACGCTTGCCGTTCGGCAGCGATGAGCGCGCCGTGGCGGGCGGATTGTTCGGCGCGCCGCTGGAGCTGGTGAAGACCCCGCGCTACGGGATCGGCGTCCCGGCCAGCGCAGAATTTGTCCTCGAAGGTGCGATCGATCCCACGGCCTATGCCGAAGAAGGTCCGTTCGGTGAGTTCAGCGGTTACTCCTCGGATCGCTCGACCAACAATGTACTGCGGGTCGATACCCTGATGCGGCGCAAGGACGCCTGGCTGGTGGACGTGGTCGGCGGCCGCTACGCCGAACACCTGACCCTGGCGCGACTGCCCCGGGAAGCGGAGATGAGCGAAAAGCTCAAGGCGCGCTTCCCCGCCGTCACCGCGGTGCACTACCCGAATTCGGGCACCCATTTTCATTGCTACGTCGCGCTGGAGCAAAGCCGCGACGGCGAAGCGCGACAGATCATGCTGGCCCTGCTCGGCTGGGACCCGTACCTGAAGACCGTGATCGCGGTGGACAGCGACATCGATATCAGCGACGACAGTCAAGTGCTGTGGGCGCTGGCCACGCACTTCCAGCCGCACCAGGACATCTTCGTCATCGATGGCTTGCCTGGCAGCCCGCTGGACCCGTCATCGTCCGTCAACGGCACTACCTCGCGCATGGGCCTGGACGCTACCCGCGGCTCAGGCTTCGACGGGATCAAGGCGCAACTTGAACGGGATACGGTCGACCGCGCCCGCCAACTGCTCGCAGGCCTGCAATCATGAACCGCCAGCGCATGGTGGTCGGCATCAGCGGTGCGTCGGGTTTTATCTACGGCGTACGCCTGCTGCAATTGCTCGCCGAGCTGGACGTTGAAAGCCACCTGGTCATCAGCCGCGCCGCGCTGCTGACCATGGCCCACGAAACCGATTACAAACTGGCCGACGTCACGGCGCTGGCCAGCCATTACCACCGCGCCGATGACGTAGCGGCCGGCATCGCCAGCGGTTCGTTCCGCTGCCTGGGCATGGTGGTCGCGCCCTGTTCCATGCGCACCCTGGCGCAAATCGCCACCGGCACCTCTTCAGGGCTGATCGGGCGGGCCGCCGACGTCACGCTCAAGGAACGCCGCACGCTGGTGCTGATGGCCCGGGAAACCCCGCTGACCCTCGCCCACCTGCGCAACATGACGGCGGTCACCGAGATGGGCGGCATCATCGCCCCACCTGTTCCGGCCTTCTACGCCCGCCCGCAAGACCTGGCGCAAATGGTCGACCACAGCCTCGGCCGCGTCCTCGACCTGTTCGGCCTCGACGCCGGCACCGCAATGCGCTGGCGAGAACCCACAAACCCCTGTAGGAGCGAGCCTGCTCGCGAAAGCGGTGAATCAGCCGCCAACTTCGCTGATTGAAACGCCGCATTCGCGAGCAGGCTCGCTCCCACAGTTGAAAGCACTCCAATCAGTTATTCAAGGAGCCTCACATGAACACCCCCTTCAACGCCCCAAGCCCCAACACCAAAATCCCGGTGACCATCCTCACCGGCTTCCTCGGCGCCGGCAAAACCACCCTGCTCAACTACATCCTCAAGGAGAACCACGGCCGCAAGATCGCCGTGATCGAGAATGAGTTCGGTGAGGTCGGCATCGACGGCGACCTGGTGCTCAGTTCCGAAACCGAAGAAATCTACGAGATGGTCAACGGCTGCGTATGCTGCACCGCTGAGGTTCGCGAAGACCTGGTGCGCATCGTCCGTGAACTGGTAGCGCGCCCGGTGCGCCTCGATCACATCCTGATCGAGACCAGTGGCCTGGCCGACCCCTACCCGGTGGCCCAGAGCTTTTTCATCAATGACCCGATCGCCGATGAAGTGGAACTCGACGCCATTGTCACGATGGTCGATGCCAGGCACATCGCCCAGCACCTGGAAGACCTGCAACTCGACGGCGTGGACAACCAGGCCGTGGACCAGATCGTCTGTGCCGACCGCATCGTGATCAACAAGGTCGATCTGGTCAGTGAGGATGAAGTGGCGTCCCTGAGCGGCAAGATTCGGAACCTGAATGCTACGGCGGACCTGATGACCTCCAGCTACGCGGAAATCGACCTGTCGAAAATCCTTGGCATCGGTGCCTTCGAGTCCACGCAGAAACTCATGGAAATCGGTGCCGAGCACGATCACCACGCCGATGACCATCACTACGAACATGATGATCTCGACCATGACCATGATCCGAGCGTGTCGTCGGTGGGCATCACCGTGGACGGGGCGGTCAACCTGGGCGACTTCCATCGTTGGATCACACAGTTGCGCAACGAGCAGGCCGACAACCTGTATCGCATGAAGGGCGTGCTGGCGGTAGCCGATCAGGACCAGCGCTACGTGCTGCAAGGGGTGCACAGCCTCGTCGAGTTCCGTGCCTCCACCGCATGGGGCGCCGAACCGCGCTCCAGCAAGATTGTGTTCATCGGCCGCGACCTGGACCGCGCGGCCCTGAACCAGGGCTTTGCCGCCTGCCTGGCAGGCTGAAAAAAGGCATCGGAGCCGGTGGATGGCGGTTCCGGGCACATGAATGACTGATGCCCATTTTTCAGAACGACCCAAACCCTGTAGGAGCTGGCTTGCCAGCGATGACGGCTTAACAGTCACCCTCTTTGTCGACTGACAATCCGCTATCGCTGGCAAGCCAGCTCCTACAAGGAATTAGGTGCCGTTGAACGGGCATCAGAACGAATACCCCTCTGTACCGAATAACAACAGCTAGAGGTGATTCCCCATGTCGTCAGCCAATACCCCCGCAACACCCACCATCCACCCCGTCGACCGGGTTCTGCCGGTGCGGCAAATGCTCACTCTCGGCCTGCAACACATGGCCGTCTCGTACATCGGCGCCATTGCCGTGCCGTTGATTGTCGCCAGCGCCCTGAAAATGTCCCAGGCCGACACGGTGGTGCTGATCAGCACCACGCTGTTCTGCTCGGGCATCGCCACCCTGCTGCAAACCGTCGGTTTCTGGAAATTCGGCGTGCGCCTGCCAATTCTCCAGGGCGTGGCGTTCAGCAGCGTCGGGCCGGTAATCGCCATCGGCACCAACCCGGATGTCGGGTTCGCCGGGGTCTGCGGAGCGGTGATCGGCGCGGGGATTTTCACCATGCTGATCGCACCGTTCGTAGGTCGATTACGGCGCTTTTTTCCACCGGTGGTCACCGGTTGCATCGTCACCGTAATCGGCCTGCAGCTGTTTCCGATCGCCTATGAATGGGTCGGCGGCGGGCGGCATGCCACCGACTTCGGGGCGCCGACGTACCTGGCCGTCGCAGCGGTGGTGTTGCTCAGCATCCTGCTGGTCAACCGGTACGGCAGCCCGATGCTGCGCAACATGGCGGTGCTGGTGGGCATGCTGGTGGGCGCGGCGCTGGCTTACGGGCTGGGCATGGGCAGTTTTCACAGCGTGCAGGAGTCGCCGTGGCTCACCGTGCCCTACCCGTTCTACTTCGGCCTGCCGACCTTCAGCCTGATCCCCATCGCCACCATGGTGGTGGTGATGATCGTGCAGATGGTCGAATCGATGGGGCTGTTCGTGGCCATCGGCGACATCGTCGACAAACCAGTGGAGGAGAAACAGGTGATCAACGGCCTGCGCGCCAATGGGCTGGCGAGCACCATCGCCGGAATGTTCGCGGCGTTTCCGTTCATTGCCTTCATGGAGAACGTCGGGCTGGTGATCCTCACCGGTGTGCGCAGTCGCTGGGTGGTCGCCATCAGCGGCCTGCTCATGTGCTCGGTGGCGCTGGTGCCCAAGGCCGGGGCGATCATTGCCTCAATGCCGACTGCGGCGCTCGGCGGTGCCGGGATCGCCATGTTCGGCGTGGTCGCGGCAGCAGGGATCCAGACCCTGGCCAAGGTCGATTACGAGCGTAATCGCTACAACGTGCTGATCGTCGGCTTCACCCTCGCCGCCGCCCTCGTGCCGGTGCTGGCCCCGGCCCTGTTCAAGCAATTGCCCGAGTGGTCGCAGCCTTTCCTGCACAGCAGCGTGGTGATCGCCTGCCTGGTGTCGGTGTTGCTCAACGCCACCCTCAACGGCGTCAGCGTGCCTGATGCCGCCGCCAGCAAATCCGCCACCCACAGCCTCTGACTGGAGCCGACCATGACTCAACTGCAAAACATCCTGATCAAGAACCCGCAGGCAGTAATGACCGGCCTGCGTGGCCCGCGCGCCCGGGCCGGCGCCGTGGACATCCGCGTCGTCAACGGGCGCATCGCCGAAATGGCCGAAGGCCTTCAAGTGCAACCCGGCGAACGGCTGATCGATGCGCGCCACGCGGTGGTGTATCCGGGCTGGATCAACACCCACCATCACCTGTTCCAGAACTTGCTCAAGGCCGTCCCTGAAGGACTGAACCAGGACCTGCAAGGCTGGCTGGCCAGCGTGCCTTACCCGCGTCTGAATCGCTTCACGCCGCAACTGGCGCGGATCGCCGCACAACTGGGCATGGCCGAACTGCTGCTGTCGGGGGTGACGACCTGCGCCGATCACCATTACCTCTACCATGCCAACGGCACCACCGAGACCGGTGACCTGCTGTTCGATATGGCCGATCAGTTCGGCCTGCGTTTCGTTTTGTGCCGGGGCGGCGCGCTGGAGTCGGCCAGCGCCCACCCGGGGTTCTCGAAAACCGCGCTGCAACCGGAAACCCTCGACCAGATGGTCGGTGACATCGAACGACTGAAATCCCGCTATCACCAGGACACCCCGGACGCCATGCGCCGGGTCGTGGTCGCGCCGACCACCCCGACTTTTTCGTTGCCGCCGACACTGCTGCGCGAACTGGCCCACACCGCCCGCGGCCTCGGTTTGCGCCTGCACACGCACCTGTCTGAAACACAGAATTACGTGAATTTCTGCCGTGAAAAATACAACTGTCTGCCGGTGGAGTTCGTCGCCGAACACGAATGGCTCGGCCCGGACGTGTGGTTCGCCCATGCGGTGCACATGCAGCCCGGTGAAATCCGCATGCTCGCGCAAACCGGCACCGGCATTGCCCATTGCCCGGTGAGCAATGCACGCCTGGGTAGCGGCGTCGCGCCGGTGCCGCAGATGTTCGAGGCCGGGGTGCCGATCTCCCTTGGGGTGGATGGCGTGGCCTCCAACGAATCCGGCAGCATGGTCGGCGAAGCGAACACCGCGTGGCTGATTCACCGGGCGCAGCAAGGCGCCTCGGCCACCACCGCCGAAGACGTCATTCACTGGGGCACGGCCGGGGGTGCGCAGGTGCTGGGGCTGGGGGCGGTTGGCACCCTGGAAATCGGCCAGGCGGCGGACCTGGTGCTCTACGGTCTCGACCATCCGCGGTTCTTCGGTTTCCACGACATTGCGGTCGCGCCAGTGGTGGCGGGTGAGCCGATCGCAGTGAAGTACAGCCTGGTCGGCGGTCGGGTGGTGGTCGATAACGGCGTGATTGCGGGGCTGGATGTGCAGCGGATGCGGGCCGAGGCGTGGGATGGGGTGCGGCAGTTGATGAACATCGACGACTGATCCACCACCCCGCATTCCTGTAGGAGCTGCCGCAGGCTGCGATCTTTTGATCTAGATCTTAAAGCAAAGTCAAAAGATCGCAGCCTGCGGCAGCTCCTACAGGGTCTCCTTCGTATTCAGGAACTGATTCCATGTCCGGCCTCAATGAACTCTTGCAAGCCATCGACACCGCCGCCCGCCAGGGCGAAGAAACTATCCTCGCCACCGTGGTCAAGGTGGAAGGCTCGGCCTACCGCCGTCCCGGTGCGCGGATGCTCATCCCCATACACGGCCGCACCGTTGGCACCGTCAGCGGCGGCTGCCTGGAGCAGGACCTGGCGAAAAAAGCCTGGTGGCTCACAGACTCCGGTGAACCGGTGGTGCGCCGCTACAGCACGGGCGCCACCGAGGACGAGGACGACGAGCAAAGCGCCCTGACCTTTGGCCTGGGTTGCAACGGCACGGTATTCGTCATGCTCGAACGCCTTCGGGCAAAGTCGCCTGCGCCAGCCATCGATCTGCTGCGACGGGTGCGCGACAGTCAACTACCGGCCGCCATGGCCACCGTGATTGCCAGCTCTCGCGATGCATCTGCACGGGTGGGTGACCGTTTGCTGTCGGATACCGAGGGCAGCCTGCGCAACCTGCAACTGAACAGTGCCATGCGCCGTGGTCTGCACAAGACCCTGATGCAGAAGAAGTCTTCGATACGCCTCTACAGCAACGCCCGTGGTGAAGTCGAAGTATTTTTCGAGTACATCGCCCCGCCACCCCGCCTGGTGATTATCGGCGCCGGCCACGACGCACAGCCGCTGGTGCGCATGGCCAAGTTGCTGGACTGGCACGTCAGTGTGATCGACAGCCGCAGCCACTTCGCCCGCGCCGAACGGTTCCCGCAAGCCGACGCAGTTATCCTCGCCAGCCTCGACAACCCGTTCGACCTGGCCCCGCTGATCGATGGCGCCGCCGTCGCGGTAATGACCCACAGCTACCGCCAGGACCGCCATTGGCTCGGGCTGGCGCTGCAAGCCGCGCCCGCCTACATCGGCCAACTCGGTCCCAAAGAACGTACCGAACGCCTGCTGGCGCAAATCGGCACCAGCACGTCTGCACTGTACTACCCGATGGGCCTCGACCTGGGTGGCGATGCGCCGCAAAGCGTGGCGCTGGCAATACTCGCCGAAATGACGGCGGTGATGAACCAACGCCAAGGCGGGATGCTCAGGCATCGGGGCAAACCGATTCATCATGCGGATCTTGTGGTCAGTGAAAAGCTCGAAAATACGGCAACCGTTTGAAGATCAAACAATCGCAGCCTGCAGGAACTGCCGCAGGCTGCGATCTATTGCATCTCAGGCAGCCGGAGCCCCCTTTGCCACCGCCGCCGAAGCCGCCAGCATCGCCCGCAACAGCACCGCACACCCGGCCGCCAGGTCATCCGGCGCGGCATTTTCGATTTCGTTGTGGCTGATACCTCCTTCGCATGGCACGAATATCATCCCGGCCGGCCCGAGTTCGGCAAGGAAGATCGCGTCGTGCCCGGCGCCGCTGACGATGTCCATGTGCGACAGACCCAGCCCTTGGGCCGCGCCGCGCACCGCTTCGACGCAGCCCTTGTCGAAGTACAACGGTGGGAAGTCGGCGGTGGGTATCAGCTCATAGGTCAGGCCGTGTTCGTCGCAAGTGGTTTCTATGACTTCACGCACTTCGGCGATCATCGAGTCCAGTCGCGACGGCTCCAGGTGACGGAAGTCCAGGGTCATGCGCACCTCGCCCGGGATGACGTTGCGCGAGCCGGGGTAGGCTTGCAGGCAACCGACGGTGCCACAGGCATGGGGCTGGTGACCGAGGGCCGCGCGGTTGACCGCACCGACAATCACTGCCGCGCCGACCAGGGCGTCCTTGCGCAGGTGCATCGGCGTTGGGCCGGCGTGGGCCTCGACGCCACGCAGTTTCAGGTCGAACCATTTCTGTCCGAGGGCGCCCATGACCACGCCGATGGTTTTGCGTTCGTCTTCGAGAATCGGACCTTGTTCGATGTGGGCCTCGAAATAGGCGCCCACCGCGTGGCCGCTGACCCTGCGAGTTCCCGCGTAGCCAATGGCATTAAGCGCTTCGCCTACCGTCACGCCCTCGGCATCGACCTTGGCCAGGGTTTCTTCCAGGGTGAACTTCTCGGCGAATACGCCGGAGCCCATCATGCACGGCGCAAAGCGCGAGCCTTCTTCGTTGGTCCACACCACCACTTCCAGCGGCGCTTCGGTTTCGATGCCCAGGTCATTGAGGGTACGCAGCACTTCCACGCCGGCGAGCACGCCGAAACAGCCATCGAACTTGCCCCCCGTGGGCTGGGTGTCGATGTGACTGCCGGTCATCACCGGTGGCAGGTCCGGGTTGCGCCCCGGGCGACGGGCGAAAATATTGCCGACGGCGTCGATACTGACGGTGCAACCGGCGTCCTCGCACCACCTTACGAACGTATCGCGGGCCTGGCGGTCGAGGTCGGTCAGGGCCAGGCGACAGACGCCACCCTTGACCGTGGCGCCGAGCTTGGCCAGCTCCATGAGCGACTGCCACAGACGGTCGCGGTTGATGTGCTGATGGGTGGACTGCAGAACGTCTACGGCTGCGTTCATGGGGATCTCCTGAGGCTGTATGGATCTGATAGTTCCCACGCTCCGCGTGGGAATTCATCCATGGACGCTCTGCGTCCAGGCTTGGGACGCAGAGCGTCCCGGGCTGCATTCCCACGCAGAGCGCGGGAACGATCATTACAGGGTTGACTTGGCAACCACGGGGCTCGGGCGCATCGCGCATAGCCCGTAATAAATCACCCCACCCAGGGCCGAGCCGGTAAACCAGCCATAGCTGTAGAACCAGCTGAACACGTCACTGCCCAAGGACAGCAGCGTCAACACCACCGGCACCCCGAAGGCTAGAAAACCGTTCCAGTTCCATGCCGGATACACGTCGTCGCGGTACAGCCCGGCCAAATCCAGCTGCTGTTTCTTGATCAGGAAATAGTCCACCACCATGATCCCGGCAATCGGCCCCAGCAGGCTGGAATAGCCGAGCAACCAGTTGGAATAGACCGTTTCCAGGCTGAGGTCGGAAACGATCAGGCCGAGCTTTTTCAGCAGTTCATGGGCCATCAGCGCCAGCCCGACCAGCCCGGTGAGCATGACCGCCTTGGTCCGGTTGATCGCCTTGGGGGCGATGTTCTGGAAATCGTTGGTGGGCGACACGATGTTGGCTGCGGTGTTGGTCGACAGCGTAGCGATGATGATCAGCGCCATGGCCAGCGCCACCCACACCGGGCTTTGGATATGGCCGATCAGGGTCACCGGGTCGGACACCGTCACACCCACCAGCTTCACCGAGGCGGCGGTCATCACCACGCCCAGGGAAGCAAACAGGAACATGGTCAGTGGCAGGCCAATGATCTGCCCGACAATCTGGTCTTTCTGGCTTTTCGCGTAGCGGCTGAAGTCGGGTATGTTCAGCGACAGCGTGGCCCAGAAGCCGACCATCGCGGTCAGCCCCGCCGCAAAGTAACTGGCCACGCCCGCGCCTTCGGGTCGCTTGGCCGGGATCGCCAGCAGCTCGGACATCGATACATTGGGCATGGCCCACACCAACAACCCCACCCCCACCAGCACCAACAGCGGTGCCGAGAGGGTTTCCAGCCATTTGATCGACTCGGCGCCGCGAATCACCACCCACAGGTTCAGCGCCCAGAACACCATGAAGCCGATGACCTCGCCAGTGCCGCCAAGGGATTTCCAGCCCTCGAACACCGAACCGAGGAACAGATGGATTGCCAGGCCGCCGAACATCGTCTGGATGCCGAACCAGCCACACGCCACCAGGGCGCGGATCAGACACGGGATGTTGGAGCCGAAGATGCCGAAGGACGAACGCAGCAACACCGGAAACGGGATGCCGTACTTGGTGCCGGGAAACGCGTTGAGCGTAAGCGGGATCAATACGATGATGTTGGCGAACAGAATCGCCAGCAGCGCTTCACCGACGCTCAGGCCGAAGTACGCCGTCAGCACTCCGCCCAGGGTATAGGTCGGCACGCATATCGCCATGCCCACCCACAATGCCGTGATGTGCCATTTGTTCCAGGTTCGTTCGTGCACCTTGGTCGGTGCGATGTCGTGGTTGTAACGGGGACTGTCGAGGACATCGCTACCGGCTTCCAGCTCGAACAAGCCGTCGCGCTCGTTCACTTGCGATCTGATCTGTTGCATGGCCGCTCCACTGATCTTTGAATTATTTTTGCTCATCAGGGGCTGGCGGCTTCAATAAACGTGCCGGTTGCCCCGCATGCGCATCGGGCAGTTCCATAAACACTCTGTAAACAACTGATGTTTATCAGTTTTACTGGATCAACCAGGTAACCCTCGGCGACTTGTCACGCCACTGGGAACGATCTGCGCCAATGTCCGAACAGTCAGGACTCAATCTGGTGCATCGATATTTTTCTCACAGTCGCGCATCAACCATAGACCATCCTCAAACGGCTGATTTCACATAAGAAATCTTGACCATATTTAGATCCTGTCAAGTGCGTCAAAATGGTGAGCGGCCTCACCATTTTGGTGAAAATAGGATGTTTACTTTATTTATCAAATAGTTAAAACAGTCATAAGCTTATAAAAAATATTCTTGCTCATTCCCATAACTCAGACTAGCTTTTAATCCTGACAGCGATGACAGGAATAATCCGGTTAACGCTGGCGTCATATAAAACATCTAGAACCGGCATCAGTCGGTCATGCCTGCGAGGAACTCGGAATGTCTCTGTTGATCCGTGGCGCTACCGTTATTACCCATGATGAAAGTTATCGCGCCGACGTGTATTGCGCAGACGGCGTGATCAAGGCCATCGGCGAAGACCTCGACGTTCCAGCAGGTGCCGAGATACTCGACGGCAGCGGTCAGTACCTGATGCCCGGCGGCATCGACCCCCACACCCACATGCAACTGCCCTTCATGGGCACCGTGGCCAGCGAAGACTTTTTCAGTGGCACGGCGGCGGGCCTGGCCGGTGGCACCACGTCGATCATCGACTTCGTGATTCCCAATCCGCAGCAGTCATTGATGGAGGCCTTCCATCAGTGGCGTAGCTGGGCCGAGAAGTCGGCGTCCGACTACGGCTTCCACGTCGCCATCACCTGGTGGAGCGAACAGGTCCGCGAAGAAATGGCCGAGCTGGTGATTCATCACGGGGTCAACAGTTTCAAGCATTTCATGGCCTACAAGAACGCGATCATGGCGGCAGACGACACCCTGGTGGCGAGTTTTGAGCGCTGCCTGGAACTGGGCGCGGTGCCGACCGTACACGCGGAAAACGGTGAGCTGGTGTATCACCTGCAACGCAAACTCATGGCCCAGGGCATGACGGGGCCGGAGGCGCATCCACTGTCGCGCCCGTCGCAGGTGGAAGGCGAAGCCGCCAGCCGCGCCATCCGCATTGCCGAAACCCTCGGCACGCCGTTGTACCTGGTGCATGTATCGACGAAAGAGGCGCTGGACGAAATCACCTATGCCCGCGCCAAGGGTCAACCGGTCTACGGCGAAGTGCTGGCCGGGCACCTGCTGCTGGACGACAGCGTCTACCAGCATCCGGACTGGCAGACCGCCGCCGGCTACGTGATGAGCCCGCCGTTTCGCCCGCGCGGTCATCAAGAGGCCCTTTGGCACGGTTTGCAGGCAGGTAACCTGCACACCACCGCCACCGATCACTGTTGCTTCTGCGCTGAGCAAAAAGCCGCCGGCAAAGACGACTTCAGCAAGATCCCCAACGGCACCGCCGGCATCGAAGACCGCATGGCGGTGTTGTGGGATGAAGGCGTGAACACTGGGCGTTTCTCGATGCAGCAATTCGTGGCGCTGACCTCTACCAACACCGCGAAAATCTTCAACCTCTACCCCCGCAAAGGCGCAATCCGTGTCGGTGCCGATGCCGACCTGGTGCTGTGGGATCCGCAAGGTACGCGGACAATTTCCGCCAAGACCCATCACCAGCAGGTCGACTTCAATATTTTCGAAGGCAAGACCGTTCGCGGTGTACCGAGCCACACCATCAGCCAGGGGCGCGTGGTCTGGGCCGATGGCGATCTGCGGGCCGAGCGCGGTGCCGGGCGCTACATCGAACGGCCGGCTTACCCGGCGGTGTTCGATTTGCTGAGCAAGCGGGCCGAGTTGAATCAGCCGGTGGCGGTCAAACGCTGAAATCAAGGCCTTCGATCGCTCCCACATCTGGAATGCGAACCCTGTAGGAGCTGCCGAAGGCTGCGATCTTTTGATTTTGCTTCCAAGATCAAGATCAAAAGATCGCAGCCTGCGGCAGCTCCTACAGGGGATGGCGTAGCACTGAGTAATGCCCAACAGAGGCAGCACCTCAATTACCGTGAGGCCCATACCGTGATCAAGACCCTGACCCACCTCCCCCATCCCAGCGAGAACGCGGCCGCCCTCGCCGGCCATTTCACCGACCTGGCGCCGCCACTCAATGATCGCCAGGCCCATCTGGAGGCCTCGCGCTGCCTGTATTGCTACGACGCACCCTGCGTGAATGCCTGCCCGAGTGAAATAGATATTCCCTCGTTCATCCGCAACATTCACCAGGACAACGTACAGGGCGCGGCGCAGAAAATCCTCTCAGCCAACATCCTCGGTGGCAGTTGCGCCCGGGTCTGTCCGACGGAGATTCTTTGTCAGCAAGCCTGCGTGCGCAACAACGCCCATGAGTGCGCACCGGTCTTGATCGGCCTGTTGCAACGTTATGCCGTGGACAACGCGCATTTCAGCCAGCATCCATTCTCCCGCGCTGCCGCCACCGGCAAGCGCATCGCCGTGGTCGGGGCCGGCCCCGCCGGGTTGTCCTGCGCCCACCGCAGTGCGATGCACGGCCATGACGTGGTGATTTTCGAGGCCAGGGAAAAGGCCGGTGGCCTGAATGAATACGGGATCGCCAAATACAAACTGGTGGACGATTACGCACAAAAGGAGTTGGACTTCCTGTTGGAAATCGGCGGCATCGAAATCCGCCATGGGCACAGACTCGGGGAAAACCTCAGCCTCAGCGACCTGCATCAACAATTTGACGCGGTGTTCCTCGGCCTCGGCCTGGCGGCCAGTAAACAGCTTGGCCTACTGCATGAAGACGCGCCCGGCCTGGTAGCCGCCACCGACTATATCCGCGAGCTGCGCCAGGCCGACGATTTGACCCAACTGCCGCTGGCCGACCACTGCATCGTGCTCGGCGCCGGCAACACCGCCATCGACATGGCGGTGCAGATGGCCCGGCTCGGCGCCCATGACGTCAACCTGGTGTATCGCCGTGGTGTCGAGGACATGGGGGCCACCCACCATGAACAGGAGATTGCCAAGGCCAATCAGGTACGCCTGTTGACCTGGGCCCAACCGGAGGAAATCCTGCTCAATGAAAAGGGCCAGGTGCGCGGCATGCGATTCGCTCGAACCCACCTGGTTGAAGGTCGCCTGCAAACCACTGGCGAAACGTTTGAGCTGGCTGCCGACGCGATATTCAAGGCCATCGGCCAGGCCTTCGACAGCAGCGCACTCAGCGATCCGCTGGCCCGGGAACTCAAGCGTGAGGGTGATCGCATCCAGGTGGACGAGCATCTGCGCACCAGTATTCCTGGCGTGTATGCCGGCGGCGACTGCACCAGCCTCGACCAGGATCTCACCGTTCAGGCAGTACAGCACGGCAAGCGCGCCGCCGAGGCGATCAACGCTCAACTGATGCTCAATGTGGAGGCTGCATAAATGGCCGATCTGTCGATTGTCTTTGCTGGCATCAAGTCCCCTAACCCGTTCTGGCTGGCCTCTGCACCGCCGACCGACAAGGCCTACAATGTGGTCCGCGCCTTCGAGGCCGGCTGGGGTGGCGTGGTCTGGAAAACCCTGGGGGAAGACCCGGCAGCGGTCAACGTTTCTTCGCGCTATTCGGCACACTTCGGGGCTAATCGGGAGGTACTGGGCTTTAACAATATCGAACTGATCACCGATCGCTCGCTGGAGATCAACCTGCGGGAAATCACCCAGGTCAAAAAGGACTGGCCGGACCGCGCGCTGATCGTCTCGCTGATGGTGCCCTGCGTCGAAGAATCCTGGAAACACATCCTGCCGCTGGTGGAAGCCACGGGTGCCGACGGCATCGAGCTGAACTTCGGTTGCCCCCACGGCATGCCCGAGCGCGGCATGGGCGCGGCGGTCGGCCAAGTCCCGGAATACGTCGAGCAGGTCACCCGCTGGTGCAAGACCTATTGCTCATTGCCGGTGATCGTCAAGCTGACGCCGAACATCACCGACATCCGCGTAGCTGCCCGCGCGGCGCACCGTGGCGGTGCGGATGCGGTGTCGTTGATCAATACGATCAACTCGATCACCAGCGTCAACCTGGAGCGCATGGTCGCCAATCCCATTGTCGGCAGCCAAAGTACCCATGGCGGCTATTGCGGCTCGGCGGTCAAGCCGATCGCCTTGAACATGGTCGCCGAAATCGCCCGCGACCCGCAGACCCATGGCCTGCCGATCAGCGGCATTGGCGGCATCGGCAACTGGCGCGATGCCGCCGAATTCATTGCGCTGGGCAGCGGTTCGGTGCAAGTGTGCACGGCGGCAATGCTGCATGGCTTCCGGATAGTCGAGGAGATGAAGGATGGTCTGTCGCGCTGGATGGACAGTCAAGGTTACGCCAACATCGCCGAGTTTTCGGGGCGTGCGGTGGGCAATACCACCGACTGGAAGTACCTGGATATCAACTATCAGGTAATCGCGAAGATTGATCAGGAGGCGTGCATCGGTTGTGGACGCTGCCACATCGCCTGCGAAGACACTTCGCACCAGGCGGTTGCCAGCATCAAGCAAGCGGACGGCACGCATAAGTACCAGGTGATCGAGGATGAATGCGTGGGCTGCAACCTGTGCCAGATTACCTGCCCGGTGCAGGACTGTATCGAGATGGTCCCGATGGAGAACGGCAAGCCGTTTCTCGACTGGAATCATGATCCGAGAAATCCGTATCACGTCAGCCCTTAACGTTTTCAGCGCCTGGGATGACGCCATCGCGAGCAGGCTCGCTCCTACAAGCGAGGCTGCCCGCGATAAGGCCAGCTGGAGCGTCAAGACTCCTCACCTATCAGCTGTGCTAGTAGACACCACCGGGAACATCTTCGAAGCTGGCACAAACTCAATCGCCAGCGCGGACCTCGTCATGTCAGTCTCACCACCGAAAGTTTTGCGCCTCTATTCCTATGACGCCCTGGACAGGCTAACGGGCGTGGGGCTCCTGGAAGCCACCATGGAACAGCGTTTCTACCAGAAGGACCATCTGGCTACCGAGGTGGGACTGCGGATGCGACGCACAATCTTGCGCCATCAAGCCCAACCATTGGCGCAGAATCGACGTGAAGTCAGTTTGACCGAAACCACACTGCTGGCAACCGACCAGGCGCATTCGCTGCTGAAAACGCTCTCAAGCAATAATCCGCAGCAACTTTCATATACTGCCTATGGTCATCATCCGCCCGTTAGTGGTTCAAGTGCATTGATCGGGTTCAACGGGGAGTGTCCTGACGCTACAACGGGCCACTACCCACTCGGCCAAGGCAATCGATTTTTTAATCCGGTATTGATGCGTTTTAACAGTCCGGATGAGTTAAGCCCTTTTGGCCAGGGCGGGATTAATCCGTACGCGTTCTGCGGGGGAGATCCGATAAATTATTACGATCCAACAGGAAATGTTCGCTTCTTCCGACCTTGGGAGAGCGCTGCGGTCATCGTCAAAAAACCGCTTCATAAAATTAAACCAACATCTACCACCATAAGCCGAGCTCATGTGGCAAGTGGCTCACTATCGACTCATCCCATTAATGGAATCTCAAACTTACCATCCGACCAGTCACCACCTATCAGTACGGCGCAGCCGTTTCCGCACACACTCGAGACTACTCAACCGGCCAATAAAACCACAAACATCTATCCCAGGCGCACATCATACACAGACAAGCTGAACAGGCATGAAATCGAGTACCACGAACTTGTAAAAAATCCGGACTTCCAAACGACTTCTACGGAGGCGTTGAGAACACAGTGGGAAGAACTAACCAGAAAACTAAATTCTAATCCGCGCCTCAATCGGTCACTTCGACAGAAACAACTGAAAAAGCTAGAGCTCAAGATCAAGAAATTCAGCGTAGAACAACACAAGCTCAATCACCAAATCAGGAACTAACACTGCATTGAAGATATTGGTGGTCGAAGCTCATCATCTTACCTAAACACCCGAATCCTCCTCACCTATCATTTCTGCTAGTAGACGCCACACGAGATATCCTCGAAGCTCAAATACAGTCAATTCGAAGCGTGGAACTCGTCATGTCGGTCTCATCGTTGAAAAT
Organism: Pseudomonas sp. PSB11; assembly: GCF_014596605.1. NCBI lineage: Bacteria > Pseudomonadati > Pseudomonadota > Gammaproteobacteria > Pseudomonadales > Pseudomonadaceae > Pseudomonas > Pseudomonas sp. PSB11. The sequence continues at coordinate 52,121 of NZ_NOIO01000005.1, forward strand.
TCTCCGCCTCTATCACTACGACCCCCTCAACCGCCTAACAAGCGTAGGGATACTGGCGAGCGGCAGCACGCAGCGTTTCTATCAAGATAACCTCCTGACTACAGAACTGGGACAGCAGACGCAGCGAACAATCCTGCGCCGTGAAGCCCAACCTTTGGCGCAGCAACAGAACGAAGCCGGTGTGACCGAAACCACGCTGCTGGCAACCGACCAGGCAGATTCACTGCTGAAAACGCTCTCAAGCAATAATCCGCAGCAACTTTCATATGCCGCCTACGGTTATCATCCGGCCAAAAGTGGTTTAAGTACCTTGATCGGGTTCAACGGGGAGTGTCCTGACGCTATAACGGGTCACTACCCACTGGGACAGGGCAATCGCTTTTTTAATCCTGTACTGATGCGATTTAATAGCCCGGATGAGTTGAGCCCTTTTGATGAGAGAGCGGGTATAAACCAGTATGCTTATTGTGGTGGAGACCCGACAAATTTCGTTGATCCGACAGGCAATATAAAACTCGCGGTCATACTTCGTGGTCGGAATATTCCAACACCTGTTATCAGAAGTCCGCTGAACACAACCAGGAATACAACTTCCGCCATCACCAAGAATCCTGGCAAAGTAGCATTGAATCCTCGACCGAACGCACTTTTAAATCAATCTGTCCCGGCGTCGCCTTCGCAACCCCGCAACACTTCAGCACTTGCCTCTCAAGAGGTGCCGGTGCCGCCCCTCAGAAAAACACAAAGGTACGCACCAAAAGACTCAAACCCTTCGACGAACGCCAAGGTATACCGACAACTAGTCACCGATGCCAAGCGTTATGATCGCCACGTAAGCCAGCCTGATGTTTATCCAACGGCCCCAAGAAAAATGGTGGAAAAACTTCAATCAGCTAAACACGCCTTTGAAGATGCAAATGAACGGACTCATTCGAAAGTTGATATCAACCGTCGAGCTGCAAACTACAGGTCGATTGAGCTGAAACTTAAAGCCCATGTCATAAGGAATCTCGATGACAACATTCACAGATGATAATGAGAAACCTCATGACACAATTTGACCATTGCAGGAAGATTACGGCTCCAACCCAATCCCCCGCAAAATCACACTCGTCACCGTCTGCACCGCCCGCTCGAACTGCATGTCCGACAACGGCTGATGATCATTCAAAATATTCACTTGGTGATCGAAGTCGGCATAGTGCTGGGTCGAGGCCCAGATCATGTACAGCAGGCTGGAAGGCTCCACCGGCAGGATGCGGCCATCCTCGACCCACTGGCGGATCTTCGCTTCCTTCATCTTGGCCCAGTCGTACAGGCTCGCGTCCAGCTTCGCGCCCAGGGTCGGCGCACCATGGATGATTTCGTTGGCCCAGACCTTCGAGCCGTAGGGTCGGCTGCGCGAGTGGTTCATCTTGGCGCGGATGTAGCTGCTGAGCACCACGCGGGGGTCGTCGAACATCTCGAAGCACAGGGCGTCCTGCTTCCATACTTCCAGCAGGTCCAACAGCACAGCGCTGTACAGTTCGGTCTTGGTGCTGAAGTAGTAATGCAGGTTGGAGCGCGGCAGTTGCACTTCGGCGGCGATGTCGGCCATGGCGGTACTGCCAAAGCCTTTTTCGGCGAAGACCTTCTCGGCCCCCAGCAGAATTTTCTCGACGTTACTGCGACGAATCTCGATCTTGTGATTGCCCATGAGGGCTCCCTGACAACAACATTAAACAAGACTAGCACCGCTCTACCGCGCGGCGACAGGGGACTGTCGATTCCGGCGCATGGTCAGGGCACCTCTGACCGCATTTCATACCTTTCAACCCTTCCTGCGGTTTCTACCCCGATAACCCCTTATCCCCAGTGGAACGTACTCCCTTAAGTCATCGTATAACTTCTGATTGACAACCCCTGAAAATCCCGCAAATATCTGCGCCAATGTTGTACGACGACGTATAACAACAATAAAAACAAAAAGCAGCAAGGGAGCGTCACAGTGAGCAAGCTCGTCCGCGATTCGTCCGTCCGTACCCCACGCCCGTCCGTTACCCGTTTGCAGACGCTGAGTCTGTTCGGTTGCACCAGCCTGGCCCTTGCCCTGCCAATGACCTGCCAGGCCGAAGGCTTCACCGATGACGCCAAGGCCACGCTGAACCTGCGCAACGCCTACTTCAATCGCAACTACACCAACCCGGCCTACCCTCAGGGCAAGGCTGAGGAGTGGACACAGAACTTCATCCTCGACGCCAAATCCGGCTATACCCAGGGCCCGGTGGGCTTCGGTGTGGATGTGCTGGGGCTGTACTCGCAGAAGCTCGACGGCGGCAAAGGCACCACGGGAACGCAGTTGCTGCCGGTCCATGGTGACGGCCGCCCGGCCGACAACTTCGGGCGCCTGGGCGTGGCCCTCAAAGGCAAGATCTCGAAAACCGAACTGAAGGTCGGCGAATGGATGCCGGTGTTGCCGATCCTGCGATCCGACGACGGCCGCTCGCTGCCGCAAACCTTCCGCGGTGGCCAGGTGACGTCCACCGAGATCAGCGGCCTGACGCTCTACGGCGGGCAGTTCCGTCAAAACAGCCCGCGCAACGACGCGAGCATGGAAGACATGTTCATGAACGGTAAATCGGCCGCCTTCAGCTCCGATCGTTTCAACTTCGGCGGCGGTGAATACGCCTTCAACGAAAAACGCACCCAGGTCGGCGTCTGGTACGCCGAACTCAGCGACATCTACCAGCAGCAGTACTTCAACCTCAGTCACAGTCAGCCAATCGGCGACTGGACCCTGGGCGCCAACCTCGGCTACTTCATCGGCAAGGAAGACGGCAGCGCCCTGGCCGGTGACCTCGATAACAAGACCGCCTTCGCCCTGCTCTCGGCCAAGTACGGTGGCAACACCTTTTATGTCGGCCTGCAAAAACTCAGCGGCGACGACGTGTGGATGCGGGTCAATGGCACCAGTGGCGGCACCCTGGCCAACGACAGCTACAACTCCAGCTACGACAACGCCAGGGAGAAGTCCTGGCAGGTGCGTCACGACTACAACTTCGTGGCCCTGGGCATTCCCGGCCTGACGCTGATGAACCGCTACATCAGCGGTGACAACGTGCACACCGGCACCATCACTGACGGAAAGGAATGGGGCCGCGAATCGGAACTGGCCTATACGGTGCAGAGCGGCGCGTTGAAAAACCTCAACGTCAAATGGCGCAATGCGAGTATTCGCAAGGACTTCAGCACCAACGAGTTCGATGAAAACCGGATTTTCATCAGCTATCCGATTTCGTTGTTGTAAGAGCAGAGGATCAACAAATGCCCCTGTAGGAGCTGGCTTGCCAGCGATGGCGTCCGCCAGATCGCCATCGCTGGCAAGCCAACTCCTACAGGGATCGAGATTTACCAGGGCATTGATCGGGTTGACCCTCCGTCAATTTCCACCAATGTCGCGTTGACAAAAACCGGAAAGCCTACCGATACTTCAGCATAGTCGTACGACAACCTACAACGACTCAATAACAACAACTGTTTGTCCAGGAATTCCCATGACGACCACTGCAACCGCCCAAACACCCTTCAATCGCCTGTTGCTGACCGGTGCTGCCGGTGGCCTGGGCAAAGTCCTGCGCGAGAGCCTGCGCCCGTACGCCAACGTCATTCGCCTGTCCGACATCGCCGACATCGCCCCCGCCATCGACGATCGCGAAGAAGTCGTGCCGTGCGACCTCGCCGACAAGCACGCCGTGCACCAATTGGTCGAAGGCGTGGATGCGATCCTGCATTTTGGCGGTGTGTCGGTCGAGCGCTCCTTTGAGGAAATCCTCGGCGCCAACATCTGCGGCGTATTCCACATCTATGAAGCGGCACGCCGTCATGGCGTCAAGCGCGTGATCTTCGCCAGTTCCAACCACGTCATCGGCTTCTACAAGCAGGATGAAGTCATCGACGCCCATTCCCCTCGCCGCCCGGACAGCTACTACGGCTTGTCCAAGTCCTACGGCGAAGACATGGCCACGTTCTACTTCGATCGCTACGGCATCGAAACGGTCAGCGTGCGCATAGGCTCCTCGTTCCCCGAGCCGCAAAACCGCCGGATGATGAGCACCTGGCTGAGCTTCGGTGACCTCACCCAATTGCTCGAACGTGCGCTCTACACCCCCAACGTGGGCCACACCGTGGTCTACGGTGCCTCCGACAACAAGGACGTCTGGTGGGACAACCGTTACGCCACGGCCCTGGGTTATGCCCCGCAGGACACTTCCGAAGTGTTCCGTGAAAAAGTCGAAGCCCAGCCGCTGCCGGCCGCCGATGACCCGGCGCGGATCTACCAGGGCGGTGCCTTTTGCGTTGCCGGCCCGTTCGGCGACTGATCGCCCCGGCCACGAGCCCAACCACCAACAGCCAAGGGAATGAGTTGCCATGCAAGCCGAACTGATTGTCGATGCGCGCAATACGGTGGGTGAAAGCCCGGTCTGGGTCCCCGAGGAAAACGCCCTGTACTGGGTCGATATTCCCGCCGGGGGCCTGCAATGCTGGAGCGCGCAAACCGGTCATGTGCACGCCTGGAAAGCCCCGCAAATGCTCGCCTGCATCACCCGTCACCCCGATGGCGGCTGGATTGCCGGCATGGAGAGCGGGTTCTTCCATCTGCATGCACATGCCGACGGCAGCCTCGACAGCGCCCCCCTGGCCCACGTCGATCACCCCCGTCCGGACATGCGCCTCAACGATGGTCGCTGCGACCGCCAGGGCCGCTTCTGGGCCGGGAGCATGGTGCTGGACATGGGCGCCAATGCCGCCGTGGGCACGCTCTATCGATATGGCGCCGGGCAACAAGGCCCGCTCCAGGCACAATTGAACGGCCTGATCGTACCCAACGGCCTGGCCTTCAGCCCGGACGGCCGGACGATGTACCTGTCCGACTCCCATCCGCTGGTGCAGCAGGTCTGGGCATTCGATTACGACATCGACAGCGGCACCCCTTCCAGCCGCCGCGTGTTCATCGACATGAATCAATATGCCGGTCGCCCTGATGGCGCGGCGGTCGATGCCGAGGGTTGTTACTGGATCTGCGGCAATGACGCCGGCTTGGTCCACCGCTTCACCCCCGACGGTCGACTGGACCGCTCCCTTGCCGTACCGGTGAAAAAACCGAGCATGTGCGCCTTCGGTGGCAGTCGCCTGGACACCTTGTTCGTGACCTCGATTCGCCCGGGAGACAACCACGACGAGCATTCGCTGGCCGGTGGCGTGTTCGCCCTGGACCCCGGCGTCAAGGGATTGCCCGAGCCGCACTTCAAGCAATGAACGCAACTGTTGGCGCTACACCGCTGTGCCCTGAATAACAAAAACAACAAAACTGGAGACACCCCCGATGGACTTCAAACGCACCTTGCTCGCCGCAGCACTCCCTCTGGCCTTCACCCTCAGCAGCGCCGCCCATGCGCTGGAAATCAAGTTTGCCGACATCCATCCCGCGGGCTACCCCACCGTGGTCGCTGAAGAACAGTTGGGCAAGACCCTGGTGGCCGACAGCGACGGCAAGCTGACCTTCAAGATGTTCGCCGGCGGTGTGCTCGGCTCGGAAAAAGAAGTGGTCGAGCAGGCCCAGGTTGGCGCGATCCAGATGGCTCGGGTCAGCCTCGGCATCGTCGGCCCGGTGGTGCCGGACGTGAACGTGTTCAACATGCCGTTCGTGTTCCGCGACCAGGCGCACATGCGCAAGGTCATCGATGGCGAAGTCGGCGACGAGATCCTCGACAAGATCACCAACTCCGAATTCAACCTCGTCGCCCTCGCCTGGATGGATGGCGGCACGCGCAACATCTACACCAAGAAACCGGTGCGCAGCCTGGAGGATCTCAAGGGGATGAAGATCCGCGTGCAAGGCAACCCGATGTTCATCGAAACCATCAACGCCATGGGCGGCAACGGCATTGCCATGGACACCGGTGAAATCTTCAGTGCCCTGCAGACCGGTGTGATCGACGGTGCGGAGAACAACCCGCCGACCCTGCTCGAACACAATCACTACCAGAACGCCAAGTTCTATAGCCTGACCGGGCACCTGATCCTGCCCGAGCCGATCGTGATGTCGAAGATCACCTGGAACAAACTCACCCCCGAGCAGCAGGTGCTGGTGAAGAAGACCGCCAAGGCGGCGCAGGCGCAGGAGCGCACCCTGTGGGATGCCAAATCGGCCAGCAGCGAAGAAAAACTCAAGGCTGCCGGCGTCGAGTTCATCACCGTCGACAAGAAACCTTTCTATGAAGCGACCGCCTCGATCCGCGAGAAATACGGCGCACCCTACGCCGACCTGATCAAGCGCATCGAAGCCGTCCAGTAACTCTCCCGCTCTCTTGAAAGGCCCGGCGCGACGTTCGTTGGTAGACGCCCGTGCGCGCCCGGTTACGGTGAAACCCGATGAAGAATCTATTGCTGCGCATCAACGACAGGATTTACATGACTTGCATCTGGGTCGCGGGCCTGTCGGTCCTGGCCATTGCCCTGATCATTCCCTGGGGCGTCTTCGCCCGCTACGTCCTCGGCACTGGCTCAAGCTGGCCTGAGCCCACGGCGATTCTGCTGATGATGGTCTTCACCTTCATCGGCGCCGCCGCCAGCTACCGCGCTGGCGCACACATGGCCGTGGCCATGCTCACCGACCGCATGCCCCCCGAACTGCGCAAGGCTGTAGGCGTGGTCTCGCAACTGTTGATGGCAACCATTGCATTGTTCATGACCATCTGGGGCAGCAAGCTGTGCCTGTCGACCTGGAACCAGTTCATGAGCGCCCTGCCCACCCTGCGCGTAGGCATTACCTACATGCCGATTCCGATTGGCGGCCTGCTGACGCTGATCTTTGTCCTGGAAAAACTCTTGCTCGGTGATCAGAGCAATCGTCGCGTCGTGCGTTTCGACATCGTTGAAGAAAACGAAGGGGCTGCCTGAATGGACGCTGTGATTCTGTTGGGTAGCTTCATAGCATTGATCCTGATCGGCATGCCGGTCGCCTACGCACTCGGGCTCTCTGCGCTGATCGGCGCGTTCTGGATCGACATTCCGTTCCAGGCGCTGATGATTCAGGTGGCCGGTGGCGTCAACAAATTTTCCCTGCTGGCGATTCCGTTCTTCGTTCTCGCCGGTGCGATCATGGCCGAGGGTGGGATGTCCCGGCGTCTGGTGGCGTTTGCGGGTGTGTTGGTCGGATTCGTGCGCGGTGGCCTGTCGCTGGTCAATATCATGGCCTCGACCTTCTTTGGCGCGATCTCCGGCTCCTCGGTGGCGGATACCGCCTCGGTCGGTTCGGTGCTGATCCCGGAAATGGAACGCCGCGGCTATCCCCGTGAGTTCGCCACCGCCGTGACCGTCAGCGGCTCGGTGCAAGCCCTGTTGACTCCGCCGAGCCACAACTCGGTACTCTACTCGCTGGCGGCAGGCGGCACGGTGTCGATTGCCTCGCTGTTCATGGCCGGCGTGGTGCCGGGCCTGTTGATGAGCGCGTGCCTGATGGTGCTGTGCCTGATCTTCGCCAAGAAGCGTGACTACCCCAAGGGCGAAGTCATCCCGATGCGCGAAGCCCTGAAAATCTGCGGCGAGGCGCTTTGGGGCCTGATGGCCATGGTGATCATCCTCGGTGGCATTCTGTCGGGCATATTCACGGCGACCGAGTCGGCAGCCATCGCGGTACTGTGGTCGTTCTTCGTGACAATGTTCATCTACCGCGACTACAAGTGGAGCGAGCTGCCGAAACTGATGCACCGCACGGTACGCACGATTTCGATCGTGATGATCCTGATCGGCTTCGCCGCCAGCTTTGGCTACATCATGACGCTGATGCAGATCCCGGCGAAGATCACCACGATGTTCCTGACCCTGTCGGACAACCGCTACGTGATCCTGATGTGCATCAACGTCATGCTGCTGTTGCTTGGCACCGTGATGGACATGGCACCCTTGATCCTGATCCTTACGCCGATCCTGATGCCAGTGATTCTCGGCATTGGCGTGGACCCGGTGCAGTTCGGCATGATCATGCTGGTGAACCTTGGGATCGGCTTGATTACACCGCCGGTAGGCGCGGTACTCTTTGTCGGGTCGGCGGTGGGCAAGGTCAGCATCGAATCAACCGTCAAGGCCCTGCTGCCGTTCTACGGCGTGCTGTTCCTGGTGCTGTTGGCGGTGACCTACATCCCTGCGCTGTCGCTGTGGTTGCCGCATCTGGTGTTGTAATCCTCCCCTGTAGGAGCCGGCTTGCTGGCGATGGCGTTCTCAAGGGCGCCATCGCCAGCAAACCGGCTCCTACAAAGGCAATCCGCGCATTCCCTTTATCGCTGGTGAACATGAAACCCACACTGCTCGAACTCGAAGACGAATTCACCCGCCTCACCCTCGCCCCCGAACTTGGCGGCAGCATCGTCAACTGGTCCTTGCGCCACACCGGCCAGCCGTTGTTACGGCACGCCGATGAGCACGCATTGAACACGGGCCTTCCCGGCAAACTGGGCTGCTTCCCTTTGGTGCCGTGGTCCAACCGCATTGCCGAAGGGGGCTTCGATTGCCCGGATGGCTGGCTGGCCCTGGCGCCCAACAGCCTCACCGATCCGCTGCCGATTCATGGCAGCGCCTGGCAGCAGCCGTGGCAGGTCGTTTCCAAAGCGCCTAACGACGTGGTGCTGCAACTCGATAGCACCGAGCCCTTTGCCTATTGCGCCCGCCAACGTTTCCATCTCGATAAAGGCAAGCTGTGTATCGAGTTGAGCGTTACCCATCTGGCAGAGCACGCGGCCTGGCATGGCCTGGGCCTGCACCCGTACCTGCCCCGAAGCGCTGGCACGCGATTACAGGCAAAGGCCGGGCAAGTGTGGCTGTGCGACGCCGCCAGACTGCCAACCGGGCTGGGTGCATTACCTGCCGAATGGGATTTCCAGCAGCCCAAGGCCCTGCCCCAGACACTGGTCGACAACGGGTTCTGCAACTGGGATGGCCACTGCCTGATCCAGCAACCCGACCTTGGTTACGAGCTGCAATGCCACGCCACCGGCAGCGATTACTACCTGCTCTACTGCCCGCCAGGACTGGGTTTTTTCTGCATCGAACCGGTCACTCACCCGGTCAACGCGCACCACTTGCCCGGTCGGCCCGGGTTGCGTTTGCTGGAGCAGGGCCAATCGGCAGAATTAACCTTCACACTGCATTACCGCCCTCTGTAGGAGCGAGCATGCTCGCGAAAAACCTGAGAGCACAGCGGGGAATCAGGTACCCCGAGTCATCGTTGACCTCCATCGTCGGAACGCCGCCCGGAGCATGCTCGCGCCTACAAGAATTCAGAGACCTGCCCGCAATAGCATGTAGGCGGAGACTGCCAGGCAGATGCTCGCAAATCCCACCTGCAGCGCCCGCGCCGGCACTCGCGCGCAAAGCTTTCGGCCGATGATCATGCCCACGATGCTGGCGGCGATAAAGGCCATGCCAGACCCGTCGATTCGCACCCCGGCATGCAATGCGCCGATCACGCCGATGGCCGAGATCAGGCTGATGACCATCAGGGACGTGGCGATGATGCCGCGCATCTGCACATCGGTCAGCTGCTTGAAGGCCGGCACGATCAGAAACCCGCCGCCCACACCCAGCAAGCCAGAGACTACACCGGTCACCGCACCGAGGGCCGCGAGGGTCGCGGTGCATTTGGCGGTCCAGGAAAAGCGCCCGGTCTGCTGATCGAGCATGCAGTTCTTCTGGCCCCAGTTGGCGTGACCATGATCGCTGGGCCCCTGGTCCTTGCGCTCGCGACGCAACATCCGCGCAGCCACCATGACCATCAGCAGGCTGAACAGGATCATCAGGACCTTTTCCGGCAGTTGATGGGCGAAGTAGATGCCCAGCGGGGAAAACACCGCGCCCAGCAAGGCAATCAACAGCGCCGCGCGATAGCGTACCAGGCCATGGCGCAAGCCATCGATGGCACCGACCGCCGCTGCGCTGCCCACGGCAAACAGCGCGACGGGCGCCGCCGTGGTCATGCTCCAGCCGAGTCCCAACACCAGAGCCGGCACTGCAAGAATACCGCCCCCGGCCCCGGTCAACCCGAGGACCAACCCCATGACCACACCAAAAAAACTCGCCAGCAACATAGAACGCTCGTAATCCATGACAAAGGCCGGGAACGCCCGGTATCGATAGAGTGACAGGATAGAGGCCGCAGTGTTTTTTTCATCAACTGAATGTGTCGCGGGCTGGTCAGCGCAGGGAAAATGAATCTAACCTCATGACTTGCCCCTGAAGAAAAAACCCACATGCCCGCCCTTATTGAAGCTTTTTTTGACGACGCCTCGTCAACCTACAGTTACGTCATCTACGAAACCGATGGCGGACAATGCGCGATCGTCGATCCGGTACTCGACTACAACCCGGCTGCCGGACGGACCGGCACCCTGCAAGCCGACCGGATCATCGCCTTCGTGCGCGAGCACCGCTTGCAGGTGCAATGGCTGCTGGAAACCCACGCCCATGCCGATCACCTGTCCGCCGCGCCTTACCTGCGCCGGGAACTGGGCGGCAAGATCGCCATCGGCCAGTCGATCTGCAAGGTGCAGGGCGTGTTCAAGACCCTGTTCAACCTTGAGCCGGAATTTTCCATCGACGGCTCGCAGTTCGATCACCTGTTCGCCCCGAACGAGTCATTTCGCATCGGCAATCTCAAGGCCACCGCCCTGCATGTACCAGGCCATACCCCGGCGGACATGGCTTACCTGGTCGACGGCGACGCGATCCTGGTTGGCGACACCCTGTTCATGCCCGACGTCGGAACCGCCCGCTGCGACTTTCCCGGCGGCGACGCCCATCAGATGTTCGCCTCGATCCACAAGCTGCTGGCCTTCCCTGCCAGCGTGCGCCTCTTCGTCTGCCACGACTACCCACCCGAGGGCCGTGAACCGCACTGCATGAGCACCGTTGGCGAACAACGCAAGAGCAACATCCACGTGCGCGACGGCATCGACGAAACCGCGTTCGTCGACATGCGCACCCGACGCGATGCCGGGTTAGGCATGCCGACGCTGCTGCTGCCAGCGATTCAGGTCAATGTGCGGGCGGGGAACCTGCCGCCGGCGGAGGACAATGGCGTGGTCTACCTGAAGATTCCCCTGAACAAGTTCTGACCCCCCCTCGATCATTCCCACGCTCCGCGTGGGAATGCCGCCAGGGACGCTCCGGATGTGACGCAGAGCGTCACGGGATGCATTCCCACGCGGAGCGTGGGAACGATCAAGGCAGGAGCACCGTATCAGGTACCCAAGGTCAAGCCGTTGGCCGGCAACGGCAACGCCGTCTTGTAGCGCACCTGCTTGAGCGCAAAGCTCGAACGGATATTGGCAACGCCGGGGACTTTGGTGAGGAAATCCATCATGAAGCGCTCCAGCGACTGAATGGTCGGCACCAGCACCCGAATCAGGTAATCCGGATCGCCGGCCATCAGGTAGCACTCCATCACTTCGGGCCGATCGGAGATCGCCTCTTCGAAATGCTGCAACGCCTCCTCCACCTGCTTTTCCAGGCTGACGTGGATGAACACATTGACGTGCAGCCCCAGCAGATCGGCATCCAGCAGGGTCACCTGCTCACGAATCAAGCCCAACTCCTCCATCGCCTTGACCCGGTTGAAGCATGGCGTCGGTGACAGGTTGACCGAGCGTGCCAGGTCGGCGTTGGTGATGCGTGCGTTCTCCTGGAGACTGTTGAGAATGCCGATATCGGTACGGTCCAGTTTGCGCATGAGACAAAAACACCTGTTTTTTATGTTTATGCAGATTTTTTATCTGGAAATGATCTTGAGCGCAACGAAACACAGAGAAATATTCTTCTTGGCCGGGCCTATGATTGTTGTAGGACAAGATTTCTTCCACCGAACGAAATCTGTCAGCTCACTACAAGAAATTCACAAGATCGAGCGTAGAAGCCATGAACCAAGCGTACGAACCGCTGCGCCTGCACGTCCCCGAACCCTCGGGTCGCCCCGGCTGCAAAACCGACTTCTCCTACCTGCACCTGACCGACGCCGGCACAGTGCGCAAACCCCCTATCGACGTGGAACCGGCTGACACGGCAGACCTGGCCCGTGGCCTGATTCGCGTGCTCGACGACCAGGGCAATGCCCTGGGCCCGTGGGCCGAAGGCGTACCGGTGGACATCCTGCGCAAAGGCATGCGTGCCATGCTCAAGACGCGGATCTACGACAACCGCATGGTGGTCGCCCAGCGCCAGAAAAAAATGTCGTTCTACATGCAGAGCCTCGGCGAAGAAGCCATCGGCAGTGCCCAGGCCCTGGCCTTGAACATCGACGACATGTGCTTCCCGACCTACCGCCAGCAAAGCATCCTGATGGCCCGCGACGTACCGCTGGTGGACCTGATTTGCCAACTGCTGTCCAACGAGCGCGATCCGCTCAAGGGACGTCAGCTGCCGATCATGTACTCGGTCAAAGACGCCGGTTTCTTTACCATCTCTGGCAACCTCGCCACCCAATTCGTCCAGGCCGTAGGCTGGGCCATGGCCTCGGCGATCAAGGGCGACACCAAAATCGCCTCGGCCTGGATCGGCGACGGTGCCACCGCCGAGTCGGACTTCCACACCGCTCTCACGTTCGCTCACGTGTACCGTGCGCCGGTAATCCTCAACGTGGTCAACAACCAGTGGGCCATCTCCACCTTCCAGGCGATTGCCGGTGGTGAAGCCACCACCTTCGCCGGGCGTGGCGTCGGTTGCGGCATCGCCTCGCTGCGGGTCGACGGTAACGATTTCTACGCGGTCTACGCCGCCTCTGCCTGGGCCGCCGAACGCGCGCGCCGCAACCTCGGCCCGACCATGATCGAATGGGTCACCTACCGCGCCGGCCCGCATTCCACCTCGGACGATCCATCCAAGTACCGTCCTGCCGACGACTGGAGCCACTTCCCGTTGGGCGATCCGATCGCGCGCCTCAAGCAGCACCTGATCAAGGTTGGCCACTGGTCCGAAGAAGAGCACACCGCCGTCAGCGCCGAACTGGAAGCCGAGGTGATCGCCGCGCAGAAAGAAGCCGAACAGTACGGCACCCTTGCCGGCGGCCAGATTCCAAGCGCCGCGACCATGTTCGAAGATGTCTATAAAGAGATGCCGGAGCATTTGAAGCGCCAGCGTCAAGAGCTGGGGATCTGACATGAACGATCACAACAACAATATCCAGCTGGATACCGCCATGACCACGACCACCATGACCATGATCCAGGCCCTGCGCTCGGCCATGGATGTGATGCTTGAGCGCGACGACAACGTCGTGGTGTTCGGCCAGGACGTCGGTTACTTCGGCGGCGTATTCCGCTGCACCGAAGGCCTGCAGGCCAAGTACGGCACCTCCCGGGTGTTCGACGCGCCGATCTCCGAAAGCGGCATCGTCGGCACTGCAGTAGGCATGGGCGCCTACGGGCTACGCCCGGTGGTGGAGATACAGTTCGCCGACTACGTCTACCCGGCCTACGACCAGATCATTTCCGAAGCCGCGCGCCTGCGCTATCGCTCGGCCGGCGAATTCACCGCGCCGTTGACCTTGCGCATGCCTTGCGGTGGCGGTATCTACGGCGGCCAGACCCACAGCCAGAGTATCGAGGCCCTGTTCACCCAGGTGTGCGGCCTGCGCACCGTCATGCCGTCCAACCCCTACGACGCCAAGGGCCTGCTGATCGCCTCCATCGAAAATGATGACCCGGTGATCTTCCTTGAGCCCAAGCGCCTGTACAACGGTCCGTTCGACGGCCACCACGACCGTCCGGTAACCCCTTGGTCGAAACACCCCGCCGCGCAGGTTCCAGACGGCTATTACACCGTGCCGCTCGATGTTGCCGCCATTGCTCGTCCAGGCAAGGACGTCACGGTACTGACCTACGGCACCACTGTGTACGTGTCGCAAGTGGCCGCCGAGGAAAGCGGCGTGGATGCCGAGGTCATCGACCTGCGCAGCCTCTGGCCGCTGGACCTGGAAACCATCGTCAAGTCCGTGAAGAAAACCGGGCGCTGCGTAATCGTCCACGAAGCGACTCGTACTTGCGGTTTCGGTGCCGAATTGACGGCACTGGTGCAAGAGCACTGCTTCCACCACCTGGAAGCGCCGATCGAACGCGTCACCGGTTGGGACACCCCCTACCCGCACGCGCAAGAGTGGGCGTATTTCCCTGGGCCGTCCCGTGTGGGCGCGGCGTTGAAACGGGTCATGGAGGTCTGAATGGGCACGCACGTTATCAAGATGCCGGACATTGGCGAAGGCATTGCAGAAGTTGAGTTGTCACAGTGGCACGTCAAGGTCGGCGACATGGTCGTCGAAGATCAGGTGCTGGCCGATGTCATGACCGACAAGGCAATGGTGGATATTCCGTCGCCGGTGCATGGCAAGGTGATTGCCCTTGGCGGTCAGCCAGGTGAAGTGATGGCGGTCGGCAGCGTGCTGATCAGCATCGAAGTCGAAGGCGCGGGCAACGTCAGGGAGTCTGCGCAACCGGCACCGGTGAAAGAAGCACCGGTCGCTGCGCCGAAAATCGAAACCGCAGTGGAGACCAAACCGATCGCTGCCGCAACACCGAAAGCCGCCGCCTGCCAGGGGCCAATGGTGGCCCGCGAAGCCGATGAGCGTCCCCTGGCCTCACCGGCAGTGCGCAAGCATGCGCTGGACCTCGGTATCCAGTTGCGCCTGGTTCGTGGCACCGGCCCGGCGGGTCGTGTGTTGCACGAAGACCTCGAGGCCTATCTGGCCCAGGGTCAGTCGAATGCGTCGACCGTCAGCAGCCCTTACGCCCAGCGCAACGACGAAGAACAGATCCCGGTGATCGGCATGCGGCGCAAGATCGCCCAGCGCATGCAGGACGCCACGCAACGCGCGGCCCATTTCAGCTATGTCGAGGAAATCGACGTCACTGCCGTGGAAGAACTGCGTGCGCACCTCAACGAAAAACACGGTGCCAGCCGCGGCAAGTTGACCTTGCTGCCGTTCCTGGTGCGCGCCCTGGTCGTCGCCCTGCGTGATTTCCCGCAGATTAACGCGCGCTACGATGACGAAGCCCAGGTCATCACCCGTTTGGGCGCGGTGCATGTCGGTATCGCCACCCAGGCCGATATCGGCTTGATGGTGCCCGTGGTGCGCCATGCCGAGGCTCGCAGCCTGTGGGACAGTGCCGCTGAAATCGCCCGCTTGGCCACGGCCGCCCGTAACGGCAAGGCCAGCCGCGACGAACTGTCCGGCTCGTCCATCACCCTGACCAGCCTCGGCGCGCTGGGCGGCATCGTCAGCACCCCGGTGCTGAACCTGCCGGAAGTGGCGATCGTCGGCGTGAACAAGATCGTCGAGAGGCCCATGGTGATCAAAGGCCAGATCGTGATCCGCAAGATGATGAACCTCTCCAGCTCCTTCGATCACCGGGTGGTCGACGGCATGGACGCGGCACAATTCATCCAGGCCGTGCGCGGCCTGCTCGAACAACCCGCCACCCTGTTTGTGGACTGATTTTTGCTGGAGAGCACCATGCAAACTTTACACACTACGCTGCTGATCATCGGCGGCGGCCCTGGCGGTTATGTGACGGCGATCCGTGCCGGCCAACTGGGCATCCCGACCATCCTGGTGGAAGGCCAATCCCTGGGCGGCACTTGCCTGAACATCGGCTGCATTCCGTCCAAGGCACTGATTCACGTGGCTGAACAGTTCCACCAGACGCAAAACCACAACCAGCATTCGGCCCTGGGTATCAGCGTTTCGGCGCCGACCCTGGATATCGGCAAAAGCGTGGAATGGAAGGACGGTATCGTCGACCGCCTGACCACCGGTGTCGCCGCCCTGCTGAAAAAGAACAAGGTCCAGGTCGTTCAAGGCTGGGCCAAGGTCGTCGACGGCAAAACCGTCGACGTCGGCGACACGCGCATCCAGTGCGAGCACCTGGTGCTGGCCAGTGGCTCCAAAAGCGTGAACTTGCCGATGCTTCCTATTGGCGGGCCGATCATCTCCTCCACCGAAGCGCTGGCACCGACATCCGTGCCCAAACGCCTGGTCGTGGTGGGTGGCGGCTACATCGGCCTGGAACTGGGGATTGCCTATCGCAAGCTCGGTGCCGACGTCAGCGTGGTCGAAGCCCAGGAACGCATCCTGCCGGCCTACGACGGCGAACTGACCCAGCCCGTGCACGAAGAATTGAAGAAACTTGGGGTGAAGCTTTACTTGAAGCATAGCGTGCAAGGCTTTGATTCATCAGCAAATACCTTACAAGTACGTGACCCGGATGGCGGCATCCTGAACCTGGAAACCGATCAGGTACTGGTGGCCGTGGGACGCAAGCCAAACACCGAGGGCTGGAACCTCGAAGCGCTGGACCTTGCGATGAACGGCGCGTCGATCAAGATCGATCACCGCTGCCAGACCAGCATGCGCAACGTCTACGCCATCGGCGACCTCAGTGGCGAGCCGATGCTGGCCCACCGGGCCATGGCCCAGGGCGAGATGGTGGCCGAACTGATCAGCGGCAAGCACCGCGAGTTCAACCCCACCGCCATCGCCGCCGTCTGCTTTACCGACCCGGAACTGGTGGTAGTCGGCAAGACCCCGGACGAGGCCAAGGCGGCAGGTCTTGACTGCATCGTGTCGAACTTCCCGTTCGCCGCCAATGGCCGGGCAATGACGCTGGAGTCCAGGAGCGGCTTCGTGCGCGTGGTCGCTCGTCGGGACAATCATCTGATCGTGGGCTGGCAGGCGGTGGGCGTCGGCGTCTCCGAATTGTCCACGGCATTCGCGCAAAGCCTGGAAATGGGTGCGCGGCTGGAAGACATCGGCGGCACCATCCATGCGCATCCGACGTTGGGCGAAGCGGTGCAGGAAGCGGCGTTGCGTGCCTTGGGGCATGCATTGCACCTCTAAACCCAACGCAAGATCGTTGCCACGCGCTGCGTGGGAATGCAGCCCGGGACGCTCCGCGTCCCAAGAGCGGAGCGTCCATTGAGGCATTCCCGCGCAGAGCATGGGAACGATCAAAAATCCGGGCTGCGAAATGGGTCCGGAATGAAGTATTGTTGTCCCCATCCAGAAAACGTCAGAAACATTGAACCGTTTCGGCGGTTGTTAAGTGATAGAGGGTGTCATGGGTAACGAAAGCATCAATTGGGACAAGCTGGGTTTTGACTACATCAAGACCGACAAGCGCTATCTGTCGCACTGGCGTAATGGCGAGTGGGACGCAGGCACCCTGACCGAAGACAATGTGCTGCACATCAGCGAAGGCTCCACAGCCCTTCACTATGGCCAGCAATGCTTCGAGGGCCTGAAGGCCTACCGCTGCAAGGACGGTTCGATCAACCTGTTCCGCCCGGACCAGAACGCCGCACGCATGCAACGCAGCTGCGCGCGCCTGCTGATGCCACAGGTGTCCACCGAGCAGTTCATCGAAGCGTGCAAGGAAGTGGTGCGCGCCAACGAGCGTTTCATCCCGCCTTACGGCACCGGCGGCGCGCTGTACCTGCGTCCGTTCGTGATCGGCGTGGGTGACAACATCGGCGTGCGTACCGCGCCCGAGTTCATCTTCTCGATTTTCTGCATCCCGGTCGGCGCCTACTTCAAGGGCGGCCTGACCCCGCACAACTTCCTGATCTCCAGCTACGACCGCGCGGCCCCGCAAGGCACCGGCGCCGCCAAGGTCGGTGGCAACTACGCCGCCAGCCTGATGCCAGGCTCCCAGGCCAAGAAGGCCCACTTCGCCGACGCCATCTACCTGGACCCGATGACCCACACCAAAATCGAAGAAGTCGGTTCGGCCAACTTCTTCGGGA
The DNA here is from genome assembly GCF_014596605.1 of Pseudomonas sp. PSB11. Classification (NCBI taxonomy): domain Bacteria; kingdom Pseudomonadati; phylum Pseudomonadota; class Gammaproteobacteria; order Pseudomonadales; family Pseudomonadaceae; genus Pseudomonas; species Pseudomonas sp. PSB11. The sequence continues at coordinate 69,941 of NZ_NOIO01000005.1, forward strand.
TCACCCACGACAACAAGTTCGTGACCCCGAACTCGCCGTCGGTGTTGCCGGGCATCACCCGCCTGTCGCTGATCGAGCTGGCCAAATCGCGCCTGGGCCTGGAAGTGATCGAAGGTGACGTGTTCATCGACAAGCTGTCGGACTTCAAGGAAGCCGGCGCTTGTGGTACCGCAGCCGTGATCACGCCAATCGGCGGCATCAGCTACAACGACCACCTGCACGTGTTCCATAGCGAAACCGAAGTCGGCCCGATCACCCAGAAGCTCTACAAAGAGCTGACCGGCGTGCAAACCGGCGATGTCGAAGCGCCAGCGGGCTGGATCGTCAAGGTTTGACCTGACGTCCACGGCAATAAAAAAGCGCCGCCCCCGAATTCGAGGGCGGCGCTTTTTTTTGCGGCTCTTTCCCCTGTACGATTCGACATGCTCGCTCCTACAGGGATACAAACGGTCTCAACGGATCGGCGTTCGAGTTTCCATGCTCCACACTCAATCGTCCCGCGTCAGCACTTCCAGCAATTCAATCTCGAATATCAGGTTCGAATTCGGCGGGATCTTGCCCATCGTGCGCTCGCCGTAGGCCAGGTGCGCCGGGACCAGCAATTTGCGCTTGCCACCGACCTGCATGCCCATCAGGCCCTGGTCCCAACCCTTGATCACCCGACCGGTGCCGATCACGCACTGGAACGGCTTGCCTCGACTGTAGGATGAGTCGAATTCGCTACCGTCCTCCAGCCAGCCGCGGTATTGGGTGGTGATCAGTGCGCCTTTGACGGCGGTCTTGCCGTCACCCGGTTCAAGATCAATGATTTGCAGTTCGTCGTTCATGTTCTTAACTCATCTACAGTGCCCTGGACTTGCGGGCGCGGACGCAGGTTTTCGCAGAAACCGCTGCCAATGGCAACCGGCGGAACCGAATACCCCTGCGCCGCTCACATAAGTATCGACTTCGTGCTCAGAAAGGATGCTCTGATGACTGACCTGCGCAGTTTCATTCCCCCCTACATTCTGCACCGTATCGTCGCGCATGGATCTGAACACCAGCGTTCCAGCGCAATGAGCACATTGGCCCATGTGCGTACCCTTCGGCATACGCCTGGCCCACCGGTGCGTCCGGCTGCCGCCGCGATCCTGCCGGCACCCGCCAAACGTGGCCAGGTGCAGCGCAGTGTGCATGATGCCCAGGGCAAGATGCTCCTTCCCGGCATGCCGGTGCGCCTCGAAGGTCAGGCGCCGAGCGGTGATCCGGCGGTCGATGAGGCCTACGACGCGCTGGGGGCCAGCTACGATTTCTTTTGGAAAGTGTTGGGCCGCGACTCCATCGACGATAAGGGTTTTGCCCTGATCGGCAGCGTGCATTATGGCCAGGACTATGAGAACGCCTTCTGGAACGGTTCGCAGATGGTCTTCGGTGACGGCGATGGCGAAATCTTCCAGCGCTTCACCCGTTCGCTGGACGTGGTCGGGCACGAGCTGACCCACGGCGTGGTCGAGAGCGAAGCGGGCCTGGTGTACGCCGACCAGTCCGGGGCGCTGAATGAATCGCTGTCGGATGTGTTTGGCGTGCTGACCAAGCAGTATCTACTGGGGCACACCGCCGACCAGGCGGACTGGCTGATCGGCGCGGATTTGCTGACCCCGCGCATCAAGGGCGTCGGTTTGCGCTCGATGGCCCACCCGGGCACCGCCTATGACGACCCGCTGCTGGGCAAGGACCCGCAACCGGACCATATGCGCAAATTCGTGATCACCCAGGAGGACAATGGCGGCGTGCACATCAATTCCGGTATTCCCAATCGGGCGTTTTACCTGGCCGCCAAGGCCTTGGGAGGATTCGCCTGGGAAGCAGCCGGGCTCATCTGGTACGACGCACTGTGTGACAAGCGCTTGAGCCATGAGACGTCATTCAGTGCCTTTGCAAAACTCACCGTCGAGCATGCGCGTCGGCGCTTCAGCGCCAATGAAGCGCGGGTGGTGCACCGCGGCTGGTCACAGGTAGGCGTCGATACGACGCAGGAGGCACCATGAAAACCCTGCCGACACTGGACGACCGGGCCGTTGTGCGCCTGTCGCGCCAAGGTGGCTTCGCCGCGATCCAGGCCCTGACGCGCCCCCGGGAAATCGAATTTGCGCAATGCGATCTCGAGCAGCGTTCGCGCCTCTGTGGCCTGCTCGAAGGGTGCCTGCCGCTGGCCGACTCGGCCTCGGGCGGGGGGGATCAGCGCTTTTACCAGATCGAGCTGCACTACCGCGCAGGCGAACAGGACGACCAGATGGTGCTGAAAGTACCGGAAAACCAGGCCCCCGCTGAGCTTGTACGGCTCTGGGACCTGGGCGAATTGTTGTAGTGCGGTGGCGATGTCCGCTCGACAACTGTTTTGCGCGATAGCCTTGAACCCAGACCAGCCTTTATCCTTGTCGACCCGCCGTACCGAGTTGATGGAGTTTTTCTAATGCCCCATGAAGGCAGTCTGTTGCAAGCCGCAGTCGTATTTCTGCTCGCCGCCGTGCTCACCGTTCCCCTGGCCAAGCGCCTGCAATTGGGCGCGGTGCTGGGTTATCTGTTTGCCGGCGTGATCATCGGCCCCTCGGGGCTGGGCTTGATCGGCAATACGGAAAGTGTCGCGCACATCTCTGAACTCGGCGTGGTATTGCTGCTGTTCATCATCGGCCTGGAGTTGTCGCCACGACGCTTGTGGGTGATGCGCAAGGCGGTGTTCGGCGTCGGTCTGGCGCAAGTACTGCTGACAGGTGCGCTGCTGGGCGTATTGGCGCTGTATGTCTTCGGGCAACCGCTGAACACCTCGATCGTGCTGGGCCTGGGCCTGGCGCTGTCGTCCACCGCCTTCGGCCTGCAAAGCCTGGCCGAGCGCAAGGAACTGACCAGCCCCCACGGACGACTGGCGTTCGCGATCCTGCTGTTCCAGGACATCGCCGCGATCCCGCTGATCGCCATGGTGCCGCTGCTGGCAGGCAGTAGCGCAAACGTCAGCGCGGTCGACGATGTCAACCAGGGCCTTCGCGTGCTGGTCAGCATTGCCATTGTGGTGATCGGCGGACGCTACTTGCTGCGTCCGGTGTTTCGCGTGGTCGCCAAGACCGGCTTGCCGGAAGTGTCCACCGCGACCGCCTTGCTGGTGGTGATGGGCACCGCCTGGCTGATGGACCTGGCCGGTATTTCAATGGCCCTCGGTGCATTTCTTGCCGGCTTGCTGCTGGCAGACTCCGAATACCGGCACGAGCTGGAAGCACAGATCGAACCCTTCAAGGGCCTGCTGTTGGGGCTGTTCTTCATGAGTGTCGGTATGGGCGCCAACCTCGGCCTGCTGTTGCGCGAGCCAATCGTGGTGCTGGGGCTGACCGTGCTGCTGATCGCTGTCAAGCTGCCGTTGCTGTTTGTCGTCGGCCGCCTGGCCGGCGGTTTGAACAAGATCAGCGCCATTCGCCTGGGCATCGTGCTGGCGGCGGGTGGTGAGTTTGCCTTTGTGGTGTTCAAGATCGGCCGTGATCATGGTTTGTTCGATCCACGCCTGCACGACTTGCTGGTGCTGGCGATCACCCTGTCGATGGCGTTGACGCCTCTGTTGATGTTGTTGTGCGCCCGACTGGTTAGCCCGAAGGTGCAACCGGTGGTGGTTCCGGAGCAGTTTCGCGCAATCGACGCCGATGAGCCCCGTGTGGTGATCGCCGGCATGGGCCGTATGGGGCAGATCGTCGCGCGTATCCTGCGGGCTCAGAATATCAAGTTCGTGGCCCTCGACACCTCGGTGGAAACCATCGAACTGTCGCGCAGCTTCGGCGGCGTACCGGTGTATTACGGCGACCCGATGCGTCCGGAAATCCTCAGCGCGGCCAAGGTCGCCGATGCCGAGTTCTTCGTCATCGCCACCGACGACCCGGACACCAACATCAAGACCGCCGAACTGGTGCACAAGTTGTACCCGCACATCAAGATCATTGCCCGCGCCCGTAACCGCCAGCATGTGCATCGTCTGGTGGACCTGGGCGCCCATGCGGTGCGCGAAACCTTTTACTCCAGTCTGGAAATGAGCCGGCAGACATTGATCGGCCTGGGACTGACGCCCGAACAGGCCGATGCCCGGATCAAGCGCTTCAAGCATCATGATGAACAGGTGCTCGAAGCCCAGCACGCGATTTACGACGACGCGGTGAAGGTCAAGCAGACGGCGCAGGAAGCGCGGGCGGAACTGGCACGGCTATTCGAATCGGACCAGTTGGAAGAGCAGGCGAAGAACGGTTGAGATGAACTTGCCGGCCCCCTGGCCGGCAACCCGCCCCTATCACACACGGACTCCAACATGGCTGGCGACACCGCTCTCAAGGAAATCTTCAACGCCGAGCGCCTGCGGCACATCGCCGCCGAGATGACAGCGGTGTATCCCGACTTCGACGCCAAGGGTTTCCTGAAACTGGCCAACCATGGCCTGGCCGAATTGTCGGTGATGCAGCGCCTGGCGCGGGTCAGCGAATGCCTGCACGCGGTATTGCCGCTGGGTTATGAAGCGTCGCTGGAAGTGCTGCGCGCCCTCGCCCCTCGCCTCAACAGCGGTTTTGTCAGCATGTGCCTGCCGCATTACGTGGCGACCTATGGTACGGAGCGGTTCGAACTGTCGATGGAGGCGCTCAAGTACTTCACTGCGTTCGGTTCTTCGGAATTCGCCATCCGCCATTTCCTGCGCGACGATTTGCAACGCTCGCTGCAATTGATGCACGACTGGTCGCTGGACGCCAACGAACATGTCCGGCGCCTCGCCAGCGAAGGTTGCCGGCCGCGCCTGCCCTGGTCGTTTCGCCTGGAGCCGGTCCAGGCCGACCCGCGACTGGCCGCCGGGATCCTCGACAACCTCAAGGCCGACCCCAGCCTTTACGTGCGCAAGTCCGTGGCCAACCACCTCAACGACATCACCAAGGACCAACCCGAGTGGGTACTGGACCTGATCGAGGGTTGGTCGCTGGACAACCCGCACACCGCATGGATCGCCAGGCATGCCCTGCGCAGCCTGATCAAACAAGGCAACCTGCGCGCCTTGGCGATCATTGGCGCGGGGGGCAAACCTGAGGTCCAGATCATCGATGTGCAGGTCAATCCGCCGGTGATCGGGCTCGGCGAAAAAATCACCCTGTCCTTTGCGGTCAAGTCCACGGTACACAACAGCCAGCGCCTGGTGATCGATTACGCCATCGACTACGTCAAGGCCAATGGCAGCACCTCGGCCAAGGTCTTCAAGCTCAAGGCCCTGACGCTACCAGGCAACGCCACACAACCGATCACCCGCGGCCAGCACATCAAGGAACTGACCACCCGCCGGCATTACGCGGGCAGGCATGCGGTGCATGTGTTAGTGAATGGCGAGCGGTTGGCCAGTACGGCGTTTGAAATCCTCCCCTGAAACACGTTGCCGTGTAGGAGTTGCCGCAGGCTGCGATCTTTTGATTTTGTTTTTAAGACCAAAAGATCGCAGCCTGCGGCAGCTCCTACAAAGGAATCCGAGGCACCGTTAAATCACAAGGGGATTGGGCCCCAGCAGCAGCTCCTGCTCACGCTCACACAACTCCACCACGTAATCCCACATCACCCGCAACCGCACCGACTTGTGCAACTCGCGACGGGTACTGATCCAGTAGCTGCGCAGAATGCTCTCCTGGGGGAACAACGGCACAAGGCCAGGATCGGCACTGGCCATGTAGCACGGCAGCACGGCGATCCCAAGACCTGCGCGCGCGGCCTGTTGCTGGGCGATGACGCTGGTGCTGTGGAACACCACCTGCGGGTTGCGGCAAAAGCTGTTGAGGAACATCAATTCCTGGCTGAACAGCAAATCGTCGACGTAGCCGATCCAGGCATGGCGCCCCAGGTCTTCACGATTTCGCAGCGCCGGGGAGCGGTCGAGGTAGTCCTGGCTGGCGTAGAGCGCCAGGCGATAGTCCGCCAGTTTGCGCGTGACCAGCATGTCGGCGGCCGGGCGCTCCAGGTGGATGCTGATTTCCGCCTCGCGGTTGAGGATGCTGACAAAACGCGGCACCGCCACCAGTTCCACTTCCAGTCCGGGGTAGCGCTCGAACAGTCCGTTCATGCGGCTGGCAAGGAACATGATGCCCAGCCCTTCCGTCACCCCCACCCGGATCTTGCCCAGCGGCGCCGTGGACTGGGTGATTTCTTCTTGCGCCAGCAGCGCGACGTTCTCCATCGCCTCGGCGTGCTTGAGCAATGCTTCGCCCGCCGGCGTCAGCTCATATCCCTGGGCATGCTGCACGAACAGTGCGGTGCCCAGGCTCTTTTCAATGGCCTCGATGTGCCGCGCCACGGTGGCATGGGTGGTGTTCAAACGGCGCGCAGCCGTGAGCAAACGCCCGCTTCGCTGTAGCTCGAGAAAGAACCGCAGGTCATTCCAGTCGAACATCGTCCATCCCTTGGTCAGCGTTGTTTAAAAACGAACAGTAGCTGGGTAAAAACTAACATTCTTTTAACGAAAGCTAACAACTAGGATGAACCCCAACAAGAACAACAAGCGAGGTCAGGGATGCACGCTTCCCTTGATGAATACGACTACATCGTGGTCGGGGCCGGGCCGGCCGGTTGTTTACTGGCCAATCGCCTGTCGGCCAACCCGCAATACCGCGTGCTGCTGCTCGAAGCCGGCGGTCGCGACAATTACGCCTGGATCCACATCCCGGTGGGCTACCTGTTCTGCATTGGCAATCCGCGAACCGACTGGTGCTTCAAGACCGAGGCGCAACCGGGCTTGCAAGGTCGTACCCTGAGTTACCCACGCGGCAAGGTACTGGGCGGCTGTTCGTCGATCAACGGCATGATCTACATGCGCGGCCAGGCCGGTGACTACGACGGCTGGGCGGCCGACGGCAACCCTGGCTGGCGTTGGCAAGACGTGCTGCCGTTGTTCAAGAAGAGCGAAAACCATTTTGCCGGCGAGTCAACGTTTCACGGCGCCAGCGGCGACTGGCGGGTCGAACGCCAGCGCCTGTCCTGGCCGATTCTGGATGCTTTTCGCAGCGCCGCCGAACAAAGCGGCATCGCCAGCATCGACGACTTCAACCAGGGCGATAACGAAGGTTGCGGCTATTTCCAGGTCAACCAGAAGGCTGGCATACGCTGGAATGCGGCCAAGGCCTTTCTCAAACCGATCCGCCAGCGCCCCAACCTGACGGTGCTGACCGGTGTCGAGGTCGACCGCGTAATGCTGGAAAACGCTCGTGCTTCGGCGGTCAGCGCCCGCTGGCAGGGCCAGGCCAAGACTTTCAAGGCGCGCAAGGAAATCGTCCTGTGCGCCGGTTCCGTCGGTTCACCGAGCATCCTGCAGCGTTCCGGCATCGGCCCTCGCCCACTGCTGCAGCGCCTGGGCATCGGTGTAGTCCATGAACTGTCCGGCGTTGGCGGCAACTTGCAGGACCACCTGCAACTGCGGCTGATCTACAAGCTGGAGAATGCCCGAACGCTCAATCAAATCGCCGGCAGCCTGTGGGGCAAGATGGGCATGGGCCTGCGTTATCTGTATGACCGCAGCGGTCCGTTGTCGATGGCGCCGAGTCAGTTGGGGGCCTTTGCGCGTTCAGGGCCCGAGCAAACCTCGGCCAACCTCGAGTACCACGTGCAGCCGCTGTCGCTGGAGCGCTTTGGTGAGCCGTTGCATGCCTTCCCGGCTTTTACCGCATCGGTTTGCGATCTGCGTCCGCAAAGCCGCGGCACGGTGCAGATCCGCTCTGCCGATCCACAACAAGCGCCGCTGATCCAGCCCAATTACCTGAGCCACCCGGAAGACTTGCGGGTCGCCGCCGATGCCATCCGCCTGACCCGGCGCATCGTTGCCGCGCCGGCCCTGAGGGCGTTCAAACCGGTCGAGTACCTGCCCGGCGACAGCCTGCAGAGCGAGGAACAGCTGCATGAAGCCGCCGCGCGGATCGGCACGACGATTTTCCATCCGGTCGGCACCTGCCGCATGGGCAACGACGCGGACGCGGTGGTCGATGCCGAACTGCGCGTGCACGGCATCCCCGGCCTGCGCATCGCCGATGCCTCAATCATGCCGCGCATCACCTCGGGCAACACCTGCTCGCCTACGCTGATGATCGCGGAGAAGGCTGCGCAACTCATTCTTGACCCTGACACAAGGAGCATCACCCCGACAAAGGAACTGGCCACACACCCCTGAACCCTGCTCGCTCCTACGGGTGACGGGTACACCCGATTTATGGATAAACGCGGCGCCCGCCCACAAGGAAAGCGCCGACAGTGGAACAACAAAAACAATCACTGTGAGGGATACCGATATGTCAGAACACGTTCAGCCCCTGGAAGCCGTGCGCAGCGCGGGCACCAGCCAGGAAACCCAGAAAGTCATCTTCGCCTCGTCGCTCGGGACGGTTTTCGAGTGGTATGACTTTTTCCTCTACGGCGCCCTCGCGGCGGTGATCAGCAAACAGTTCTTCGCCGGGGTCAACGACACCACGGCGTTTATCTTTGCCTTGATGGCGTTCGCCGCCGGCTTCATTGTCAGGCCATTCGGCGCCCTGGTGTTCGGCCGGTTGGGGGACATGATCGGGCGCAAATACACCTTCCTCGCCACCATCGTGCTGATGGGCCTGGCAACCTTCTGCGTCGGCTTGCTGCCCAATTACGCGAGCATCGGCATTGCCGCGCCGATCATCCTCGTGGTGCTGCGCATGCTCCAGGGCCTGGCGCTGGGTGGGGAATACGGCGGTGCAGCGACCTACGTGGCAGAGCACGCGCCGATCGGCAAGCGCGGGTTCCACACCAGCTGGATTCAATCGACCGCCACCCTCGGCCTGTTGCTGTCGCTGCTGGTAGTACTGGGTTGCCGCTATTTCACGGGCGATCAATTCGAAGTCTGGGGCTGGCGCATTCCGTTTCTGTTTTCGATCATTCTGCTGGGCATCTCGACCTGGATTCGCCTGAGCCTGCACGAGTCGCCTGCGTTCGTGAAAATGAAAGAGGAAGGCAAACTCTGCAAATCGCCGATCCGCGATTCCTTCGGCAAGTGGGAAAACCTCAAGGTGGTATTGATCGCCCTGTTCAGCATCAACGCCGGACAAGCGGTGACCTTCTATGCTGCGCAGTTCTATGTGCTGTTCTTCCTCACCCAGTTCCTGAAAATGGACCCCGCGGTGGCCAACGGCTTGCTGATCGTCAGTGTGACCATCGGCGCACCTTTCTTCATTTTCTTTGGCTGGCTATCGGACAAGGTCGGGCGCAAACCCGTGCTGATGCTTGGCCTGCTGCTGGCCACCGCGTTGTACTTTCCGATCTTCAAGACCCTGGCCCACTACGCCAACCCGGCCATCGACCAGGCCAGCCGCCAGGCGCCGATTACCGTGCTCGCGGACCCGGCCACCTGCACCTTCCAGTTCGACCCGGTAGGCAAGGCGAAATTCGACAGTCCATGCGACAAGGTCAAGACCTTCCTGGTCAAGCAAGGCCTGCCGTACCAGAGCGCAGCAGCCCCGGCCGGCAGCGGTGTGCAGGTCAGCGTCGGTGACATGAAGATCGACGGTTTCGACGAAGCCGCCCTGCGGGGCGCGGTGACCCTGGCGGGTTACCCGCAACAGGCCGACATGCAGCAGATCAACAAACCAATGATCGTGGCCCTGATTGTCGCGCTGATCATCATCTCCGCCATGTGCTACGGACCGCTGGCGGCGCTGATGGTCGAACTGTTCCCGACCCGTATCCGCTACACCTCGATGTCCCTGCCCTACCACATCGGTAATGGCTGGTTCGGCGGCTTCCTGCCGACCGTGTCATTTGCCCTGGTGGTGTACACCGGCGACATCTTCTACGGGCTGTGGTACCCGGTGCTGATCACCGGGGTGAGCCTGGTAGTGGGGATGTTGTGCCTGCGTGAGACACGTAACGTCGATCTGGATAAGAACTGATTGAAAATCAAAACATCGCAGCCTGCGGCAGCTCCTACCCTGGAATGCGTTCCCCTGTAGGAGCTGCCGCAGGCTGAGATCTTTTAATGGCAATGGCGACTCACTCGTCGAGTTCAACGAGCTCGAACTTCACCTGGTCCGGATAAAACGCCATGTATTCGCGTATCTGTGCAACCGAGACTTTCGGATTCTCGTAACTCCACACCGCATTAGCCCCTTCATGCCCCGGCACCTGCAAACTGAAATAGCTGGCATCGCCCTTGTAGGGGCAATAGCTGGTGTGGTCGGTGCGGGCGAAATATTTCTCGTCGATATCTTCTCGCGGGACGTAGTACACCGGAGGGTAATTGGCCTCCAATAGCACCAGCGCACGTGAAGACGCAGCCACCTGGATACCGTGGAACTTCACCAACAGGCAGCCTGGCTGCTCGGCGATGGTGATGACAGGGCTGGGACCGGAGCTTTTCATGGAAAACAATCCTCATGACAGAAGTTGACCTGCAGGAGCGTGGCTTGCCCGCGATGGGCCGTGCAGCGACCCCAAAACCTGAGACTACGATTTATCAGGTATAACTCAGATTCCCCGATAACGATGGCCTCACAGCCAAACGGCCTGCGCAACCAGACGCAACGCAAAAACTGTACATCCATACAGATAAAGATTGCTCTCGCGCGCCGCTCACGCCATCCTGTGCACTTGCGCACATTGATCGACGATGGTGGTTATGCGGCTTTACCTCTGTGAAAAACCTTCCCAGGCCAAAGACATTGCGGCCGTGCTCGGCGCGCGGCGACGTGGCGACGGCTGCTGGCTGGGAACGGACGTCACAGTGACCTGGTGCATCGGCCACCTGCTGGAAACCGCGCCCCCGGATGCCTATGACGCGCGCTACAAGCGCTGGGTACTGGCAGACCTGCCGATCATTCCCGACAAATGGAAGATGACCGTCAAGCCGCGCTCGGCCAGCCAATACAAGGTGGTCAAGCGCCTGCTCGGCGAAGCACGCGACCTGGTCATCGCCACCGACGCCGACCGCGAGGGCGAGATGATCGCCAGGGAACTGGTGGAGCATTGCCGCTATCGCGGCCCGATCCAGAGATTGTGGCTGTCGGCGCTGGACGATGCCTCGATCCGCAAGGCCCTCGCCGCCCTCAAGCCCGGTGCTCAGACCTTCAGTCTTTACCATTCGGCGCTGGGGCGCTCCCGGGCCGACTGGCTGATCGGCATGAACATGAGTCGGCTATTCACCTTGCTGGGACGCCAGTCCGGGTATCAGGGCGTGCTGCCAGTCGGCCGGGTGCAGACGCCTACCTTGCGCCTGGTCGTGGATCGCGACCGCAGCATCGCCGCCTTCGTGCCCGTGCCCTACTGGGCTGTCGAGGTGCAGTTGCTGCACGACGGCACCACCTTCACCGCACAATGGCGGGCCGCCTCCGAGGTGTGCGACGACCAGGATCGCTGCCTGAATCAGGCGCTGGCGCAACGAGCGGCAGCGGCCATGCTTGCCGCCGCAAGCGCCAGGGTCATCAAGCTGCGCACCGAACGGATGCGCGAAGTGGCGCCGCTGCCATTCGACCTCGGCACCTTGCAGGAAGTCTGCTCGAAAAAGCTCGGGCTCGGTGCCCAGGAAACCCTCGACATCGCCCAGGCGCTCTACGAAACCCACAAGGTCATCACCTACCCGCGCAGCGACTGCGGCTACTTGCCACTCAGCCAGCACAGCGAAGCACCGGGCATCCTGGCGGCGCTACGCCAGGCCGACCCGGCACTGAATGCCTTGCACGATTATTTGGAGCCCCAGCGTCGCTCACGGGCCTGGAACGATGCCAAGGTCAGCGCGCACCACGGCATCATTCCCACCGCCGCGGCAAAAAACCTCGATCGCCTGGCAGGCAAGCAACGCGCGGTCTACACCTTGATCCGCGCCCGTTACCTGGCGCAGTTCCTGCCCAACCACGAGTTCGACCGCACCCAGGCCGACTTCGATTGCGCTGGCGAGGCCTTGCGTGCGGTCGGCAAGCAAATCGTCGAACCTGGCTGGAAACGCGCCCTGCCCGAAGCCCTTGCACCCGCCAAGGGCCGCGAAGCACCCGCCCCGCAAACCCTGCCCAACCTCAGGGAAGGCATTGATTGCGCGGTGGCTGACGTGCAACTCAAGGACCTCTGGACACAACCGCCCAAACCCTTCACCGAAGGCGACCTGATCAAGGCCATGAAAAACGTCGCCAAACTGGTGGAAGATCCATTGCTCAAGCAAAAACTCAAGGACACCACCGGCATCGGCACCGAAGCGACTCGAGCCTCGATCATCCAGGGCCTGCTCGACCGTGGTTACCTGATCAAGAACGGCAAGGCGCTTGCCGCGACCCCGGCCGCTTTCAGCCTGATCGATGCGGTACCGCGGGCCATTGCCGACCCGGGCACCACCGCCATCTGGGAGCAGGCCCTGGACATGGTGCAGAGCGGCGAAATGAGCCTGGACGAGTTCGTCACCAAACAGGCTGCCTGGATGAGCAAGCAAGTCAGTCGCTGCGCCGGCCTGAGCCTCACCATCAGCGGTCCGGCCAGCCCTGCCGGGCGCGGTGCAACGCCTTGGAAAAACAAACGCAAGCCGGCCAAGCGCAAGCCTGCAGGCACCAGCAAACGTGGGACAAAAACGGCCCTGTAGGAACCGACTCGCGGGCGATGGCGGTTCGTCATGCGCGTTTTTCATATCTGCGCCGCTTTTGCATTTCTGTGCGACAGATCCCACTTCGGGGGCTGCCCACCTCTCCCTCGCAGTGTTAGCTTGCGGATGTTTCTGATCATACGATCAGATATTTCCTACAAACCGCCTGCAAAGGAATGCCCCCAGCAATGGACTTTTCACTCAAGCACCTGGCCGCAGCTACCCTGATGGTCGCCAGCCTGTCGTCGTTCACCAGCGCTGCACATGCCAACATCACCCCGCAACAGAATGCGGTCATCCTCAAGACGTTCAGCGATACCTCGGTCAAGGATTTCCGCCAGTTCCTGACAAGCCTGGCCAAGCGCGATATCGCCAAGACTGATGATCTTGGCACGGCCATCAGTGCCTTCCTCGATAACAAGACACTGTCCCCTGAGCAGCAAAACCAGATCTATCGCCTGCTTGGCCTCTACACACGGGTGAAATACGGCAGCGCGGCTACGCAAACCCTGCGTGAACTGGTGGCCATCCCGACCGTGCGCGTGGACGGCGTTGCCCAGCACGACAATCCCGAATTCATCAAGATCGCCGAGAAGATCAAGAGCCTGGCCCAGGGGTTCAACCTGAGCTTTCGCAACATCGACAACCGCGTTTATGAAATTTCCCTGGAAGGCGCTGGTGATGAAGTCGTCGGCATTCACGCCCATGCCGACGTGGTGCCGGTGACGCCAGAGCATTGGGTACTGCAGGATGGCACCCGTCTCGATCCGTTCAAGGTCACCCAGGTGGGCGATCGCATGTATGGCCGGGGTACGGAAGATGACAAGAACGGCATCGTGGTCACGCTCTACGCCATGAAGGTCATCAAGGAAGAGAAACTGCCGCTGGCCAGGAACTTCAAGCTGCTGGTAGACACCACCGAAGAAACCACGGGCGACGCCATCCCCTATTATTTCGAACGCAACCCGACGCCGAACTACAACCTGGCACTGGATGGCGGCTACCCGGTGGTGATTGCCGAGAAAGGCTACGGCACGGTCATGGCCAGCTTCGCCAAGCGCAAGGCTCAAGGCAAGGGCGCTGAAATCACCGCGATGACCGGCGGCCTGGCGACCAACCAGATTCCGTCGACCTCGGTCGCCACCCTGGTGACGGACAATCCCGCGGAACTGGCGGCCAGCCTGCAGAAGGCCGGTACAGAGTACGCCATGCGCAATGGTGGCAACTTTGACGTCGCCGCCAAGGTGGTCGGCAACGACGTCATGCTGACCGTCACCGGTGTGTCCGCCCACTCCTCCGAACCCGAGTCTGGCGTCAACCCGGTGGCGCGGATGCTGGACTTCATCAACAGCCTCGACGGCAAGGTCGCGCTCAAGCACAACCACATCACCGACGCCGCCCGCTATGCCGCCGACAACTGGGGGCTGGATTACCTGGGGGGCAAATTGGCACTGGGTTTCGCCGATGAGTTCATGGGTCCGCTGACCACCTCCCTGACTTATGTCGGGATGGATGACAAAACCTTCAAGCTTGCGGTCAACCTGCGAGTACCGAAGGGCAAGTCCCCGGAAGTACTGAAGTCTGAAATCGCCACAAAACTGGATGCCTGGAGCAAACAGAGCAACATCGCACCAGCCTTCGACTACTCCATCGCCGAACCGATGTACCGCAATCCCGAGGGTGAATGGGTCAAGGCCCTGCTCGCCGTGGCCAGCGAAAACCTCGGCATGGAGCACAAGTTCGGTACCTCCGCCGGCGCCACCTCAGTGCACGAACTGCCCAACGGCGTGCAATTCGGCCTGGCCATGCCGGACGTCAAATACACCGGTCACAACGACAACGAGTTCAAGACCACCGAGCAATTCCTGCTTGACCTGCAAATCGTGACCGAGATGATGAGCCGCATCGGGCAGCTACCGAAGCTTTGATTCACCTGGCGGGGTCGCTACGTCACGGCGCCCCCACCTTCCCCTTGTCTGGGCACGCTGTGCGGCGATCTGATTTGCCGGCGAACCAGACGCTGCGGTGTACCTGTTGCACCGCGTTACCGTTCTTCGCGGCCAACCGGATCGCCGCACCGCTGACGCCTACAGGACTTTGCACGCGCTCCGGATGTACCTGCCAAAACGTTAATTCCCCACCCTCACCGGTCTGCGTTAGCACACGTACGTCGTTGTAGATCAGTACTGATGTCCGCGCCCCGGCATTCGGCCGCGTGAAATGTGTGTACAGGTAAGTCATGCGAACTACGTCAAGGCACAGGCCAGTGAGTTTCGGCGCAAAATTCGTATACCATATCTCTAACTCAATCCGAACGACCGCCGCCGTGAACTCACCCAAATTCAACGCTCCCGACTTGGGCAATGCGCCTTCGACATCGGAAATCATCACTCGCCATCTGCGTGACGCCATCGTCGCGGGGCACTTCGCCGAAGACGAGCCTATTCGCCAGGACGACATCGCCCGGCAGTTCAACGTCAGCAAGATCCCGGTCCGCGAGGCCCTCAAGCGTCTGGAAGCCGAAGGCCTGGTGATGTTCCAGCGCAATCGCGGGGCAATGGTCACGCGGGTGTCGGATGCCGAACTGGCACAGATGTTCGAAGTGCGCATGTTGCTTGAAGACAAGGTGCTGCGTCTGGCCATTCCCAACATGACCGAAGACACATTCGCCCGCGCCGAACGCATCTGCCAGGAGTTCATCGGCGAAGATGACGTGGGACGCTGGGCTGAGCTCAACTGGGAACTTCACGCCTGTCTCTACGAGCCGGCGCAACGCCCGTTTCTGGTGGGCCTGATCCGTTCGGTCAACGACAAACTGGAACGTTATCTGCGGATGCAGATGAGCCTCTCCTCCGGGAAGGAACGTGCCGACCACGAGCACCGGGAGATCGTCGAAGCCTGTCGCGCCGGTGACGTCGACCGGGCCGTGAAGTTGCTCGACGAACACATCGCCGGGGTCTGCAAAACGTTGTTCGAGCACCTGCCCCACCACCATTGACCGTCTGCTTGATTGTGCCGATTTCGTCATCGGTGCAGGATAAAACCATCAAGCCGCCAAGCCCTCGACGGGCCACTCTTGCGTTCACTCAACTGAACGGACGTGGCCCTGTCATGAAACGCATCACCGTGATCGACTCCCACACCGGCGGCGAACCCACCCGCCTGGTGACCGGCGGTTTTCCCGACCTGGGTACCGGCAGCATGGCCGAACGGCTTCGGCGGCTGGCTGAACACCATGATCAATGGCGCGCCGCCTGCGTACTCGAACCACGGGGCAGCGACGTGCTGGTTGGCGCATTGTTGTGTGAACCGGTCGACCCCGCTGCCTGCGCCGGAGTGATTTTCTTCAACAATACCGGCTACCTCGGCATGTGTGGCCACGGGACCATTGGCCTGGTGGCGTCGCTGGCACACCTGGGCAAGATCGGTCCGGGCGTGCACAGCATCGAAACACCGGTCGGCACCGTGCAGGCCACCTTGCACGACGACTTCTCCGTCAGCGTGCGCAACGTGCCGGCCTATCGTTATCGCAAAGCCGTAGCCTTGCAGGTGCCGGGGATCGGCCAGGTGGTTGGCGATATCGCCTGGGGGGGCAATTGGTTTTTCCTGATCGCCGAACATGGCCTGCCAATCGACAGTGACAACCTGGAGGCGTTGACCGCTTACACCTACGCCGTGCAGCAAGCACTGGACATTCAGGGGATACGCGGTGAAGACGGCGGGTTGATCGACCACGTCGAACTGTTCGCCGATGACGCCCAGGCCGACAGCCGCAACTTTGTGCTCTGTCCCGGCAAGGCCTACGACCGTTCGCCCTGCGGCACCGGCACCAGTGCCAAGTTGGCGTGCCTGGCGGCCGACGGCAAATTGCAACCGGGTCAGATCTGGCGGCAGGCCAGCGTGATCGGCAGCGAGTTCGAGGGCTCCTACGAACGTCATGGCGAGCGCATCGTACCGACCATTCGCGGCCGCGCTCATATCAGTGCCGAAGCCAGCCTGATCATTGAACAGGCCGACCCGTTCGCCTGGGGCATTCGCCCATGAACCAAGGCCTGGTGGCCGATGTGATCGTGATCGGTGCAGGTATCATCGGCGCCGCTTGTGCCCAGGCGCTGGCCCGGCGCGGCTTGCGTGTGCTGGTACTGGACGCTGGCCTGCACGGCGCGACAGCCGCCGGCATGGGCCACTTGCTGGTGCTCGATGACAACCCTGCCGAACTGGCCCTGAGCCAATACTCAGTGCAACGCTGGCGCGAACAGGCCCCGCAACTGCCCAATAGCTGCGCTTATCGCAGCAATGGCACACTGTGGCTGGCGGCCAATGCCGAGGAAATGGCCGTGGCCCAAAGCAAACACATGAACCTTCAAGCCCGGGGCGTTACCTGCGAGCTGATCACCCGCAACGCCTTGCATGCCCGCGAGCCGGAGTTACGCGATGGCCTGGAGGGTGGTTTGTTGATCAACGGCGACGGCATTCTCTATGCCCCGGCGACCGCCAACTGGATGCTCGACACGCCGGGCATCGAACAACGGCGGGCACGGGTCAGCGAGGTCGATGGCAACCGCGTGCGACTCGATGATGGCCAGTGGTTGAACGCTGAAGCGGTCATTTTGGCCAACGGCATCCAGGCCAATGACCTGTGCCCCGAGTTGCCGATCGAACCGAAGAAGGGCCACCTGCTGATCACCGACCGCTACCCCGGCAAGGTCACCCACACGCTGGTAGAGCTGGGTTACGTCACCAGCGCCCACAACGCGACGGGACCGTCGACCGCCTGCAACATTCAGCCCCGCCCCACCGGGCAATTGTTCATTGGTGCTTCGCGACAATTCGGCACCACCGACCCGCAGGTCGAAGGTTGGATGCTCGCGAAAATGCTCAAGCGCGCCACCGAATACATGCCGGGCCTGGCTCAACTCAACGGTATCCGCGCCTGGACCGGTTTTCGCGCCGCCAGTCCGGACGGCCTGCCGCTGATTGGCCAGCACCCCAAACGCAAAGGCCTGTGGCTGGCGGTCGGGCACGAAGGACTGGGGGTCACCACGGCGCCCGGGACTGCCGACTTACTGGTCGCGCAATTGTTCAACGAGACGCCGCCTCTGGCGGTACAACCCTATCTGCCGCAACGTTTTCTTGAAGAGGCCGCCTATGCTTGATTTGATCATGGATGGCCGCGCGCTGAAGGTGGCCGCGGGCACGACGGTGGCTGCGGCACTGGCACTGGCCGGTGACGGTTGCAGTCGCACTTCAGTCAGCGGTCAACGGCGCGCGCCGATGTGCGGCATGGGTATCTGCCACGAATGCCGGGTGACCATTGACGGTCGCCGCGCCCTGGCCTGTCAGACGCTATGCCAGCAAGGCATGCAAGTGCAGACTCGACCATGAACGAATACGCCGACCTGCTGATCATCGGCGCCGGCCCCGCGGGCATGAGTGCCGCCCTCGCCGCTGCGTCCACTGGTGCACACATTGTGGTGCTCGACGACAACCCGCTGCCGGGCGGCCAGATCTGGCGCGACGGGCCACAGGCCAGCCTGCCGAATCAGGCACGGCAGATGCGCGAGCGCCTGCAGGCCAACAGCAATATCCGCCACCATGCCGGCACCCGTGTAATTGCCCTCGCTGGTGCCAAGCAATTGCTGGTGGAAGACGCCGACCGAGGCTGGTTGATCGGCTATGACAAACTGATTCTATGTACCGGTGCCCGTGAATTGCTGCTGCCCTTCCCCGGCTGGACGCTGCCAGGAGTGACCGGCGCGGGCGGGCTTCAGGCGCTGATCAAGGGTGGCCTGCCCGTGCAGGACGAGCGTGTGGTGATCGCCGGCAGCGGGCCGTTGCTACTGGCCAGCGCGGCCACTGCGAAACACAACGGTGCCCAGGTGCTGCGCATCGCCGAGCAGGCCTCTGCGGTCGCGGTCGCAGGATTCGCCCTGCAGCTGCCGCGCTGGCCGGGCAAGCTGGTGCAATCTCTCAGTCTGCTCGACCGCCATTACTGCACTGGCACCCACGTCGTGGCGGCCTTGGGCAACGAACGGCTGGAAGCTGTGCGATTGCGGCATCAGGGCAAAATCGTTGAATTGGCGTGTGATCGCCTGGCCTGTGGTTTCGGCCTGATTCCCAACACCCAACTCGGTCAGGCCTTGGGCTGCGCGCTCGATGGCTCGGCGCTTGCCGTGGATGCCTGGCAAACCACGAGCCGTACCGGCCACTACGCCGCTGGCGAATGCACCGGTTTCGGCGGCAGTGAGCTGGCGCTGGTCGAAGGGACAATCGCCGGGCACGTGGCGGTGGGTAACACCGCGGCAGCACGGGATTTGTGGCCAAGTCGCGCACGTTGGCAGGGTTTCGCCAAGGCGTTGAACAGCGCCTTCAGCCTCGACCCGCAGCTCAAGTCGCTGGCGCAACCCGACACGCTGGTCTGTCGTTGCGAAGACGTACCCTACTCGGTGCTATCCGGACACGTTGGCTGGCGCGAGGCCAAACTGGCCAGCCGCTGCGGCATGGGCGCCTGCCAGGGCCGGGTGTGTGGCGGTGCCTTGCAGTATCTGTTCGACTGGCAACCCACGGCGCCCCGGCCGCCGTTCAACCCGGCGCGCGTCGAAACCCTGATGTGCCTGGATGACACGCCACCGGTGTAAACGCTCGCTTCGGGGTTTCGGGGGCGCTGCCGAGTCTTTATAGTCCCGGTAGTCGCCACCAGGCCCCTGTTGATATGTTCCCCTCACTCAATCATTTCAAACCCTGCGACCTGCCGACGCTGCTGAACAGTTTGCAGGCCATCGCGACGCTGCTCGATACCCTGACGGACGTGGTGTTTTTCATCAAGGACTGCGAGGCCCGTTACGTTTTCGTCAACCAGACCCTGGTCCGACGCTGTAGCTTCAAGCACAGTGACCAACTGTTGGGGCTGACAGCAGACCGTGTCTTCCCGGAGCGCTTTGGCCCGATTTACACCGAGCAGGATCGGCGGGTGTTGAGCACCGGACGCGAATTGGTCGACCAGCTCGAACTGCACCTGTATTTCGGTAACCAGCCGGTCTGGTGCCTGACCCATAAACTCGCGCTGCGCGATGAACATGGGCGGATCGTCGGCCTGGCCGGCATTTCCCGTGACCTGCAATTGCCCCAGTCCAACCACCCGGCGTTCCAGAAACTGGCAGCGGTGGATGCGCACATCCGTCGTCATTTTGCTCGACCTATCAGCCTTGCCGAACTGACGGCAATCGCGGGCTTTTCGGTTGCGCAACTCGAACGCCATTGCAAACGGGTGTTCCAACTCACCCCACGGCAGATGATCCACAAGTCCC
The DNA here is from genome assembly GCF_014596605.1 of Pseudomonas sp. PSB11. Taxonomy (NCBI): domain Bacteria; kingdom Pseudomonadati; phylum Pseudomonadota; class Gammaproteobacteria; order Pseudomonadales; family Pseudomonadaceae; genus Pseudomonas; species Pseudomonas sp. PSB11. The sequence goes on from NZ_NOIO01000005.1 coordinate 89,846, forward strand.
GGCTCGAAGAAGGTACGCGGTTGTTGCTGGACACCGACCTGCCCATCACCGAAATCGCACTGCGCTGCGGCTATACCGACCACAGTGCGTTCAGCCGCCAGTTCCGTGCCCTTACCAGCCTTTCGCCCAGCCAGTTCCGCGATCGTGGTCGTTGACATGTTCCTTTAAGGGGCGCCTCGCACACAGGGTGCTCCCTTCTGTAACACCTGCCTGCCCGGCGGCACGACGCCGCTGCCCTGCTCCCGACTTCTAAACCGCCCTGACTCAAGGGCTGGAAAATATTTGCCGGTAAAAAGGCAAATCGGCACAACCGTTGCTATTGTTAATATCGTATACGAAATCCCCAATACGATATCTAACAACACTTCCGACAACGAGGCCTCTATGAAAACCCGCGCATTTACCGTAGCCCTCAGCGCTGTCCTCAGTACCACCTTCATTGCCACCGCACAGGCTGACAAACTCGACGACATCATCGGTTCCGGCAAGCTGCGCTGTGCCGTAACCCTGGACTTCCCGCCCATGGGTTTTCGAGATGCCAGCAACGCCCCGGCGGGTTTCGACGTGGACTATTGCACCGACCTGGCAAAGGTCCTCGGGGTCGAGGCCGAAGTGGTCGAAACCCCCTTCCCGGACCGCATTCCGGCACTGATATCCGGGCGGGCCGACGTGATTGTCGCCTCGACCTCCGACACCCTTGAGCGGGCCAAGACCGTCGGCCTCACCGTGCCGTACTTCGCCTTCCAGATGGTCGTCCTGACCCGCGACAACACCGGCATCAACAGTTTCGACGACATCAAGGGCAAGGCACTGGGCAACACCAGTGGCACCTATGAAGCCATTGCCCTGGAGAACGATGTGAAGAAATGGGGCACCGGTACCTTCCGTGCCTACCAGTCACAAAACGACACGCTGCTGGCGGTGGCCCAGGGTCATATCGACGCCACGGTGGTCACCAATACCGTCGCCGCCGCAACGATCAAGTCGGGTAAATACAAAAACCTGAAGATCGCCGGGAACGCGCCCTACACCATCGACTATGTCTCCCTGGGTACCAAGCGCAACGAGTACGGCCTGCTCAATTACCTCAACCTGTTCGTCAACCAGCAGGTGCGCAACGGTCGCTACAAGGAGTTGTTCACCAAATGGGTCGGCACCGAGATTTCGCCGAGCGACCTGACCGTGCCAAAGGTCTACTACTGAGGTGCCCGGCATGCCTAGGCCCACTTCTCTGACCGGTCGCAGCCTGGTCCCGGGCGCTGCCCAGGGCGCCCTGCTGTTTGCCGATGTCGGGCTGAGCTTCTGGGGCGGAGTCGACCCCTTGCGGGGTGAAATCATCGACCGTCACCATCCCCTCAGCGGCGAATATCTGAGCGGTCGAGTCCTCGCCATTCCCAGCGGACGCGGTTCGTGTACCGGCAGCAGTGTGCTGATGGAACTGATCAGCAACGGTCATGCGCCAGCCGCTCTGGTACTGGCCGAGGCCGATGAGATCCTGACCTTGGGCGTGCTGGTGGCACAGATGATTTTCGAGCGTTCGCTGCCGGTGCTCTGCATCGGCAGCGAGGCCTTCGCCGCCTTGCGCGGCAAGGCCTTTGCCCGAATCGACAGTGCCAGGCTAGCCGTGTTCGATCACATCCCCGTCGACAACTGGCAGCCATCCGAAACGCCGACCCAGGCTCGCGATACCAGCACAGCAATCGAACTCAGCGAGTTCGACCACGCGTTGCTTGACGGCACGCATGGCAAAGCGGCGCAGATGGCCATGCAAATCGTCCTGCGCCTGGCCGAACTGCAAGGTGCCCAGCGTCTGATAGATGTTAGCCAGGCACACATCGACGGTTGCATTTACACCGGACCTGCGAGCCTGCGCTTTGCCCAACAACTGGTGCAGTGGGGCGCGAAGGTTCGGATACCCACTACCCTCAATTCAATATCCGTAGACCAGCGTCGTTGGCGCGAGCTGGGCATCGACCCACTGCTCGGCGAGCCGGCCAGTGCCTTGGGCGACGCCTACATGGCCATGGGTGCACAGCTCAGTTTCACCTGTGCGCCCTATTTGCTCGACAGCGCACCGAAGGCCGGCGACCAGATCGTCTGGGCCGAATCCAACGCGGTGGTCTACGCCAACAGCGTGCTTGGGGCGCGCACCCTGAAGTACCCCGACTACCTGGATATCTGCATCGCCCTGACCGGCCGCGCGCCCCTGATCGGCTGCCATCTGGACGTGCCACGCAAAGCTCGCTTGCGCGTTGAATTGCCGGAACTGGCCGAACTCGACGATGCGTTCTATCCCTTGCTCGGTTACCACATCGGCGCACTCGCGGGCAGCCGGATCCCGCTGATATTCGGCCTGGAACAACGCCAGCCAGACCTGGACGACTTGAAAGCCTTCGGCGCGGCGTTCGCCACCACGTCCGCCGCACCGCTGTTCCACATCGCCGGGGTCACGCCCGAAGCACTCGACCCGGCGCAGGTGCTGGAGCCGGATACCCCGCTGCCCGTGGCAACAATCCGCCTGGCGGACCTGCTGGTCAGTTGGCGTGAGCTCAACAGCGCCAGGGACAACCGCGTGGATGTGGTCTCGCTGGGTAACCCGCACTTCTCGCTCAGCGAGTTCGCCCGCTTGGCACAGCTGTGTCGCGACCGGGTCAAACACCCCGATGCGGTACTCGTCATCACTTGCGGTCGTGCGGTGTTGGAGCAGGCCCGTGACGCCGGGTACATCGACGTCATTGAAAACTTCGGCGCCACCCTGGTGACCGATACCTGCTGGTGCATGCTCGGCGAACCGGTGATCCCGCGGGCCGCCACCACCTTAATGACCAACTCGGGCAAGTATGCCCATTACGCACCCGGCCTGGTGGGGCGCAACGTGCACTTCGCCAGCCTGGCCGAATGTGTCGATGCCGCCTGCACCGCCACCGCCAGCGGGCGTCTGCCGAGCTGGTTGCAACCTGCCTTACCGATGGAGAACCGCTCGCATGTTTGACTACACCTTCCAATGGCGCACTGCCCTGCGCGCCTTGCCGGACATGCTCACCGGCGCGTGGGTTACGTTCGAGACCGCTGCGCTGTCGATGATTTTCGGTGTACTGATTGCCCTGGTCCTGACGGTCATGCGCGAAGCCAGGCACCCGCTGCTGCGAGGCATCGGCAACAGCTGGGTATCGATTGCCCGCAACACGCCGTCGCTGTTCCAGATTTACATCCTGTACTTCGGCCTCGGCTCACTGGGCCTGCATGTCAGCTCCTGGCTCGCGCTACTGGCAGGGATCACTTTCAACAACGCAGGTTATCTCGCGGAAAACTTCCGTGGCGGGCTCAAGGCGGTGCCCCACACCCAGGTACGTGCCGCGCGCTCACTCGGCATGAGTGCCTTCCAGACCTACCGCATGATCATCGTCCCGCAATTGCTACGAATCGTCTTCTATCCGCTCACCAATCAAATGGTCTGGGCGGTGCTGATGACATCGCTGGGGGTCATCGTCGGCCTTAACAATGACCTGACCGGAGTGACTCAGGAATACAACGTCAAGACCTTCCGCACCTTCGAATACTTCGCCATCGCAGCCGTGCTGTATTACCTGATTGCCAAGGCGATCGTCGCGGCAGCCCGGCTGATGGCCTGGCGGTTGTTCCGTTACTGAGGAGCTGTCCATGTTTTCCACCGAGTTTTCCTCCAATGACCTGTTGTTCCTGCTCAACGGCGCCTGGGTCACGCTGCAATTGACGTTCTGGGCGATCATTCTCGGTTCCGTTGCGGGGCTGTTGTTCGGGTTGCTGCGGGCCCTGTGCCCACGGGCCAGCCTGCCACTGGCCTGGGTGCTGGACGTGTTTCGCAGCGTGCCGTTGCTCATCCAGTTTGTCCTGTTCAACTCACTCAAAAGCATCGTCGGCCTGAACATCAGCTCCTTCAGCGTCGGTTGCATTGTGCTGGGGGTGTACACCGCCGCGTACTTCACCGAAATCGTGCGCGGCGGCGTGCTGTCGGTGCCGTTCACGGTGCGCCGCGCCAGTCGTTCGTTGGGCCTGAGCTTCCTGCAGGACCTGCGCTGGATCGTCCTGCCAATGGCCACTCGCGTGGCCTTTCCCGGCTGGCTGAACCTGGTGCTGGGCGTGATGAAAGACACCGCGCTGGTGATGTGGATCGGCATCGTCGAACTGCTGCGCGCCTCGCAAACCATCGTGACCCGCATTCAGGAACCGTTGGTGGTGCTGTGCATCGCGGGCCTTATCTACTACGTCATGAGCCTGGTGGTCGCACGCCTGGGCGCTCGTCTGGAAAGAAGGTGGCAAGAAAATGATTGAGATCGATAACGTACACAAATCCTTCGGCAATCTCGAAGTGGTCAAGGGTGTGAACCTCACGGTGAGCAAGGGCGAGGTGGTGTCTATCATCGGTGGCTCCGGTTCTGGCAAATCGACCTTGTTGATGTGCATCAACGGCCTGGAGCCAATCCAGAAAGGCAACATCCGTGTCGACGGCGTCGAGGTCCATCACAACGCCACCGACCTGAACCGCCTGCGGCAGAAGATCGGCATCGTGTTCCAGCAGTGGAACGCTTTTCCGCATTTGACTGTGCTGGAAAACGTCATGCTGGCGCCGCGCAAAGTGCTGGGTAAAAGCAAGGCCTGCGCCGAGGAACTGGCGGTACGGCAGCTGACCCACGTGGGCCTGGGCGACAAACTCAAGACCTTCCCCGGCAAGCTGTCTGGCGGTCAGCAACAACGCATGGCCATCGCCCGCGCCCTCGCCATGTCACCGGACTACATGTTGTTCGACGAGGCCACCTCGGCTCTGGACCCACAGTTGGTCGGCGAAGTGCTGGATACGATGCGCATGCTCGCCGAAGACGGCATGACCATGGTGCTGGTGACCCACGAGATCCGCTTCGCGCGGGACGTGTCCGACCGCGTGGCGTTCTTTCGCAACGGCCTGGTGCATGAGATTGGCTCGCCGGATCAGGTGATCGGCAATCCGGTGCATGCCGAGACGGCGGCGTTTCTCAAATCGGTGAAATAACCGGTGGCCCCTTCGCGAGCAGGCTCGCTCCCACAGTGGTCTGGGTTGGGTGCTGATTTTGTATACACCACCAGACCCTGTGGGAGCGGGCTTGCCCGCGAAGAGGCCCGAACAGTCAACACAAGGAGCAGAGAATGCGCTCATCGAAAGTGATTCATGTAGTCAGTTGCCACGCCGAAGGTGAAGTCGGCGACGTCATCGTCGGCGGAGTCGCACCACCGCCCGGCGCCACGGTGTGGGAACAATCGCGCTGGATTGCCAAAGACGAAACCCTGCGCAACTTTGTACTCAACGAACCGCGGGGCGGAGTGTTCCGGCACGTCAATCTGTTGGTGCCGGCCAAGGACCCGCGGGCGCAGATGGCCTGGATCATCATGGAGCCGGCAGACACGCCGCCAATGTCAGGCTCCAACTCATTGTGCGTGGCCACCGTGTTGCTCGACAGCGGTATCGTGCCAATGACCGAACCACAAACCCGGCTGGTGCTCGAAGCCCCCGGCGGCCTGATCGAAGCCGTCGCCGATTGCCGTGACGGCAAGGTCGAGCGGGTGGAAATCAAAAACGTGCCGTCCTTCGCCGATCGCCTTGATGCGTTCATTGAAGTGGACGGTGTCGGCACGCTCAAGGTCGATACCGCCTATGGCGGCGACAGCTTTGTGATCGCCGATGCCCGGGGCCTGGGGTTTTCAATCAGCCCCGATGAAGCGGCCGACCTGGTGGCGATTGGGTTGAAGATCACCCGGGCCGCCAACGAGCAATTGGGCTTTGTCCATCCACTGAACCCCGAGTGGTCGCACATTTCCTTTTGCCAGATCGCCGCGCCCATCGTTCATGAACAGGGCATTGCCACCGGCACCAATGCGGTGGTGATTCAACCGGGCAAGATCGACCGCTCGCCTACCGGCACTGGCTGCTCGGCGCGGATGGCCGTGTTGCAGGCCAAAGGCTTGATGGGCGTCGGGGATCGATTTATCGGTCGCTCGATCATCGGCTCAGCGTTCCACTGCCGCATTGACTCGCTGACGGAAGTGGCCGGGCGCCCTGCCATTTATCCGTGCATTTCCGGGCGGGCGTGGATTACCGGTACCCATCAATTACTGCTCGACCCAAGCGATCCGTGGCCACAAGGCTATCGACTGTCTGACACCTGGCCGGGTGCCTGAACGCACAATCCCAAGGCCCGACCAACGGCCAGGAAAAACCCCGAAAAACGTAAAAAAACCACTGGCTGATTTCTTTCATTTTCAATATCGTATACGAAATACAATAAACAATCTGGAGGCAACAATGAGCAAGCGTGTTAACTGGAGTGGCGTGTTCCCAGCGGTGACCACTCAATTCAACGATGACTTCTCCATCAACCTGGAAAAAACCCATGAGGTCATTTCCAACGTGATCCGCGACGGCGTATCAGGACTGGTGGTTTGCGGCTCGGTAGGCGAAAACACCTCGCTGAGCGCCGCCGAAAAAATTGCCGTGACCGAAGTCGCGGTCGCGGCCTCGGGCGGCCGTGTACCGGTGATTTGCGGCGTAGCCGAGTTCACCAGCGTGGAAGCGGCCAAGGTTGCCAACGCGGTACGCCGGGTCGGCGTCGATGGCGTGATGCTGATGCCGGCGCTGGTCTACGGCTCCAAGCCGTTCGAAACCGCCGAGCATTACCGTTACGTGGCGAAAAACGCCGACTTGCCGCTGATGGTCTACAACAACCCGCCGATCTACAAAAACGACGTGACCCCGGACATCCTCATAGCCCTCGCCGACTGCGACAACGTGGTGTGCTTCAAGGATTCCTCAGGCGACACGCGCCGCTTCATCGACATTCGCAATGAAGTGGGAGACCGATTCGTGTTGTTCGCCGGCCTCGACGACGTGGTGCTGGAAAGCCTCGCCGTGGGCGCTGAAGGCTGGGTGTCGGGCATGTCCAACGTGTTCCCCAAAGAAGGCGAAACCATCTTCCGCCTGGCCAAGGCCGGACGCTATGCCGAAGCCATGCCGATCTACGAATGGCTGATGCCGATCCTGCACCTCGACGCCCGTGCCGACCTGGTGCAGTGCATCAAGCTGTGCGAAGCCATCGCCGGTCGCGGCAGCGCCCTGACCCGTCCGCCACGCCTGGCCCTGCCGGAAGCCGATCGCGTTTTTGTCGAGCAGATCATGGCCAAGGCCCTGGCCAACCGTCCGCACCTGCCGGACGTCGGTCTCTGAGTGATTGCCGGGTGGGTCTTCGCGGCCCCGTCCCGGCTGCCTGTTTTTGCGCATCTACAGGAAAACGCCAGCATGTCCAACGCTCAACACCCGTCTAGCGCAACCACTCCCTCGGGACTCAAACGTGTCGTGGCCGCCGCCATGGCCGGTACCGTTGCCGAATGGTATGAATTTTTCCTTTATGGCACCGCTTCGGCACTGGTCTTCGGCCAGTTGTTCTTCCGCCAGACCGACAGCCCCATCGATGGCATCATCGCAGCCTTTGCGCTGTATGCCGTGGGCTTTCTCGCCCGTCCGCTGGGCGGGCTGGTGTTCGGTCACTACGGTGACAAGTACGGCCGCAAGCGCCTGCTGCAATTAAGCCTGGTGGTGGTTGGCATCACCACTTTCCTGATGGGCTGCCTGCCCGGCTTCAACCAGATCGGCTATGCCGCGCCGGTATTGCTGGTACTGCTGCGGTTGATCCAGGGCTTCGCCTTTGGCGGCGAATGGGGCGGTGCGATCTTGCTGGTATCCGAGCACTGCCCGGACAACCGACGAGGCTTCTGGGCCAGTTGGCCACAAGCCGGTGTACCGGCCGGCAACCTGGTGGCGACGGTTGCGCTGCTGCTGTTGTCGTCGAACCTGTCCGAGGAGCAATTCCTCGCCTGGGGCTGGCGCGTAGCATTCTGGTTCTCGGCCGTGGTGGTGCTGATCGGCTACTGGATACGCACCAGTGTCGATGACGCACCGATTTTCAAGGAGGCCCAGGCCCGCCAGGCGCAGACCAGGCATCAGCAACTGGGCGTGGTCGAAGTGCTGCGGCACCACTGGCGCTCGGTGCTGGTCGGGATTGGCGCGCGGTTTGCCGAGAACATCCTCTACTACACCGTCGTGACGTTCTCGATCACCTATCTGAAGCTGGTGGTGCACAAAGACACGTCAGAGATCTTGTTGCTGATGTTCGGCGCTCACTTGCTGCACTTCTTCCTGATTCCGTTGATGGGTTATCTGTCGGATCTGGTCGGGCGCAAACCGGTTTACCTGGTCGGTGCAGTACTCACCGCGTTTTGGGGATTCGTCGGCTTCCCGATGATGGACACTGGCAACAATTGGCTGATCATGGCGGCCATCACCCTGGGCCTGGCCATCGAATCGATGACCTACGCGCCCTACTCGGCGCTGATGGCCGAGATGTTTCCGACCCACGTGCGCTACACCGCACTCTCGCTGTGCTACCAGGTGGCGCCGATCTTCGCAGGCTCGCTGGCGCCACTGATCGCGATCACCCTGCTCAACAAGTACCACAGCTCGACACCCATCGCGCTCTATCTGGTCGGCGCTTCGCTGATCTCCATCGTGGCCGTCGGGCTGACCCGGGAAACCCGTGGCAAATCGTTGCACACGGTGGATGCCGAGTCTGCTGCGCGGATTGCGGCGCTGGGCCCGACCGCGACTACCCCACGTCGCGCCGACTCACTGGCGTAAACCTTATAGGAGCGAGCACGCTCGCGATGGTCGTCAACGATAACGCGTGCATTCTGGATTCACGCGGTGCCCTTGAGTGCCTCGCAAGCATGCTCGCCCCTACAGGGGAGTTGAATTACCCCCCTTTTTTGACAGGAGCTTTTTAGATGCCTGAGATCCTCGGTCACAACTACATCGGCGGTACACGCAGCGCCGCCGGCAGCATCGCGCTGCGAAGCCATGACGCAAGTACTGGCGAAGCCCTGCCCTTCTCGTTCATGCAAGCCACCGCAGAAGAAGTGCACGCCGCCGCCCAAGCCGCCGCAGCCGCCTACCCGGCCTTTCGCAACCTGCCGGCCATCCGCCGTGCGGAATTTCTCGAGGCCATCGCCACGCAATTGGACGCGCTGGACGATGAGTTTGTCGCCCTGGTCACCCGTGAGACGGCACTGGCGAGCGCACGCATCCAGGGTGAGCGTGCTCGCACCAGCGGCCAGATGCGCCTGTTCGCCCAAGTCCTGCGTCGCGGTGATTTCTACGGTGCGCGCATCGACCGCGCCTTGCCCGAACGCCAACCACTGCCACGGGTAGACCTGCGACAGTATCGAATCGGTGTCGGCCCGGTCGCCGTTTTCGGCGCGAGCAATTTCCCCCTGGCGTTTTCCACCGCCGGTGGCGATACCGCTGCCGCCCTGGCCGCCGGTTGCCCGGTGGTGTTCAAGGCCCACAGTGGACATATGGCAACTGCCGAACGGGTGGCTGATGCGATCATTCGCGCTGCCGAGCAGACGGACATGCCCAAGGGCGTGTTCAACATGATCTACGGTTCTGGCGTGGGCGAAACCCTGGTCAAGCATCCGGCGATCCAGGCTGTTGGTTTCACCGGCTCACTCAAGGGCGGCCGTGCCCTGTGCGATATGGCCGCTGCAAGATCACAACCGATTCCGGTGTTCGCTGAAATGAGTAGCATCAACCCGGTCGTGGTATTGCCCGAAGCCTTGCAAGTTCGCGGCGAAAAAATCGCCAGTGAGCTGGTGGCATCGGTGGTCCAGGGCTGCGGTCAGTTCTGTACCAATCCCGGCCTGGTCATCGGCATCTCGTCACCGCGATTCGACGCTTTCACAGCGCTGCTCAGTGGTTTGATGAGCGAGCAACCGCCCCAGACCATGCTCAACGCCGGAACCCTTGCCAGCTATAAAAAAGCCCTGCAGGCACTGCACAGTCATCCAGGGGTGACCCATCTGGCCGGTCAGGAACAGCTGGGCAACCAGGCCCGACCACAACTGTTCAAGGCCGACGCCAGCCTGCTGCTCAAGCGTGATGCGCTGCTGCAGGAAGAGGTATTCGGCCCGACGACCGTGCTGGTTGAAGTCGCCGATGCAGGGGAATTGCAGCAAGTGTTGCAAAGCTTGCACGGTCAACTGACCGCCACGTTGATAGCAGAGACCATCGACCTGCAAATCTGCACAGGCGTCTTGCCGTTGCTGGAGCAGAAAGTCGGTCGTGTGCTGTTCAATGGCTACCCTACCGGCGTCGAAGTCTGCGATGCGATGGTACATGGCGGCCCGTACCCGGCCACTTCCGATGCCCGTGGCACCTCTGTCGGCACTCTGGCCATCGAGCGATTCCTGCGCCCGGTGTGCTACCAGAACTGCCCCGACACCTTGCTGCCCGAAGCGCTCCAGAACGCCAACCCACTGGGCCTCAATCGCCTGGTGGATGGCATCCTCCAGCGCCAGTCGCTGTAAACCGAACGGGCGCCATGGGCGCCCGTTTGCTTTTCAATCCAGCAGTGCCTTCAAATCCCTGTACAACGCCTCGGGAACCTGCACCCCCTCCACCAGGCTGCGCGCCCGCGACTCATAGCGTCGTTGCGAGGGCAAGCGCGCGCCCTGCCCTTCAATGCCCTGGAACAACGCTTCGGCCCTGGCCAGGTGCTCCAGGGTTGCATCGCCCAAAAAGCGCCGGGGATCCAGAGCGATGATCAGTTCGCCATGATAAGGCGATGACTTGCTGCCCGCGTCGTAAGCCAGTGATTCAGCACTTGTCAGGTCACCAATCAACGGCCCGGCGATCAACTCCACCATCGCCGCGAGTGCCGATCCCTTGTGCCCGCCGAACGTCAGCATCGCGCCGCTGTCGAGCACCACGCTCGCATCGCTGCTCGGATGGCCTTGCCCATCCACTCCCCACCCTTCGGGGATCGCCTTGCCGGCACGTCGATGCAGTTCGATATCGCCGCGAGCGATGGCGCTGGTGGCAAAGTCGAATACAAAGGGCTCTCGCCCGCCGCGCGGCCAGCCAAAGGCAATGGGATTAGTGCCGAACAGTGGCAAGTGCCCCCCGGCTGGCGCCACCCAGGCATGACTGGGGTTACACGCCAGCGCGACCAGGCCGATTTCCGTCAATTGCTCGATCTCCACCCATAACGCGGAAAAATGCACGCAGTGGTTGATCGCCAACGCGGCAATCCCGTTGGCACGGGTTTTCTCCGTCAACAGGGGGAGCCCCGCCTGAAACGCCAACTGCGAAAAGCCGCCACCGGCATCCACCCGCGCAATCGACGGCGCCTGGTCGATGACCCTCGGCTCGGCATTGGCCGACACCTTGCCGGCTCGCAGGGAATTGACACAGCCAAGAATCCGGTACAACCCGTGAGAGGCACAGCCATCACGTTCACCGGCCATTACCGTCGCCGCCACCGCTTGCGCATGGGCCAGATTAAAACCGTTGTGCAACAGGATCGATTCGGCCAGTTCACGGGCTTCGATCAGGGTCAGTCGAATCATGGTCATCTCCTGGGAAAGACCTGTCAGGGTGATCCGCTCGAAGCGACGAGGCTTGATGCCTTTTGATGCAGGAGGTGACGAAATCGGCATAGCCAAGGCACGCATACCCTGAGAACGGAAGGGCATCGTGCACGTCTGGACGTCCGGGCACTGTAGGAGCGAGCATGCTCCGGGCGGCGTTCCGACGAGGGTCGTCAACGATAACGCTGAACAACTGGCACCCCGCGGCGCTCTCAGGTGCATCGCGAGCATGCTCGCTCCTACAGTAAAAGCGAAACCCCCAGCAAAACGCTGACGCTGAACGCTGCCATCACTCAGTGGTCACAACAATTGATGGCATCGCAACTGATGTGGCCTCAGGCCTGCTTCCTTCAGCAGCGGCGCTTACAATTCACACATACCAGGGCGCGCCGGATTACCTTCAGTGAGTTCAGTCCTTTCGACACAGGCGCTGACAGCTGCTGCCATCCAATGCTCCCTTATCGGAGTACGCACATGACTCAATCCATACGGATATTCCTGACAACCTTGCTCGCGGTTGCAGCATTGGCATCGGCCAGTTTCCTGAACACTGCAGGTGCCGCCACCGCCGAGGATCTCAATACCGACTCCCGGCAAGCGTTGCAGACGCTCTACAAAACCAACCCCTTCTCCGAAACCATCTCGCACAAAGCCAAGGCCGTACTGGTCTTTCCAAAAATCATCAAGGCCGGCCTGGTATTCGGCGGCAGCTACGGCGAAGGCGTGTTGATGAAGGGCTCGAAGGTCGTGGACTATTACAACTCCGTCAGCGGCTCCTGGGGATTGCAGGCAGGCGCCCAGTCGTATGGCTATGTGGTTTTCCTGATGACCGACAAAGCGGTGAAATACATCACTGAAACCAAAGGCTGGGAAATCGGTGTAGGGCCAACCGTGGTCGTGGTGGATGAAGGGGTTGCCAAGAACCTGTCCAGCTCGACGCTGAAAGACGACGCGTACGCGTTCATCTTCGACCAACAGGGACTGATGGCCGGCATCAGTATCGAAGGCACGAAGATTTCCCTGATTAAACGCTAGCACCGGCAGACCCGTTGATCGTCGGGGAAGCAATGGCAGCCTGTGCCAATGTGGGTTGATCTCCCATCACGCGAGGCTGCCACTCGATAACCATCGAGGCCTGCTTACCAGAGCCTCATATCGTAGGATTGCGCAGTCGAACTGCTCTTATTGTTGTTTTTTCAGAACGCAGCTATCCGCGCGCCGGCAGTTGGGCGCGAGAAATGCGTCGAGAGGTGAGTCAGGGGTGAATCAGGCGAACAGCGTCAAGGCACCGGTCAGCAAGGCCAAAGCGGTGATCACCAGAGAAGTGAGCACTGCCCATTTCACGGTGGCGCGCTGGAAGTCGCCTATGTCGCGATCGACCATCCCGACCAGCAACAGGGTCGAAGCCACCAGCGGACTCATCAAGTGCACCGGCTGTCCCAGGACCGATGCCCTGGCAATTTCCACCGGGTCAATGCCATAAGCTGCGGCTGCATTCGCGAGGATCGGCACCACGCCGAAGTAGTAGGCATCATTGGACAGCACGAACGTCAACGGCATGCTGGTAATCGCCACCACCAGCGGAAACAGATGCCCCCAGGACGGTGGAATCCACTCCACCAATGTCTGCGCCAGTGCATCAACCATTTTCGTACCGGAGAAAATCCCGGCAAACACACCGGCTGCGAACACCAGCAGTACCACGGTCATTGCGTTCCCGGAATGGGCGAGGATGCGTTCCTTTTGCATGTCCAGCTGCGGGTAGTTGATCATCAGTGCCAGAACGAAACCGATCAGGAACAAAATCGCCGAATGGGCCAGTCCCATCACCAGCGCAATCATCACTCCGATCACCAACATCAGGTTCACATAGGCCAGCTTCGGGCGTTTGTACGGTGTGTCTTCAAGAATGGCCTTGATGTAGCAATCACCACCGCCGCTCTGCAAGTGCGTTGTGCCGATTCGCTTGCGCTCAGCGCGCCCCAGCAAAAATGCCGTGAACACCACCCAGGCGGCACCGCCAATCATCGTCGGCAATAACGGGATGAAATACTCCGCGGCATCCACCCCAAGCGCGGCAATCGCCCGGGTGGCCGGACCGCCCCAAGGGCTTAAACCGCTCAAGATGCTCAGCGACAGCATGGAAATCGTTGCCAGGATCATCGGGTTCATGCCGATGCGCTTGTACAACGGCAACATCGCCGCACAGGTGATCATGTAGGTGGTCGTGCCATCACCATCCAGCGCGACAGTCAACGACAGCAGTGCGGTGCCGATGGCGATTTTCATCGGATCGCCGTTCACCCGCTTTAGAATTTTGCGGATCAGCGGGTCGAACAGTCCCGAGTCGATCATCAACCCGAAAAACAGGATCGCGAACAGCAGCAACGCGGCCGACGGCGCGACCATTTTCAGGCCGTCGAGCATCATTGTCCCGGTGGCCCTGCCAAAACCGCCGATCAGGGCAAAGACGATCGGCACAACGGTCAACGCAACGATTGGCGACAATCGCTTGGACATGATCAGGTAGGTGAACACTACCACCATGGCCAGGCCGAGTAAGGCGAGCATAGGGCATTCTCTTGTTGTTATTGATGGCGAGACCGACGCACAGGCGATCGCCCGGGAGACTACCAGATCGCGCCCAATGAGTTTTTTTATCATCTAAACGAGCGCAGAATGAGCTTCCTGGCGCTCAAATGACGTGTCACGGCAGTGGGCGCGTGATCGGCGCTCTTGAACGACGAGCTCACTTTCTGTCGACTGCAGGGGCCGGAGGAGGCGTTTTGAAACCATTCCCGCTCAAACCCGGCACCTCGACCCTGGACGTATTTCTTCAAGCGTGCCTGCCCCGCCGTGACGCTGTCCCGCCCACCTTGACGGAACAAGCTGTCATCCCGGGCATTCCCGATGCTCGCTACAGGCTGGACCATGACCTGACGCCGTTCATCCAGGATGCGGTTCAATCCAACAAACGTGAGAGCGAGGTGCTCGCCAAGGCCGGGAAGCCGAACGATATCCTGCCGCCGGCCAGCATGCTGGCCGTTTCTGGCGGCGGCGATGCAGGCGCATTTGCAGCGGGACTGATTGCTGGATGGACCACCCATGGCACACGGCCAATCTTCAAGGTCGTCACGGGCATAAGTGCGGGAGCCCTGGTCGCCCCGTTCGCTTACCTGGGGCCGGAATACGACGGCGTGATCCGGCACGTCTGTAATGAAATCGGTCCAAAAGATATTTTTCATTCGCGAAACGTGCTGACCCGTCTTGCCAGCGACGGCATAGCGGACAGCAAGCCACTGTCGCGGCTCATCACAAAATACGTCACCGAGCAGATTGTGGCGGCGATCGCCGCGCAATACGCCAAGGGCAGAATCCTGCTGATCGGCACCACTGACCTTGATGCAGGCCGACCCGTCACCTGGAACATGGGCGCCATTGCCGCAAGCCAGGCACCGGGAGCGCTCGACCTGTTTCGTAACATCATGATCGCGTCGATGAGCATTCCGGGGGCTGTCTCACCCGTGATGATCGATGTGGAGGTCGATGGCAAACAGTTTCATGAGATGCACGTGGACGGCGGGGTCATCACTCAAGTGTTCCTTTACCCACCTGGCACGCTCGTGGGACTCAACAGGGCCGCTGGCGTACCTTTGCGTCTGGAACGTCATTTCTATGTCATTCGCAACGGGACGCTGGAGCCGCAATGGTCCGGGACCAAGCGCCGTACATTGAGCATCGGCGGCCGAGCCATCAGTGCATTGATTCAAACCCAGGGGATCAGTGACCTGGAGCGAATCTACCGCATGGCGCAGCAGGATGGAGCGCATTTCAACCTGGCGTACATCGGCTCCGACTTTAACGCTGCGCGCACTCAACAATTCGATGGCGAGTACATGAAGCGGTTGTTCGACTACGCCTTTCAACTCAGCGCGAAGGGCTATGCGTGGCATAAATCACCGCCCTCGCAAAACCCCAGGCTACGACCCCATCGCTGAAAAGTTCTGCCAGCAATTTCGTGAAAGGAGGCGTTTGAGATGCAACTCATCACGTTGAAAATCGAAAAGCCGGAAGATACGAACTTCATCCTCGGTCAGGCGCACTTCATCAAGTCCGTCGAGGATATCCACGAAGCATTGGTCAATGCCGTGCCGGGTGTCCGCTTTGGCGTGGCCTTTTGCGAGGCCTCGGGCAAATGCCTGGTG
Organism: Pseudomonas sp. PSB11; assembly: GCF_014596605.1. Lineage (NCBI taxonomy): Bacteria > Pseudomonadati > Pseudomonadota > Gammaproteobacteria > Pseudomonadales > Pseudomonadaceae > Pseudomonas > Pseudomonas sp. PSB11. The sequence goes on from NZ_NOIO01000005.1 coordinate 105,538, forward strand.
CGATGGTCCGGCACCGATACCGCCATGATTGAACTTGCACAGAAAAATGCCAAGGCCATCGGCGCAGGCCACAGCTTCATCGTATTCCTGGGTGACGGTTTTTATCCGCTGAACGTATTGAACAGCGTAAAAACGGTGCCAGAGGTGTGCCGCATTTTTTGTGCGACAGCCAATCCGACTGAAGTGATTCTCGCCGAGACGGATCAAGGGCGAGCAATCCTGGGCGTAGTGGATGGCTTCTGCGCCAAAGACATTGAAGGCGATGCCGACATCCTGTGGCGCAAGAACCTGTTGCGGCAGATTGGCTACAAGCAGTGAATTGCACTCGGCCTTGTATCTTAATTCGCGAAGTAAGTGTCGACCGCAAGACTTGTGTACCAGCCCGGTCACTTTCAAGGAACTCAAATGAACTATCGAAGTGGGACACATGCCTTCCTGCACGGTGCTCACACCGCTTCCCCGTTTACCACCGGGGTCATTCCCTTCGGCTTGATCGCTGGCGTCAGTGCTGCCGGAATGGGGATGTCACTCACCAGTTCCATGGGTATGACGCTGCTTTTCTACTCCGGGTCGGCGCAGATAGCCGTGCTGCAGTTAATGCAAAATGGCGCCTTGCCAGTGACATGGTTAATGACGCCGAACAGGAGGCTTCATGAGCGAGCTTTCCCAGTGGGGCCTGTTCCTGTTGATCGGCGCCGGCACCTTCGCTATTCGTCTGTCGTTTATTGCATTTTATGGATCCAGTTTGCCCCGGCTGCTGGTCTATCCGGTGATCGGCTGTCCCCAAGCATTCATTTTTTTAGCAGTACCCTTATTCTCCCACGTCTTCCGCGCCCCCTTCAGACAATCCGGACTCATGGCATCTTGCGTGCATATTCCTTTCGTCACGGTCTATTGACCGGACACTCGATGTAAAATCCTGAAGCCAGTAAGCAGGGCTTACAATCACAAAAACGAGATGACGTTACCCCTAATGGCAGCTTGCCGCGGAGCACGTCACTGATGCAGTTGAGGAGCACCAACAATGACGAAACTCCGGGTGGCGAAACCCGCCGCAGGACGCTCGGCGAATGAACAACAGCCAGTGAAAACCGTGGGTTTCCTGGTCATCCCCAACTTCACCACCATCGGCTTCGCCTCCGCCGTGGAAACCCTGCGCATGGCCAACCTGGCCGCGCGCAAACCGATGTTCCGCACCGTCATCATCGCCGTCAACCTGGACCCGGTAACGGCCAGCAACGGCATGCGCATCCTCCCCGACCACAGCATCACCGATGCACCGAAGCTGGACATGTTGTTCGTTGTCGGATCAAACCCGATCGTCTCCAATCACAGCAGCCGACCACTGCTCAATTGGCTACGCAAGCTGGCGCATGATCAGGTGCCGCTGGGTGGGATTTGCACCGGCAGCCACTTGTTGGCTCGCGCCGATCTGCTCAAGGGCTATCGTTGCACGATTCACTGGGAAGATATCGAAGCATTGAAGGAGCGTTTCCCGGGGATCATCATTTCCAATCAGCTGTTCGAGCTGGACCGTGATCGCTACACCTGCTCAGGCGGCGTGGCGTCCATGGACATGACCCTGCAGTTGATCGCCCGCGAACCCGGTGGCAGGGACATCGCTGCGCACACGGCCGAGTTGCTGTTGTGTGATCGGATCCGGGGGGCGCAGGAACAACAGCGTGTGCCATTGCGGCAGAAGCTGGGCACCTCGCAGCCCAAGCTCAGCCAGATGGTGGCGATCATGGAAGCCAATCTCGAGGAGCCGGTGGGCCTTGAGGAACTCGCGCGGTTGAACGAGGTGTCGGTGCGCCAGCTGGAGCGTCTGTTTCACAAGCACCTGCAACGCACGCCGAGTCAGTACTACCTGGAGTTGCGCCTTGCACGGGCGCGACAGCTATTGCTGCGCAGCGAATCGCAGGTACGTGACATCGCCCTCGCCTGCGGCTTCGTTTCGCCGGCGCATTTCTCCAAATGCTATAGCCGATTCTTTGGCGTATCGCCGATTGGGGAGCGTAAGCAGGTGGCTGCCGTTCATTGACTTGTGTTGACCGCATTGGCCCCTTCGCGAGCAGGCTCGCTCCCACATTGAACCGCGTCCTCCTGGACAACTCGGTCAACTGTGGGAGCGAGCCTGCTCGCGAAGGCTTACTCAAGAACACTCAAGACATCAGTCCTGCAAAGCCTTATGAGCCGTCTCCCGGCTCGCCAGCATGGCAATCAACGCCACCGCCGCAGCCGCCAGCAGATACCAGGCCGGGGCCATTTTGTTACCGGTCAGTTGAATTAGCCAGGTCGCGATAAACGGCGCGGTGCCGCCGAACACCGCGTTGGCGATGTTGAAGCTGAAGGCAAAACCACTGAAGCGTACGCGGGTGGGGAATATCTCGGCGAGGAAGCACGGCAAGGTGCCGTCGTTCATCGCCAGGATCGCGCCAAAGGCAATCTGGATCATCAGAATCACGATCAAAGGCTGATTCTCCAACATCCCGAACAGCGGGAATGTCAGCGCCAGGAACAGGACCGAAGCGGTCACCAACATGGTCTTGCGTCCGAACCGATCCGACAGCTTGCCCATCAGGAAAATCAAACCGATATAGGTCGCCAGCGACACGGTAGACGCCAGGAACGAATCACTTTCGCTCATGCCCATTTCGGTGGACAGGTAGGTTGGCATGTAGCTGAGCAACAGATAAAACGCCACGGCATTCAGGCAGGTCGCGCCGATCCCGATCATCACGCTGCGTCGGTGCACGGTCAGCAATTCGCGAACCGGAGCGTGGGTCGCGCACTCCTTTGCTTCAAGGCGTTTTTCCATCTCCAGGAACTTGGGCGTGTCTTGCAGACTCATGCGGATATAACGCCCCACCAGACCGAATGGCGCCGCCAGCAGAAAGGGTAGACGCCAGCCCCAGCTGTGCAGGTCCTCGACACTCATCCACGCATGCAGGCCGGCGACAAACACGGCACCAAACAGCAAGCCCGCCGCCGTGCTCGCCGGGACAATGCTGGTGTACAAGCCGCGCTTGCCCTCGGGCGCATACTCGGCGAGAAAGGCCGAAGCCCCGGCGTACTCACCTGAAGCGGAAAAGCCCTGGAACAAGCGAATCAGCAACAACAAGGCCGGCGCCCACAGGCCGATATGATTGTAAGTCGGCAGGATGCCGATGCAAAAGGTCGAGATAGACATGATCAGAATCGACCAGGACAACGCACTGCGCCGCCCGTATCTGTCTCCGAAATGCCCCCAGACCAGTCCCCCTAGCGGGCGGACGATGAACGACAACGCGAATACTGCAAAAGTCGCCAGTAGCGCGGTCGCCTTGTCGGTTTGCGGAAAAAACGTCAGGGCGATGACGGTTGCCAGGTAGCCGTAGGCCGCATAGTCGAACCACTCGACGAAGTTGCCCATGAAACTGGCACTGGCTGCGCGTCGCAGGGCCTTGCGTTCGGCTGTCTGTTCAAGTTTGTCTGCCATGGTTGGCGTCAGGCTTGCGGTTTGGGTGCTCATTGTGCACCTCCGGTGGTAGAGGTGCGGTTATCGAAATGAAAGGTCGGGACGTAGGACATGACAAAACCCTCTATTGTTTTACTTGGCAGGGTTAAGGCTCAGTAGATGCTGCGCGTTCTTGGGCACGCATGCGCCATGTTTTTCCGGTTTATCTCAGCCACCGGGAAGATTTTTTCGCCAATCGTCAAAGCAAAACGCCGCACAGCTTCACTGTGCGGCGCTCAGGCCTCACTTCCTGATGATGTTGTGTTCCGGGCCATACGGGAACTTGGTGATGTTTTCCCCGCCCTGCTCGTTGACGATCAGGATGTCGTGTTCACGATACCCGCCGGCACCTGGAAGGCCTTCTGGCAACATGATCATCGGCTCAATGGAAACCACCATCCCCGGCTCCAGCACTGTGTCGATGTCTTCGCGCAGTTCCAGGCCGGCTTCGCGGCCGTAGTAATGGCTCAGCGTACCGAAGGAGTGACCGTAGCCGAAGGTGCGGTATTGCAGCAGATCGTGCTCCAGGAAGATCTCGTTCAATTGCAGCGCGATATCGCAGCAGCGCATACCCGGCTTGATCAGTTTGAGGCCGGCCTCGTGCACTTTGACGTTAACTTCCCACAAGCGCAGATGCTCGTCGGAGCAATGGTCCAGGAACAACGTACGTTCCAGCGCGGTGTAGTACCCGGCGATCATCGGGAAGCAGTTGAGGCTGAGAATGTCGCCCTTGTTGACCTTGCGCGAGGTCACCGGGTTATGCGCGCCGTCGGTGTTGATGCCGGACTGGAACCAGGTCCAGGTGTCCATCAGCTCGGAATCCGGGAAAGTGCGGGCAATTTCTCGCACCATGGCCTGGGTGGCGTGCAGGGCCACTTCGTATTCCGGCACCTGGTCACGCAAGGCTTCGACGATGGCGGCACCTCCGATGTCGGCGATCCGCGCGCCATGACGGATGATCGCATGTTCCTCGGCGGACTTGATCATGCGCATGCGCATGCACGGTGCGGCGATATCCACCAGTTCAGCCTGCGGATAGCGGCTGGCGAGCTTGTCGCGATTGAGCAAGTTCAGATGGTCGAACTCGATACCGATGCGCCCGGCCTTGGGCAAGGCCTGCTGGATCGCGACGAAGTAGTTGTCGCGCTGCCAGTCGGTGTAGACGATGTTTTCAGTGCCGACGGTACGGCGCCATGGCTGACCACCATCGATGTTGGCGCTGATGGTCACGGCGCTATCCTGGGTCACCACCAGCGCGTACTGACGCCCAAAGGAGCAGTACAGGAAATCGCTGTAGTAGTTGATGTTGTGATAGGAGGTGAAGACGGCCGCGTCGATATTGTTCTGCGCCAGATAAGCCCGCAATTTGCCCTGGCGATTGGCATATTCTTGAGCCGAGAACGTCGGACTTACCTTTTCGCCGTTCTTGATCTGGATGGTTTTCGGCATTTGCATGTCATTTATCCTTGTCATTGATTGAGCTATCGGAGGCGCCAATCTGGTGGGCCGCTGAAGATCATTCGAACAGATGCAAAGCGAGGTTTTTTGCGCGAATCCGACCTGTAGTTGGCCATATCCGCTGTTTGCGAAACAGCCTCCTCAGGACGCTGTGCCAGAAACAGAAATGCCCCCGGCAAGCGGTAAAGTCCGCTTGACGGGGGCATTGGCCAATGGGTAATGCGGTCAGTGTGGGAGTGACGGTGCGACGATTCGACCCGCTCTCGATGGAGCCGCTGCATTCAACATTGAAGACCGCTGACGCTGCGATTGCGCCACCCTATGCTCACGAGGGTGCGCGCCGAAGTACTGGCGATAGCAGCGCAAGAAATGCTGCAGCGAGACGAAACCGCACTCCGTAGCGACATCCGACAGCGACAGCTCACCGGCCCGCAACATCTGACGCGCCTGTTGCAGCCGCAAGTCCAGGTAGTGCCTGGACGGCGAGCAACCCAGACTGCGCTTGAATAGCCGCTCCAGATGCCGCCGGGAAATACCCATGGTCTCGGCGAGTTCGTCGATGCTCAGCGTTGGACTCAAATGCTCGTTCATCAACGCCAGCGTTGCCTGAAGTTTTTTCGGGACGTCCTGCACGGGCAGTAGCGGCCGGGCCTGGCGTGCTGCATGTTTTTCCATCCGTAGTATCAAGCCACGACCGTGGAACCTTGCGAGAAGCTCGTGCATCAGCCCTTGAACCGCCTGCGGCCCGACACAAGTCAGACGTTGGCGGTCGACACAGAACGGCGCAGCCACCGGTGTCAACTTGCTGAAAGCGGCAAACTCCAGTGACGCGGCGGGCGCTGGCAAGCTGCAACGGACACCCTCCAGGGCGCCAATCTGCGCCAGCAACCAGCCTGCCTCGCCCAGGGCCCCGAAGCTGATCGGTTGCGCCGCCCAGTAGCTCAGCTGCTGGCGCAGGTCTGGATCAAGACGCAGGTTATCGCCACCACAGAGGATCAACACATCGAACGCTTGTCCCTGACCCAGTCGCGCGGTGGCGGTTACGATGCCGTTGCTGGCGCACAGTTGCTGTCCGTCCAGGCTCAGCATTTGCCACTGGCAAACATCGTGCCCTGCCAATTGGTTGGCCAGGCGCAGTGGCTCCAGTGCATTAGCCAGGGAGTACATATCGAAGGCTTCCATCAACCAGAAGCCAATGCGCAGCATCGGCGGTTGTAGCCGCTCGGATTCAGTCAGTTGCAGCATGTCCTGCTCTCCCGTCGATCAAGGTCACTCAGCACTCGATGGCGCTGACCGCCAATCGGCAGGGGCCGACTCCAATCTTGAACAAGTCAAAACACTGATAGCCATCTTCGATCTCCGTGCCGCTTAAGAGGTGTCAGGAATTCACCCGATTGTCGGCGTCAGGAACCATCAAGATGTGTCAGATATCGACCCCTAAGTGCTCGTCACTACCAAAGACGAACTGGATGTGCTGCTCGCACCAAGCCCCGAACCTTTCAAAGCTAATGCAGATGCACTACAACAATACATAGACCCCTGAAGTCCTGACAGGAAGCGAGCGAATGTGGATGAAACACAAACTCTGCATCGCCAGGCTGGCTCGGGTCGCATCCGCATCGCTCATCATGGTAGCCACCACTGCCGTCGCAGAGGATCTTGAACCCAGGGCCTACGCCAATACGCCGGTCGGTATCAATTTCCTGCTACTGGGCTACAGCGATCTCCATGGCAACGTGACCGCCAATCCCTCCGTCCCGCTGCAGAATGCCAAGCTCAACATCAAGACGATCGTGTTTGCCTTCGCCAGGTCCCTGGACGTCTGGGGCCGCTCCGGGAAGTTCGATATCGTCGTGCCTGAAGCCAGATTGACGGGCTCGGCCCTGTTTGCCGGTGAACCCAGGGAGCGAAATGTCACTGGGTTGATAGATCCAAGATTGCGCTTCTCGGTCAACTTGTATGGCGCCCCGGCGATGTCCCTGGCTGAGTTCCCCAGCTATCAACAAGATGTGATTATCGGCGCCAGCCTGGCAATTACGGCGCCACTTGGCCAATACGACTCCAGCAGACTGGTAAATCTCGGCAACAACCGCTGGTCATTCAAACCCGAACTTGGGGTTTCCAAGCGCCTGGGTCCCGTGACCCTGGAATTATCCGCTGCGACAACTTTTTACACCGACAATAACCAGTACCTGGGTGACCGTACTTTTTCCCAGAACCCCACTTACCAGGCACAGGTGCATCTTATCTATGCCTTTAGTAACGGTGTCTGGGCCTCACTGGATGGGACGTACTTCGCTGGCGGGAGTACCAAAGTCGATGGGGTTGGTAACCACGATTTTCAGGAAAATACACGCTATGGGGGTACCCTCTCGCTGCCGTTGAACCGAAATCACTCGCTAAAGCTGTTTGCGAGTGAAGGTGCGCATACCCGTACCGGTAGCGAATACGATGCCGTTGGCATCGTCTGGCAGTATCGCTTCGGTGGAGGGCTTTAGGGACCCCATCACCCGCAAGCCGGCGCCTGCAAAGTCGAATAGCATTTCTCCCATACGTCAGTTTTTATGTTATGTTATAACAATCCTGACGCTACGATTGCTAACCGACAGCGTGACCCACCCCCTGCCTGCGACTTTCGATGACAAACCTTGTTCAAATCCCGCCCATCACCCGCCTGAGCCAACGCCTGACGTCCATCGACGCCCTCAGGGGCCTGGTGATTATTTTCATGCTGCTGGATCATGTGCGCGAGACATTCTTCCTGCACCGCCAGGTCACCGACCCGATGCTTGTCGACAGCACGGAGCCAACGTTGTTTTTCAGCCGCACCCTCGCACATTTGTGCGCGCCGGTATTCGTTCTGCTTACTGGACTGTCGGCATTCCTGTACGGTGAAAAGCACCAGGGCACGCCGTCGATGTTCCTGTTCAAGCGTGGCCTGTTCCTGGTTGTGCTGGAGTTCACCCTGGTGAATTTCGCCTGGACCTTTCAGTTCCCGCCTGCTGTGATCTACCTGCAGGTGATCTGGGCGATAGGTGTCAGCATGATTGCCCTCTCTGTGTTGGCCTGGCTACCTCGGCCAGTGTTGTGTGTCCTGGGCCTGGCCATAATCGGTTTGCACAACCTGCTCGATCCCCTGCACTTCCCGCCCGGATCGGCGCTGCACCTGCCCTGGGCGATTTTGCATGATCGCGGCTGGATCGAGTTCTCCGAGCAGTTGCGCCTGCGCACCTCCTACCCCGTGCTACCGTGGATCGGGGTCATCGCCCTGGGTTACTGCATCGGCCCCTGGTTCGCGCGCTCAACGCCGGTCGCCGTGCGTCAGCGTTATCTGTTGTTGGCCGGCGCGAGCGCATTGATCGGCTTCATCGCCCTGCGCCTGGTCAATGGTTACGGCGAGGTGCAGTGGGTGGTCCATGAAAGCACCACGCACACCCTCATGAGTTTCTTCAACATCACCAAGTACCCGCCTTCCCTGCTGTTCCTGTGTTTGACACTAGGCGTCGGGCTACTGCTGCTGTCCGGCTTCGAGCGGACCCGACAACACCAGTGGATCGGCGCCCTGGCGGTGTTTGGCGCGGCACCGATGTTCTTCTACTTGCTCCATCTATATGTGCTGAAAATCCTGTATCTGCTGAGCGTGGCGTTGTTCGGTCTGAACCAGGGCGACTACTTCGGCTTCGACGGCATAGGCGCCGTATGGTTGACCGCCGTGCTTCTGGCGGCAACGCTGTATCCACCGGTGCGCTGGTTCGCTGCATTGAAGGCGCGTCGTCGCGATATCGCCTGGCTCAAATACTTCTGATCAGGCGATGGGTTCGCCTCGGGCGGCATGATCGACTACCATGCCGCCGCCGGTTCCCAAACGGGATTAATAGGGAATCCGTGATGCTGCCAATGCATCAAACGGAACTGCCCCCGCAACTGTAGGTGCCGAGCCTGCTCCTGAACTGCCACTGGGATCGATTCCCGGGAAGGCTGGAGCACGCCATGACGCATCAGTCAGGAGACCTGCCGGCCAAGCAACAAATCACTAACCGGCGGGGTGTCCGGGAAGGACATCTGTGCGCGCGTCACTCAGGTGATGGGCCTTGCACTGCTGTTTTCGGCAGCGCTCGATGATGTGTTTTCCAGACCTTGCACCCTGGCTGCGTGTACGGTTCAAATGGAGATTGCATCATGCTGTTGCCGCGCTTTTTCGCCCTTGTCACCGGCCTGGGACTTTCTGCCCTCGCCTGTGCCTCCCCGACTCATTACCCGCTGACGATCGAGAACTGCGGCAGCACACTGACGTTTACGCACGCCCCTGCACGTGCGGTAACTATCGGCCAGGCCGGCACCGAAATGCTCTTCGCCCTGGGACTCGGTGACAAACTGGTCGGCACTTCGCTGTGGTTCAATGATGTGCTGGGCAAATACAAGGGGCAAAACGACAGGATCGAACGCCTGGCCGATAATGAGCCGAGTTTCGAGTCGGTAATCGGCAAGCGCCCGGAACTGGTCGCTGTCGAACTTGAGTGGATGGTCGGCCCGCAAGGCGCAGTCGCTACCCGCGAGCAGTTTCACGAGCTGCAGATTCCAACCTATCTCATGCCCTCGGACTGCGAATCCAAGGACAACCTGGTGGGGGCCGACGGCACCCGCCTGCAGCCGTTTCGCGTTGACAGTCTCTACAAAAGCATTGCCCAGCTGGCCGAGATTTTCGATGTCCAGGCGCGCGGGCAGCAACTGAACGCGCAACTGCAGGCCAGCCTGGCCAAGTCCATTGCCGCGGTGCAAGGCAAAGACCTCACGCACACCAGCGCGCTGGTCTGGTTTTCCAGTGCCAGCCTGGACATCGATCCCTATGTCGCCGGGCACAAGGGCATCCCCGACTTCATGCTGGGCACCTTGGGCGTGCGCAATGTGGTGCAGTCCGACGAAGAGTGGCCAACCGTTGGCTGGGAAACCATCGCCAAGGCCAACCCGACATTCCTGGTCATCGCCCGCATGGATCGCCGGCGTTTCCCGGCTGATGACTATCAAAGGAAACTGCAATTCCTGCGCAGCGATCCTGTGACCCGCAACATGGACGCGGTGAAAAACAACCGCATCATTATCCTCGACGCCATGGCCATGCAGGCCAGCCTGAGAATGTTCGACGGCCTCGAATCGCTGGCAACGGCCATCAACCGCTACGACCTGCCAAAATGACTGCGGCGCTGATTCGCACGCTGCTAGCACTGGTGATGCTGCTCGTGGCCGTGATCGCCGGCGTGGCCATCGGTGAAACCCGCATCGAACCCGGCGTGGTGTTTCAGGTGTTGGCCAACAAACTGTGGATGGCCGGGTATGCCCTCGATCCTATCGATGAGGGCATCGTCTGGAACTACCGCCTGACCCGCGCGTTGGTGGCGGCGGCTTGCGGGGCGGGCCTGGCGACCTGCGGGGTGATCCTGCAATCGCTGCTGCGCAACCCGTTGGCCGATCCCTACCTGCTTGGCATTTCCGCGGGGGCCTCGACGGGCGCGGTGCTGGTGGCGTTGCTGGGCCTGGGTGCCGGAGCGATTTCGATGTCGGCCGGGGCGTTTGCCGGCGCCGTCGCCGCCTTCTCCGTCGTGGTGTTGCTGGGCCGTGCCAGCGGTTCGCCCGGCAATACTGGCCAGATCATCCTGGCGGGCATTGCCGGTTCGCAACTGTTCAATGCGCTCACCGCGTTCCTGATCACCAAGTCGGCCAGTTCCGAACAGGCTCGCGGCATCATGTTCTGGCTACTGGGCAATCTCAGTGGCGTGCGCTGGCCCTCCGTGTGGCTGGCTGTACCGGTTGCGGTGGCCGGCCTTGCGGTTTGCCTGTGGCACCGGCGGGCACTGGATGCCTTCACCTTCGGCGCGGACTCCGCGGCCTCACTCGGCATCGCGGTACGTCCCGTGCAATTTCTGTTGATCAGTTGCGCCGCCCTGGTGACGGCGGTGATGGTGTCGATTGTCGGCTCTATCGGTTTCGTTGGACTGGTCATTCCCCACGCCGCCAGGCTGTTGCTGGGCACTCGGCATACCCGCCTGTTGCCGGCGAGTGCGCTGGGCGGTGCGGTGTTTCTGGTGGCCGCCGATGTGCTGTCGCGGACCTTGATCAAGGGCCAGGTGATTCCGGTCGGCGTGATTACCGCATTGGTCGGCGCGCCGGTGTTCGCGCTGATCCTGGTCGGTCGGAGGAATGCCCGATGAATGCGCTTGCGCCGGTTACCGACGAAACCGTGCTGAGTTGTTCCAGCCTCGAATTGCATATCCGCGAAGTTGAACTATTGCACCAGATTCACCTGGACATTCGTCGTGGCGAAACCCTGGGCCTTGTCGGGCCCAACGGCTCTGGAAAATCCACCCTGCTCAAACTGCTGGCCGGCGTGCGTGCGCCCAGCCGGGGAGCGGTCCATCTCAACGGCCAAGACCTCAAGGCCCTGTCCCGGCGAACCATCGCCCAAACCCTGGCGGTGGTTGAGCAGCAGGCCGACACCCTGGATGCGATCAGTGTGTTCGATGCCGTGGCCCTGGGCCGAACGCCGTGGTTGTCGGCCTTGAGTCCATGGTCGAAGGCGGACGAAGACATCGTCCATCAAGCCTTGCGCGACGTCGATGCGACGCATCTTTGCAGGCGCACGTGGCGTAGCCTCTCTGGCGGCGAGCGTCAGCGCGTGCATATCGCTCGCGCCCTGGCCCAGCGCCCGCAGATCCTGTTGCTGGACGAACCGACCAACCACCTGGATATCCAGCACCAGCTGGCGATTCTGCACGTTGTTCACGCATTGCCCGTGACCACCGTGATTGCCCTGCACGACCTCAACCAGGCACTCACTTGCGATCGTCTGGCGGTGCTGGAAAAAGGGCGCATGGTGGCCCTTGGCAAGCCGCTCGAGGTGTTGACCCCGCGACGCCTGCTGGAGACTTTCGGGGTGCACGCGCACTACCTCATTGACCCCTTCGACGGCGCGCACATCCTGCGCTTGCGCTCATCCTGATTCGTTTGTGGACACCCCGGAATGCATACCCGATCGGCCATTCTCTTCGCCTTGGCAAGCCCTCTTACACTCGCCGATTCAGCTCAATCGCAAGCCAATGGATTTATCCAGGACAGCGCCTGGAGCGTGCTCAATCGCACGGTTTACGACCATCGCGAGTACCTCAATGGCGCCCGCAATGGCGCTGCGCGTAATGCCTACAAACCGCGTGACGAGCGTAATGGCTACGCCGAAGAATGGGCCTACGGGCTGATGGCGACGGTGCAATCGGGCTTCACCCAGGGCTTGATCGGGGTGGGCATGGATGCCCATGCCTACCTCGGGGCACAACTCGACAGCGGCGGTGGCCGCGCAGGAAAAGCGCGATTGCTCGGTCTCGACAACCAGGGACATCCCAAGGATGCGTTCAGCCGCGGCGGTGCGGCACTCAAACTGCGCCGGTCATCGACCGTGCTGAGCTATGGCGAGCAGCGCGTGAAAACGCCGGTGTTCAGTTCGTCCGATAGCCGCCTGCTCCCGGAGACCGCCACCGGGGTGTTTCTCACCAGCAGCGAGTTGGAGGCGCTGACGCTGGTAGCAGGACATTTCAGCGAAAGTACCGATCGCAACGCCAGCAGCCATGACCAGGGCTTTGTGGTCAACTACTCCAACGCCGGGAAAGGCGATGCCTTCGATCTCGCGGGCGTGGTCTTCACACCGGCAAAGAAGCTGACCGTCAGCGCCTATACATCGCGCTATGAGGACACCTGGAACCAGCATTACCTGGGTGGCACCTTCATCCAGCCGCTGGATGAAACCCGCGCGTTGTCGATCAACCTGAACCTGTACCGCACCACGGATGAGGGCAAGTCGCTGTCCGGCAGGATCGACAGCACGACCTGGAGCCTGATGTCCACGTACACCCAAGGCCCCCATGGCTTCAGCCTCGGCTACCAGAAGGTGGACGCCAACACACCGTTTGACTACGTCACCCGTGGCGCTATCTTCATCAGCAACGCCGTCCAGCTGTCGGACTTCAACGCTCCCCATGAACGGTCCTGGCAAGCCCGCTACGATCTCGATGCCAGCCCCTGGGGGTTACCGGGCCTGACCATGAGCGCCGCCTATGTGCGCGGAAGCCGGATCGATGGAAGCCATGTCGACCCGCAAGGCGGCTACGCCTACCTGGGTTATGGCGAAGGTGGCAAACATTGGGAACGTGACCTGCAGGTGCGCCATGTGGTGCAAGGTGGCGCGGCAAAAGGCACCACCCTGTCGTTACAATACAATGTGCATCGGGGCAATACCGCACAGGCAGAACTGGACACGGATCAGGTACGCCTGGCTGTGGAGTATCCGCTGACGGGAAGGTTTTGACGCTTGGCGCTCAATACTCCAACGCTAAGATAGACCCTCTCCACTACAAGGAAGCAACATTCATGGAAAGCCCCTTTTCTCAAGTCACCGAACGCTTGAACAATCGCCGATTCACGGTAGCAGGCAATACCCACGGACTGTCCGGTGCAGGCACGGTGTTTCACTACCAGGTCGAGGGAGATGCCATTTCTAGTACCTACCAGGGCGGCAAGATCCGCATCGGTCATCAAGTCGGCCGCGTGACGGGCGCCGATACCATCGAGCTGCTTTTTCATTGCCTGACCACGGAGGGTGAGATTCTGTCCGGCTGGTCTCGTGGCACGGTAGGCGTTGATCACGAGGGGCGGACCACCCTGTCATTCGTATGGGGTTGGTTGTCGGGTGCGACTGGAGGTGGGGAGTCGAGCTACGTCGAGCTTGTCGCTTGGCAAACGCCGTCAGACTGTAAAAAGCCGTGATCTTCACACAGTGCCCAAACCGGAGGATGAAATGAAAGGAAGCTGCGCTTGTGGGGCTGTAGGCTATGAGATCGACAGCATTGATATGCCCATCAGCCATTGTCACTGTAATACCTGCCGCAAGACCCATGCCGCTGCTTATGTCTCCACAGCTGGCGTGTTGAAAGAGCATTTCAGGTGGACACGAGGCCTGGACGCGTTGAGGCCTTTCGAATCATCTCCCGGGAAGATCCGACACTTCTGCTCGCACTGCGGATCGCACCTTGCGGCAGAGCGTAACGGCTCAAGCGCGATGATCGTGCGCGTGGCGACGTTGGACGAGGATCCTGGTTCCAGGCCGGAGTATCACATCTGGACGGAGCAGGACGTAGCGTGGCTGAATGGAGAAGGCCTGCCAGGGTACTCACAATGGCAGCCTGGGCGATGATGGAAAGTTTGCCTGGCCCTCACCACTTCTGGAATGACAACAGTCGATTCACGACTCGCCATCAACCAGTCTCACCCTGTGGCAATCAGCGGGCCCCAGCGTCTGCCCGCTCGCTGAGCGCACCTCAATCGGCATCAACGGCTGGCCGGACGCGTTGTCCAACAGCACAGAACGGGTCTCCTGCGGCTCGAACAGGAATCGTTCGCCCCACTGCCTCATGCAGACCACCAACGGAAAGATCTCCCGTCCTTTCTCTGTCAGCACGTACTCCTTGTAGGCGCTGCCATCCGACGCCGGTCGGATGTCGAATATCCCGATCTCGACCAGGGTCTTCAGTCGCGAAGCCAGAATATTCTTGGCCACGCCCAGGCTCTTCTGAAATTCGCTGAACCGGCGAATGTCGTCAAAGGCATCGCGGATGATCATGAGCGACCAGCGATCGCCAATGGAATCCAGTGTTCTTGCGACCGGGCATTCGTTGCCTTGTGGCGTAGCGTCGTCGAGCATTTTTTACTCCCGGGAATGTGGTTGCAATTTGAAACCTGTCATGCCAACAATAGATTCAGGTTTTAATTTGCAACCAGTTTAACGCCACGGAGGCGCACATGACAGCAGGTACCGATTCAGCGGCCCAATGCCTGGTCAGGCGGCCTGGGCAAATCGGCGAATGCACCGGGTTCAAACACTCTCCAGGGCTTTCACCATCGCTGACGTTATTGTTTTCCATCACCTGCGCACTTGCAGTCGGCAACGTTCACTTCGCGCAACCGTTACTCGATTCCATGGCCCAGAGTCTGGGCGTGGACTCATCAATGATCGGGATTGTGGTGACGGCCACCCAGGTGGGTTACGCGCTGGGGCTGCTGTTCATCGTCCCGCTGGGGGATCTGGTCAATCGCAAGCGGCTGATTCTGGCGCAAGTGCTGCTGTCGGTGGTGGCGCTGGCGGCGGTCGGTGCTGCACAGCAATGGCTGGCTTTGTTGAGTGCCATGATCGTGATGGGCCTGCTGGCCGTGGTCGTACAGGTACTTGTGGCATACGCCGCCGCGCTGGCAACGCCCTCGCAACGTGGGCAAGCCGTCGGGACGGTAACCAGCGGGATTGTCCTGGGTATTCTTCTGGCGCGGTTTACCTCTGGCGTGATTGCGGACATCGCGGGCTGGCGCGCCGTGTACTTTTTGTCTTCAGGACTGATGCTCACGCTCGCGGCGGTGCTGTGGAAAAGCGTGCCCGTAACGGCGGTGCCCAGGCATCAAGACAGCTACCTCACGCTCATCCGTTCGCTGTTCACCCTGTTCATTACCGAGCCCACGTTACGCACCAGGGGCCTGTTGGCGATGCTGATCTTTGCCGCTTTTTCCGTGTTGTGGACGTCCATGGTGCTGCCCTTGAGCGCCCCGCCGCTGTCGCTGTCACACACGGCTATCGGCCTGTTTGGCCTGGCGGGCGTCGCCGGTGCCCTGGCCGCCAGAAGAGCCGGTCGCTGGGCCGATAAAGGCCTGGGGCAACGAGTGACCGGCATTTCGCTAGGGCTCCTGACGCTGTCCTGGTTGCCCATCGCTTTCGCCCAGACGTCCCTGGTCGCGCTGGTCTGCGGCGTCGTGCTGCTCGACTTTGCGGTGCAGGCAGTACACGTCAGCAACCAGAGCATCATCTTCGCCGCACGACCCGACGCGCACAGTCGCATGGTCGGCGCCTACATGTGCTTCTACTCGGTCGGCAGCGCGCTGGGAGCCGCCGCAGCGACCCAGGTTTATGCGCTTTGGGGCTGGATGGCCGTTAGCCTGCTGGGCGCCTCGATCAGTACTGCTGCTCTGGTCTTGTGGTTTTTCCGCTTCGCATCACCTGACGACGTCCGGTCCTCCCCCAAAGGAGGGGGATAAAAGCCTGGCACATCACACTATCGTGGACGCCTGTAACGGGCCGAGAATTGCTTCCATGGCCCACACTCGACACTGTTTGACGAGAGATGCCATGACTGACCTGCTGCTCAACGAACGCGAACTGCGCTTCCAGCTTTACGAGCTGCTCGATACCGAAGCGTTGTTGCAACGCCCGCGCTATGCCGAGCACGACCGCGGCGTGTTCGACGCTTCTCTCACCACCGCCCGCCAGATCGCCGCTGAACTGTTCGCCCCGCACAATCAAAAGGGCGACGCCAACGAACCGACCTTCGATGGCGAGCGGGTTCACATGATCGCCGAAACCAAAGTCGCCTGGGACGCCTTTGCCCAGGCCGGGTTCCTGGCCGCCCACCACGACTTTGCCGATGGCGGCCTGCAATTGCCGGAAGTGATCCTGCGAGCTTGCATGGCCTACTTCAACGCAGCGAATATTTCCACGGTCGCCTATTCCTTCCTGAGCATCGGCGCGACTAATCTGCTCAGAGCCTTTGCCAGTCCACCGTTGCTTGAACGCTTCCTGGCGCCCATGCTCGACGGTCGCTTCAGCGGCACGATGGCCCTCACCGAACCCGGCCAGGGCTCGGCGCTGGGCGATCTGCGCACCCTGGCTCGCCCGGCTGAAAACGGCACTTACCGGATCTTCGGCCAGAAGATGTTCATCTCCGGTGGCGACCACGAACTGACCGAGAACATCGTGCACATGGTGTTGGCCCGTATCGAAGGCGCGCCGGCCGGGACCAAGGGCATTTCGCTGTTCCTGGTGCCCAAGTTCCTGGTCAATGCCGATGGCAGCGTCGGTGCGCGCAACGACGTGGCCCTGGCCGGCCTGCTGCACAAGATGGGCTATCGCAACACCACGTCCACGGTGCTCAGCTTCGGTGAGCACGACGGCGCCGTGGGCTACCTGGTCGGTGAGGAACATCAGGGCCTGAGCTACATGTTCCAGATGATGAACGAGGCCCGCATCGGTGTCGGCCTCGGGGCCGCCAGCCTCGCCTACCAGAGCTACATTCACGCCCTGGACTACGCCCGCGAGCGGCCACAGGGCCGCTTGCCCGGGAACAAGAACCCGGCGGCACCCCAGGTGCGCATCGTCGAGCACGCCGATGTGCGCCGGATGCTGCTGCAACAGAAGGTCTACGCCGAGGGCAGCCTGGCGCTGTGCTTGTATGCCAGCAGCCTGGTGGAAGATGCCCACACCGCGACCACTGCGCTGGCGCGCAACAATGCCGGCGAATTGCTCGACCTGCTGACGCCGGTGGTCAAGACCTACCCTTCGCGCTACGGCCTGCTCGCGTCGGAGATTGGCGTCCAGGTGCTTGGCGGCGCCGGTTATACCCGCGAATACCCGCTGGAACAGTACTACCGCGACAATCGCCTGAACCCGATTCATGAAGGCACCGAAGGCATCCAGGCCATCGACCTGCTGGGTCGGAAACTGGGGCCGCGCGGAGGTGACGGCTATCGACTGTTCACCGCCGAAGTGCTTGCCACCCTGCTCACCGCCAACAGCGACCCACACTGTGCGCCGCTCGCGGCACTGCTGGCCGATGCCTTGCGCGTACTCGAGCAAGTCACCGCCAGCCTGCAAGCGCAGGTGACGGCCGATGCCAACCTCGGCATGGCCAATGCCACGCCCTATCTGGACCTGTTTGGACGCGTGGTGGTCGGCTGGATCTGGTTGCGCCAGGCCCTGCTGGCCAGCCGCGCCCTGGGTTCGGGCGCCGGCGACAGCGACGCCGATTTCTATCAAGGCAAGTTGCAGGCTGCGCATTACTACATGACCTGGGAACTGGCGTCGCTGGAGTCCCAGGGGCGGCTGCTCACTGAAGCCAACCATGTCGCCTACTACATGCAGGACCGCTGGTTCTAAAGCCCCTCCCCTGTGATAACAATAAATTTCGGGAAATCAACATGAGCAACCTGGTCACCTACCACGTCGAAGACAATCTCGCCCTGATCGGCCTGGCATCAAAGCCGGTCAACGCACTGGGGCAACCCCTGCGTGCGGCCATTCTCGACGCCTGTGAGCGCGCCGCCAGCGATCCTGCCGTCTCGGCGATCATCGTGCACGGTGCAAACGGCTTGTTCTGCGCCGGTGCCGATATCAGCGAATTCGGCCTTCCCGGATCTTTCGCCGCCCCTTCGCTGCCCGACTTGCTGTTGCGTCTGACCCAAATCGACAAACCTCTGATTGCCAGCATCGATCGCTTCGCCCTCGGTGGCGGGCTGGAGCTGGCGCTGGCCTGCGGTTATCGCATCAGCGCTGCCGACAGCCGTCTCGGCTTGCCGGAAATCAACCTGGGCCTATTGCCCGGTGCGGGTGGGACCCAGCGTTTGCCGCGACTGATCGGCGCCGAACCGGCACTGGAAATGATGATCTCCGGCCAGCCTGTCAGCGCAGGCAGGGCCCTTGAGCTCGGCTTGATCGACCGCTTGCTCGGGGATGGCGAATGCCTGCTCGATGGCGCACGTCACTTCGCCGGGGAGTTGATCCGCGAAGGCGCACCGGCGCGCCCCGCAGAACGTCACGCCAACCCGGCCGCCGCCCTGCCCGATGGGTATTTCACAGACTATCGGGCCAGCCACGAACCGCGCTGGAAAAACCGCCTGGCGCCCCGACTGGTGCTGGCGGCCGTCGAATCGGCCTGCGTGCTGCCGTTGCAGGCCGGGCTGCAGCGCGAAGTCGCCCTGTTCAAGGAAGCCGAAGCCTCGACGCAATCCCAGGCCTTGCGCCATGTGTTTTTCGCCGAGCGCGAGGCCGGCAAAGTGGCCGGTGTCACCGCTAACACAGCCTTGCGTCCGGTCGCCCGGGTCGCGGTGATCGGCGCCGGGACCATGGGCGGTGGCATCGCCATGAACTTCGCCAACGTGGGCATCCCCGTCACGCTGCTGGAGCTCAAACCCGAGGCGCTGGAGCGTGGGCTTGGACAAATCCGCAGCAGCTATGAGATCAGCCGGCAACGCGGCAAGCTGACCCAGGAACAGCTCGACCAGCGCATGGCCTTGCTCACCGGCACCCTTGACTATGCCGACATTGCCGAGTGCGACCTGGTGATCGAGGCGGTGTTCGAAAGCCTGCCGATCAAGCAGCAGGTGTTCCGCACCCTGGATGAGGTGTGCAAGCCAGGCGCGATTCTGGCCAGCAACACCTCCACCCTCGATGTCGACCAGATCGCCGCGGTTACCCGCCGCCCGCAAGACGTCATCGGCCTGCATTTTTTCAGTCCGGCCAATGTGATGCGCCTGCTCGAAGTGGTCCGCGGCAAACTCACCGCGCCCGAGGTGCTGGCGACCACACTGAAACTGGGCAAGACGATTGGGAAAATCCCGGTAGTGTCCGGCGTGTGCTTCGGCTTCATCGGCAATCGTATGCTCGAACCCTACTCCCGCGAAGCCCATCGCCTGGTATTGGAGGGCGCTACGCCAGCGCAGATCGACCAGGTGCTGACTGATCTGGGCCTGGCCATGGGGGTGATGGCGATGCACGATCTGGCCGGGATCGACGTCAGTTTCCTGGTGCGCGAGTCGCGTCGTGAAGCAATTGCCCATGATCCGAGCTATTGCCGCCTGGCTGACGAACTGAACGCCCTCGGCCGCTTCGGCCAGAAGACCCGGCGCGGTGCGTATATCTATGAGGGTCGCGAGCGCAAGGAGGACTTCGAGGTCATCACCCTGGCCGAACGCATCGCCGGCGAACTGGACATCCGCCGCCGGCCGATCGCCACGCAGGAGATTCATGACCGCTGCCTGTTCATGCTGATCAACGAGGGCATTCAACTGCTCGACGAAGGCATTGCCGAGCGCAGTGGCGATATCGACCTGGTGTGGATCAACGGTTACGGCTTCCCGGCGTGGCTCGGCGGGCCGATGCACTATGCCGAGCAGATCGGCCTGGACAAGGTGCTGGACGGTATCCGCCATTACCGCAAGGCCCTCGGCGAATACGGCGAGATGTGGTTCCACCCTGCCCCGTTGCTGGAACGCCTGGTGGCTGCCGGCAAGACCCGCATCGAACGAATCTGAGTACCGATCGGCCGCCATGGGCGGCCGATCCACTCCCCGACAGGAACAATGCGATGAATGACAACCCCGGTTTTTCCCTGATTGGCAAGACGGTACTGGTCACCGGTGCCTCCAGCGGCATTGGCGCACATCTGGCGCGCGTGGCCAGCGGTGCGGGTGCGCGCGTAGTGCTGGGCGCCCGGCGCGCGGAGCGCTTGCAGCAACTGGCGGAGGAAATTCGCCAGACTGGCGGTGAGGCTATGGCCGTGGCCTTGGACGTTACCGATCGCGACAGCGTCGAAGCAGCGTTTGACGCCGCCCAAGCTGCTTTCGGTGTGGTGGATGTAGTGCTCAACAATGCCGGCATCGGCAACGGCCAGCGCGTGCTGGAGATCAGCGAGGCCGATTGGCGGGCGATGCTGTCGACCAACCTCGACGGCGTCTGGCGCGTTGCCCAGTGTGCGGCGCAACGCCTCGCAAAGGCACAGCGACCTGGCAGCATCGTCAACATCGCCTCGATGCTCGGGCTGCGCGTAGGCACTGGCTACAGCCACTACTGCGCGGCGAAGGCTGGCGTGGTGCAACTGAGCAAATCCCTGGCGCTGGAACTGGCGCGCTACCAGATCCGCGTGAATGCCATTGCGCCGGGTTACTTCAAGACCGAAATGAACGATGAGTATTTCGACAGCGAAAAGGGCCAGGCGTATATACGCGACACCGTGCCGATGCGACGACTGGGAAGCCTGCAGGAACTGGAAGGCCCGTTTCTCCTGCTCGCGAGCGAGGCCGGCGCCTTCATGACAGGCGCGGTCCTGGCAGTGGACGGCGGCCATCTGGTCGGCAGCCTGTAAACGCAAACTCCCGCGAATGAACGGATATCACTGTAGGAGCGAGCATGCTCCGGGCGGCGTTCCGACGATGGAGGTCAACGATGACGCGAGGAGCCTGGCACGCCGCGGTGCTCTCAGGTTTTTTCGCGAGCATGCTCGCTCCTACAGAGCGTACCCCTGCGCTTTTCTCAGGCTTTCGCCTCGTCAGCCCGAGTGCCATCAGGGCCGACGGCATGGTGCGTGGCCAGTACCTTGCCGTCTCGGACCTCGAGAATCTGATCCGCAATGCGGATCACGGCTGGCCTGTGCGACACTGCGATGACAGTGATACCAGGCGTGAGGTTCTTCAGCACCTGGCATATTTCCGCCTCCGACTCCGGATCGAGGGCGCTGGTAGCTTCGTCCAGGATCAGCAGCCTGGGGCGATGGGCCAGGGCACGCGCGATGACGATACGCTGCCTTTGCCCACCCGAGAGTTTGGCACCGCGCTCGCCGACGATCGATTGCAGTCCGCCAGGGCATTCCTGCACAAACTGCCATGCACCGGCTTGACGCAGCGCGCGCTCTGCGTCGGCGGCGTTCAAGGCCCTGTCTCCCAAAGTGACGTTCGCCAGGATGCTATCGTGCAACAGTAGGGTTTCCTGGGTGACGTAGCCGATCATTCGGCGCCAGGCCTTCCTGTCCAGGGCGTGCAAGTCACAGTCGTCGACCCTGATACGTCCGGACTGTGGCGCGAGGAGCGCACAGATCAGGTCGAGCACAGTGGTCTTGCCGGAGCCGGAAGGACCGATCATGGTGGTGAATGAACCGACCGGGAAATTCATCGACACGTTGTCAAGAACCTGCCGCCCGCCGTAGCCAAAACTGATATTTTCAAAAGCGATATGCCGCTGCAAGGAAGGCGTGCAAGTCCCTCCGACAGGCTCGGCATCGGCAATAGCGTTGTCGATCGACTCGTTGATGGCCCAATAGGCGCTCTCTTGCGCGGCCATCCGGTGATAGCGCTGCTGTGCCTTGTGCAGCAACCCCAGCATGCGCACTACCACGAAGATCAACACCATCACCGAAGACAGCGGCATGCCGCCGATGACCAGCCCCGCGTAGAGGCCCGCCGCGGCAAGGATCGCCAGCATGGGCTCCTGCAAGGCCCGCAGCGTTTCGCGGCTCATCACTTCGCGCTCCAATGCAGTATTGAGCTCGCCGGCGTGACGACGCAGCAAGGAGTCGGCGATGTCATCGCGTGCCATGGCTTTGAGCGGTTTCACCGAGCCAAGGGTGTCCGTCAGGTGCACCAGCAACTCGCGCATCAGGCGGGTCTGGCTTTTCCCGACACGCCGCGATGTCTTGACCAGACCTCGCACGGCAGCCAGCAGGACGAAGCCGATCACCAGTGACAGGATCGCGGCCTGCCACGAGACAAAAAGCGCGATCAGTGCATAGGCCGCCGCCTGGATACCCAGCGCCAGCATATTGGCCGCATGCTCATAGGCCGTTGAAGCCCGGAAGGCTTCGGTTGCCACGGCATTGGCCAGTGCTCCGGAAGGTTGGCGCAGGTAATATTCCCAGCGGCTACCCAGCAATGCCTTGATGAGGCTCACACGCAAGTCGGTTGCCACATGCGCCACGGTATAGCCCACTTGACGGTTGCCCAACAGTATCAGCAGGTTGCTCAGCGTCATGCCCACGACAATGACCACCAGCATGTTCGCGATCGTCGGCTGCAGGCCAATCGAGTTCATCGCCCCGAAGACGTAGACCGCCAGCTTCGAATGGGGCTGGTCTTCAAGCATGGCCGATATCAAGGGCAGCATCGTGCTCAAACTGACGCTTTCAACCACCCCTGCCAGCAGCAGACTCAGGAGCATCAGCACGGTGCGGGCCGGATAGGAGCGGCCAAAGGCAAAAATAATCCGCATGACTGTGGTTCGCTATGACGTGGGTGTAGATCAGCTCACCAACATCCTGGGACACTGATCAAGCGTTTCCTGCGACAGGCCCCATCGGGCCACGCAAAGAAGCGAAGGCCTCGATGATATGGTCTATTTGTCCAGCTGTATGCGCCGCACTGACGCTGCATCGCACCAGGGTGACCGCGCCGGGTGTCGCCGGCGGAAGGACCAGATTGACATACACGCCCTTCTCCATCAGCGCCCGCCAGACCGCAAGGCCTTCGTGAGGCGATTTCAACATGACGGCAATCACCGGGCTGACTTGTGGTCCCAGTTGGTAACCGGAATCGGCCAAGCCCTGATAAAGACGCCGTGCGTTCGACCATAGCTGACTGCGCAGTTGCGGGCGTCTTTTTATGGCCATCAGCGCCGATCTTACCGAGGCAATCGCAGAAGGAGATGGCGAAGCGGTAAAAATATAAGGCCTGCTGGCGTAGCGCAGCAGGTCCATTTGCGCGTCGTGGCAGGCGGCAAATCCGCCTACCGCGCCCAAACTCTTGCTGAACGTGCCTAACAGGATGTCCACCTCCGAGTCTACGCCCAACTCCTCGGCCAAGCCCCGGCCGTGAGTTCCCAGGACGCCAAAGGAATGAGCCTCGTCGACCAGCAGGTAACCTCCGAGGCGGCGCTTGACGTCGACTATTTCCCGCAGTGGCGCCTGGTCACCCAACATGCTGTAGATTCCCTCCACCAGGATGATCGCTTCTCGGGCACGCTCACCGAGCCGAACCATGCGCCGCTCCAGGTCAGCGGCATCGTTATGGCGAAACCGGATGACTTCCGCACCTCCCAGCTTGCAAGCGTCGTAGATGCTCGCGTGGCAGTCGGCGTCAAGCAACACTACCTCGCGCGCCCCTGCCAACGTCCCGATGACAGCCAGGTTGGCGACATAGCCTGTGGAGAACACAATGACGGAACGCCGCCCCAGGAAATCGACCAGCTCCTCTTCCAGCGCGCTATGCCCGGC
Source organism: Pseudomonas sp. PSB11 (assembly GCF_014596605.1). Lineage (NCBI taxonomy): Bacteria > Pseudomonadati > Pseudomonadota > Gammaproteobacteria > Pseudomonadales > Pseudomonadaceae > Pseudomonas > Pseudomonas sp. PSB11. Next base: position 129,382 of record NZ_NOIO01000005.1, read on the forward strand.
GTAACTGCCGTTGGCCATGCGAGAGCCAGTGGTGCCGGTACCTTCAAGCTCCAGCGAGCGCTGCGCCGCCTTGATGCTGGCGGGGTCGAAGGTGAGCCCAAGATAGTTGTTGGTGCCGGCAAGAATTACCCGCTTACCCTGGATCATGCCCTCGGTTGGGGAATACATCTCATCGATGCGAATTCCAAAGGGATGGATCTGCGAGTCGCAGAGACTGGCGCGCTCGGCTGCCAGCTTGCCGAACTTGTCAAACAGTCCCATATTTACGCTCCGTCAGGGTAAGAATGGCCTCGGCCAACTGCTCGGGGGTGCGCACCTTCACCAGAACATTGAGCTCGATCGAGATGTCGTACTCGTCCTCCAGTACCATCAGCATGTCCATCACTCTTATAGACTCAATCCCCAGGTCCTGGATCAGGTCGGTATCCGGTTTTATCAGCGCTTCATCAGGTGCAAGTTCCTTGATGAGCTCTATCACCTTTTCGAGTATCGCTTCTTTTGAGATCAACGTGGCTCTCCTTGAGTTCAGTAGCGGTCACCCGTTCAGAACAAGTGATCGTGCAGCGCCTGGCGCAAAAGAATCCGTGGCGCCCAACCCAATGCCGCGCTGATGCGGGCATTGCTGCAAGTCCAGTCAGGGTGCATCAGTTCATTGACTTTACCGGGGGTCAGCATGGGCGCCTGGCGGGTGAAGCGCGACAGCACCAGGTTCGCTCGTGCGATCCCCTTCAACACTTTGGCAGGCACTACCGCTTGCCGTACCGGCGCATTGCGGATATCGGTGGCGATGCTGGCCAGGCTTGCCCAGTCGTACCCCTGTGCCTGGCCATCACATAATTCAAAGGTCTGCGATTGCATGACAGGCGCATCCAACCACTGCATGACGGCACTGACCAGATCGTCGACATGCAGAAAGCTAAGCAGTGAATCGCCTTTACCCGGCGTGACCAGCCAGCCCCGCAGGAGCCACTCGAACACCGGGCGCAACTCGCGGTCGCCTGGCCCATACACGGCGGTTGGCCTGAAAATGCACACGGGTATCGTCCCGGCCGCCTCCCTGACCTGGCACTCCCCTTCGAATTTGGAAGCGGCGTACCAGGACAATGTCGGATATCGAGCGGCAAGGGACGAGATCAGCAGAAAACGCTCGCAACTGCCACTCATCCGCGCCGCCTCCATCAAGCGCTTGCTGCCCTGCACATTGACCTCGTCGAAGTCTCGGGCATTCCTGCCCCTGACCTTCCCTGCGCAATGAATGACCGCATCCGCCCCCCTGGTGAGCTCAGCCAGGGCCTGTTCATCTTCCAGTGTTCCGCTGATCCACTTTGTTCCATCCGCTGTCATTGCGCTCCTTGAGCGGGCCAGGGCACGGACCTCCACGCCACGGGTGATGAGCCGTTTGCGTAGGACACTGCCTATGAAGCCAGTCGCGCCAGTGAGCGAAACAACGCGAGCACTCACATCTCCTCCAGTGCTGGATAAGGAAGGTCGGTGTTCGCCTGGGCCAAAAATCGTTCAAGGGCTTCGGCACGGGAAGGCTTGCCCGAGGAGGTTCGGGGCAACGAGTGAGGCGGCACAAGGTGCACGTCAGCAGTGAGACCGAACTCACTGGTGATCTTCGCCACCAGGGTTCGGACCAGGCGTTCACGACCTTCTGGCTCACGGATGCGGCATTGAATCTGGACCACGACCTGGGGCTCATCATCGACGGGAACGACGAATACAATCGCATCGCCGGGCCTCAGTTCAGGTTCGGATTCCACCAGGTATTCAATATCCTGCGGCCAGATGTTGCGACCGCGCACAATCAGCAAATCCTTGCTCCGACCGGTGATATGCAGTTCACCCTGGGACAGGTAGCCCAGGTCACCGGTGTTCAGCCAGCCATCTTCCAGGACTGCCCGGGTGCTCTGTGGGTCATTGAAATAACCCGACATTACGCTGGGTCCCTGGACGAATATCTGCCCGACCTCACGCTCCGCAACCTGCTGCCCCGCAGCGTTGCGGATTTCCACGCGATGGCCGGGCAAAGGGGCGCCACAGTTGGTGAAAGCGCAGCTTGCCGGATCATCGGTGGCGCTCGCCTGCGCCCTGAGCTGATGCTCCAATACCGAGCGCGCGACATGGTCCACCTGCACCCCCACCCCGCGACGGGCGAAGCTGACAGCCAGCGTGCTTTCCGCCAGACCGTAGCAAGGCGTGAAGGCCGCCGGATCGAATCCGGTGTCGAGAAAACAATCGGCGAAACGGCTTAACACCGATGCCCGAATCGGTTCTGCCCCGATCCCCGCGACCCGCCAGCAGGAGAGATCCAGCGGCGTTTTTTCCAGGTCCCGGACTCGCCGGGTACAAAGGTCATAGCCAAAGGGTGGCGCCACCGAGACAGTGACCCGATTCTGGCTGATAAGCTTGAGCCATTGCCCGGGCCGCGTGGCGAAATCCCGGGTGTGCAAGTAGTCGACAGTCAGTTGCGCCGCCATGGGCGCCAGGACAAAACCCACCAGCCCCATGTCATGATAAAAGGGCAACCATGAGGCGCACCGATCCCCTGCGCGAATGCCAACACCGTCCACGACGATGCCTTTGATGTTGGCCATCACCGCACGCTGGGTAATGATCACGCCACGCGGGAAGCGGGTACTGCCGGACGTGTATTGCAGGTAGGCGATGTCCTCCGGCGAGACCGTGGGTAGCGTCTGCGACGCGGGCAATTGGCCCAATGTCTCAAGCGACCCGACGAACACCTGCCGGGTGTCCCCCAGTGCTTCGCGGATATAGGGCAGCCATTCCTCCAACCCCAAGACGGCCGCCGGCGTGCAATTGGCGAACAGCCCCTTCAACTTGTCCACATAGGAACGATGGCTTCCCAGGCTGGCAGGAACGAGCAGAGGAACGGCGATCAAGCCGGCGTACTGGCAGGCGAAAAACGACTCGATAAAGCTTGGGTGCGTATCGGCGATGAGCGCAACCCGATCGCCTTTGTTCAACTTGAGCCCAAGTAGGCGCTGGGCAATCGAGACAGCATTACTTCTGAGCGTTGAGTATTCGAGCGCTGCATTCAAGCGGCAATGTCTGTCGTAGAAGTTCATCCCGCCCTGGCCTGAAGCGGCATAATCGAGCGCTTCCACCAGCGTGGGAAAGTCCGCTAGACGTTGGGTGAGTGCCTGGTTTGAAAGGGTCGCAGACATAAGTAGACACCCATCCATTTAGCCAAGTAAGGACAAGTCAAATAGCGGATTTATCACCTGCGCCAGTAAAACACGTGCCGTTCTACTGCCCTCAAAACCGTTTCCATGGAGTCGTGGCCCCAAGGATATCCGGCTCAGCCTTTTCAATTATTTACAAAGCCTAACGCAATACTAATCGGCATCTGGATGAGCGCAAATTTTTTCCCGGATGAGCGACGACCGGCGAGTATTAATCGTGATGAAAGCTTCTCGTTCTCAGCGTGATGTCTATCACAAAGTGCGTGGATTACTGTAATGCAGCTCACTTTAGGTTTGGGGGGTTGCAGGTGGATATTTGGATTGGGTGCATATCCATTGCTGCGGTAACGGCCACTTAGGGTTTCGCTTTTACAGCGGGTCACTTGGAAGCACGGAACGCCGCCCGGCCTGTAGGAGCGACTATGCTCGAGATGGAGGTTAACGATGACACAAGGAGCCTGACACCCCGTGGTGCTCTCAGGTTTTTCGCGAGCATGCTCGCTCCTACAGGGCCCTCCGCCATCCATGCCGGTTTAGCCAAAACGAGGCGGCCTTAAAGCCGACCTGACTGTTACGGGTGAACCTGAATCTCCTGTCGCTGATCGTTCCCACGCTCTGCGTGGGAATGCCGCCAGGGACGCTCCGCGTTCCGCTGACGACGCGTTAATTGAGCCGTGCGCAACGGTGATACGGGGCCTCACAGGAAGCCCTGTGTGTGAGATTTATTGTCGGAGTACATATCCATTGCTGCGGTAACGGCCTCCTATGGTTTCGCCCTTACGGCGACTCCCTTTTCCAAACGCCGAAAAGGAAGCAAAAGGCTTTGCCCCACCACTCGGTGCCTCGCTAGAGCTCGGCATGCCAGAACGAAGGCATTGCTCCGTGGGTCGCCGCGATGGGCCATCCTTGGCCCAGCGCGGCTAAACCGGCGTCCTGCCGGTTTCCCCACTGCGCAATGCCTGCGTTCGGCCAGCGTGGTTAACGGGGCGCCCGGATCAAAAACAAAAGCGAGGCGGCCTTAAAGCCGACCTGACTTTGACGGGTGTACCTGGATCCCCTGTAGGAGCGAGCATGCTCGCGAAAAACCTGAGAGCACCGCGGGCTGACAGTTGCCCAGCGTCATCATTGACGACCATCGTCGGAACGCCGCCCGGAGCATGCTCGCTCCTACAGGGAATCGCGGATAAGCCTGCAATCAGGTCGGCTTTAAGGCCGCCTCGCTTTTGCTTTTGCTTTTGCTTTTGCTTTTGCTTTGGCTTTGGCTTTGGCTTTTGATTTTCTTGCCACATCGAGAGGCCGAGTGGAGGTTCTGCGCAGTGGGTAAACCGGCAAGGATGCCGGTTTAGCCGCGCTGGGCCAAGGATGGCCCATCGCGGCGGGCCCACGGAGCAGGACCGGAGCGAGGGCATGCCGAGCCTTAGCGAGGCACCGAACGCCAGGGGCAAGAGCGTTTGGTTACTTTGCGCTTCTCAAAGTGACTCGCTGTAAAAGCGAAACCCTAGGTGGCCGTTACCGCAGGAATGGATATGTACACATGAAAGACAATTATCGCCTGCCAGGACGCCATCGCCGGCAAGCCTGGCTCCTACAGGTAAAAGCGAAACCCTAGGTGGCCGTTACCGCAGCAACGGATATGTACACCTGAAAGACAATTATCGCCTGCCAGCACGCCTTCGCCGGCAAGCCTGGCTCCTACAGTAAAAGCAAAACCCTAAGTAGCCGTTACCGCAGCAACGGATAAACACCCAATCCAAATATGCACCTGCAACCCCCAAACCTAAAGTGAACAGCATTACACGGATTACCGAGCTTTTACCGAATCACTGGCACCCTTGTTTTCTGCACGTACGCCCTACGCCAATACTTCAGCTACGCTCTCTGAGGTACTAAGAAAGAGATACGAGTTCAACTGCTTCGGACTTTTGTGGCCAACGATGATCAATAAGAAGTTGCCAATCATTACGCGACCCGTCCTCACAAGCCTGGACCTCAAGACATTCATCAGTTTCCCCGGCACCCTGTATCGCAACGATCCTTGCTGGATCGAACCGATCCATTACGAGCGTCAGGAACTCCTTTCACAAAAGAATCCAGCCTCCCCTCACCTGACATGGCAGGCGTGGCTGGCCTGGTCGGGAACTGAAGTCGTGGGGCGGATCACCGCACAGGTCGACAGTCTTCACCGGCAATTGCACGGCCATGATTCGGGGCACTTCGGGATGCTTGAAGCGGTGGACGATCCCGCTGTGTTCGACAGCCTGTTCGCGGCTGCTGAAGCCTGGCTGCGCGAGCATGGCGCTGCACGCATCACGGGGCCCTTCAACCTGACCATCAACCAGGAAAGCGGGTTGCTGGTAGAGGGATTCGATCATCCCCCTTGCGCCATGATGGGGCACGGACAGCGTTTTTATGACCAAAGGCTCGCCGCCCTTGGCTACCGGCAAGCCAAGGATCTGCTCGCCTACTGGATGCGCACCGATCAATTGCACTTCCCGCCAGCGTTGACGGCGATGATGGCGCGCGAGCGAAAGCGCGTGGTGATCAGGCCCCTGGACCCCCGTAAGTTCCGGCGGGACATGCTCATCCTGCGGGAAATCTTCAATGACGCCTGGAGCCGCAACTGGGGTTTCGTCCCGTTCACCGAATCCGAATTCTACGAGCTTGGCAGCCAGTTGAGGCTGCTGGTCCCCAAGGACTTGCTGTACATCGCCGAAGTCGATGGCGAGCCCTGCGCGTTTATCGTGGCCATGCCTAACATCAACGAGGCGATCGCCTCGCTCGACGGGCGCTTGCTGCCCTTTGGCTGGCTACGCCTGCTGTGGCGGCTTTACGTCAAAGGTGCGCGGACTGCACGCGTGCCCCTGATGGGCGTCAAGCAGGCTTACCAGTTCAGCCGATTGGGGCCTGCACTCGCCTTGCTGTTGATCGAAGCGCTCAAGCCGCCCTTCGTCAAGCGCGGCATAGAAGCCCTGGAAATGTCCTGGATCCTGGAATCGAACGCGGTAATGCGCAAGATTCTCGAACAAATCGGCGCCACCGCCTACAAGCGCTACCGGATCTATGAAAAGCACATTTGAGCTCAGGCCGTTCACCGCGCTGGTCCTGGCTGCTGACAGGGGGCCGGCCGATCCCGTTGCCGCCATGGCCGGGACTTGCTGCAAGGCATTGGCGCCGGTGGCCGGGATTCCCATGGTTCGTCGCGTCATCGAGGCGCTGGCGGCCAGTGACCGGATCGACCGGATCGTACTCGTGGGGCCTGCGCAACATTTAATGGCGCAAGAGGCCTCGTTGACGCATTTGCTGGACTGCGCCAGCGTCAGTTGGCTGGAACCTGCCAACTCCCCCAGCGCCAGCGCGGCGCTGGCGCTGGCGCGTCAACCCGCAGACAGTCCCGTGTTGGTGACCACGGCGGATCATGCGCTGCTCAGTCCGCAGATCGTCGACTATTTCCTTGCGCAAGCGACTTCAAGCGGCCATGACTTTGTGGTGGCGGTAACGCCGCTGGACACGGTGCTGGCGGGTTTTCCAGGCACCCGGCGCACCAGCATCCGGCTCCGCGGCGGCCCCTATTGCGGCAGCAACCTGTTCGCCTTCATGACCGAGGACGCGCGACGTCTCGCCAGCTACTGGCAACGGGTCGAACACGATCGCAAGCATCCCAGGCGTGTCATCGCTGGCGCTCTGGGCGTCGAAGGAGTACTGCGATATTTGTTGGGTCGATTGACCCTGGAACAAGCGCTGCAACAGCTTTCCGACCGGTTGGGGGTGAGTCTCGGGGCGGTGGTCATGCCCTTCCCGGAGGCCGCTGTCGATGTCGATTCGCCGCTGGATTATCAAATGGTGGAGAGAATTCATGCCCAGAGAAATCAATCGATACCGAGCGATACCTGATGGATCCTGGCGGCAGGAATGCTCAATCGCGCGAGCGCGGCATGGGCAAGGCTGCCGGCCGGGATCCAGGGCATGTTCCTGATCGAACGCTACGTGATCGCCGAGATCCGGCGGCCGGTGATCGTGATGGTCAGCATCCTGGTGTTCATCTTTGCCAGTTATTCGGTAGAGCGGTATCTCGCTGACGCCGTCGAGGGCACTCTGGCCTTGCAAGCGGTACTGGCGATGGTGTTCTACAAGGTACTGATTGCCCTGGAAATGCTGGTGCCCGTGGCGTTGTATGCCTCGGTGACACTGGCGGTGGGACGGCTGTGCCATGATTCTGAAATCATTGCGATAGCCGCTTCGGGTGCAAGTCCCCTGCGGATCTATCGAGCCGTCCTGTTGCTGGCTATTCCGATCTCACTGGCGGTGGCCATGCTGTCGCTCTACGGCCGCCCCTGGGCCTATACGCAGGCCTATGTGCTGGAACAGCAATCGCGAACAGACCTGGACGTCAATCATCTGCAGGCGCAACGGTTCAATCTGAACAATGAAAACGGCAGGATGATCCTGGCGCAACGCATCGACCGCACTGATGGCCGCCTCCACGATGTACTGATCTATGACCCGGGTGACTCGAAAACCCGTGTATTTCGCGCCAGGCAAGCGAGAATCCTGGATCCGAATCCGGACGATCCGATCGTGGAGTTGACGCAAGGCCATTCCTATTTGCTCAAGCACAGTGCTTCCCGGGACATTTCGGAAAAGTTCGAGCATATGCGACTGCACTTGCTACCCATCGAACGGGCCGCCGAGGGTAAGCGCAAGGCAGCCCCCAACGAAGTGCTGAAGGCTTCCAGCGCGCCCTCGGACAAAGCTGAATTGCAATGGCGCCAGACGCGGGGTGTAAGCGCCATGGTCCTTGCGTTGCTCGCCATTCCGTTAAGCCGTACCCGACCCAGGCAGGGACGGTTTGCGACCCTGCTGCCCGTGACCGCCGTCTTCGCGGTGATCTACTACGCAGCGGACATCTGCAAGACGATGGTAGGCAACAGTACCCTGCCCTTGTATCCGGGCTTGTGGACAGTGCCCCTGCTGATGAGCCTGGCCCTGCTGGTTTTCCTGGCGCGCGACCTGGCAAACTTTCGGTTCGGCTATCGATGAAAATCCTCGATCGCTACATTACCCGCCATGTGTTCTTCGGTTTCGCGGCCGCGGCAGCGCTGCTGCTACCGTTGTTCACCACCCTTGACCTGGTGGGTGAATTAGACGACGTCGCGCCCGGCGGGTATCGATTGAGCCAGGCCATCGAAGTCGTGTTCCTGACGCTGCCGCGCCGTGTCGTCGAGCTTGGCCCCTTTATCGCACTGCTGGGTGGCATTGCCGCGCTGGGGCAATTGTCAGCCACACGGGAACTGACGGTCATGCGCGCTACAGGGCTGTCGATTGCCCGGATCGGGTTCACGGCAACAGTGGCCGGTCTCGCGCTGGCGCTGTCATGGGCGGCGCTGGATGAGTGGGTGGCCTCTCCCCTGCAGCAAAATGGCCTGGAGCTGCGCAACGAAGCCATCGCCGCCGGTGCGCAGGCGAGCAACGATCAAGGCAGCGTCTGGGCTCGACAGGACGATCAGATCGTCCGTATTGGCAATCTTGCGCACAAACGGTTGCCGGTCAATATTGAGATTTTCAGGTTCGACAACGACCGCTCACTGGTTTCCTACATCTTTGCCGAGACGGCGGACATATTGGACGCAGGCCAGTGGCGTTTGAACAATGTCCAGGTAAAACAGTGGGACCAGGGCGCTGAAACGACGCAACAACTCGATCAAATGCCCTGGCGTTCGATTTTTGGCAGTGCGCGATTGGGCGACATTACGCTGCCGACCGAAAGCCTGTCTGCACGCCAGCTCTACCGCTACATCGCGTACCTCAAAGGCTCGGGCCAGCCATCGGCACAATACGAAATGGCGATGTGGCAAAAGCTCGGGCGACCGATCCTGACCCTGGCGATGATCCTGTTCGCCATCCCGTTTGCCTTCGCACAACCGCGCTCGCCCAACCTGGGTGCACGGCTGGCTTTGGGTGCGCTGGTCGGGTTAATGGTCTATGTAAGTAATCAGATCATCGTAAACCTCGGTCTACTGCTAAAAATGAACATTCTGGTCACTACTTTGGGGCCGGCCCTGGTCTTGCTTGTAGTGGCTATCATGATCGTGGCGTATCTGGACCGGGGCAGTCGTTGAAACCGTCATGCTGTTCAATGGACAGGGCGTTGGCGCCCGCTCCTTCAATCAATGTGATTCGGCGCAGGCGCAACCAACCATGAAGACTCCCGTATACCTGATCTGTAGCTGCCCGGTGCGGCTGTGGGGACTGACTTCCAGGGAGCGAGTGGGCCGTATGCTCGCAAAGTTTCCCAACGCCCATCTGTGCAACGCGAACGATCCGTTGCCGGCGCAAGGCGAGGTGGTCCTGCTGCGCGAGGATTACCTTTACGACGACCGCGTGCTCCAGGGGCTGCTGGCAACGCCTGAGATCGCGCTACAGGACCCGCGCACCGGCACCATTGTCGCCGCCCACGCCAGTGTCGAGCGGCTCGCCCACTTGCCCAGCCTGGACACTGACGCTGTCGCCGGATTGCGCAAAGTGGTTCCCGGCACCGTGGCCACCGCGATGCAGACGCAACTGCGCAAATTCGATCCTCCCTGGGTCGCGCAAATCACCGCCGCCAACCAGGCGCATCTTGAGAAGTCCCTGTTCAACGGCTCCTACAAGGGCGTCACCGATTTCATCACCCGGGCGATCTGGCCTGTCCCCGCTCGCTGGGCCACCGTCTGGTGCGTGCGGCTGGGGCTAAGTCCCAATCAGGTCACGGCAGCCAGCTATGTCCTGGCCATCGCGGCAGGCTATCTTTTCTGGCATGGATTATTTGGCGCGGGCCTGCTGGCCGGCTGGTTGATGACGTTCCTGGATACGGTGGATGGCAAGCTGGCACGCGTCACCGTGACCTCCACGCGCTTCGGAAACCTTTTCGACCATGGCCTGGACCTGATTCACCCGCCGCTCTGGTACATCGCCTGGGGATTGGGCTACGAGGCAACGTGGGATTCGGCCATACCCCTCGAGCCCGTGCTCTGGGCCATTTGCCTGGGCTATGTCGCAGGCAGGCTATGCGAAGGTGCGTTCAAGCTGGCCGCGCCTTTTTCGCTATTTCTCTGGCGCCCCTTCGACTCACTCAACCGGCTGATCACCGCACGGCGCAATCCCAACTTGCTCATACTGACCAGCTTATGGGCGTTTGATGCCCATGACACGGCGTTGATCTGGGTGGCCGTCTGGACCTGCGTCTCGACGCTGATCCTGGGGGTGCGCACGATGTCCGCCCTTGTCTTGAAACACCGAGGCCAGCCGCCACAGCCCTGGCTCAGCCGAATCGACATGAGCGCCGAACGCGACCGCTTGATCGTGCGGATGTTCGCGCCCCGCTCGGGCCTCAATGATGCCTGAAGCTTGCCCGCCGCCCCCTGCGAAGCTGCTTGAACAGGTCAGTGAGCAGTGCACGCAGCCGATGCCTGACGAGGTGCAGGCCATTGTCCAGGCATTGCACACACGCCTGGGCGATGCATTGGTGGCGCTGCTGGTCTACGGTTCATGCCTGCGCAACGGCGATCTCACCGATGGCCTGGTCGATGTCTATGCGCTGGTCGATAGCTACGCTCACGCTCATCACACGCGCTTGCAGCAGCTCGCCAATGCCTGGCTGCCACCCACGGTGATCCTCGTCAGGGCTGCGGCGGCCGATGGGCAAATACTCCATGCCAAATGCGCCATCCTGTCGCTGCAGGACTTCGAGGCGGGAACCGGTTCATGGTTTCAAAGCTACCTCTGGGCCCGCTTCGCCCAGCCCTGCCGGCTGGTTTATTGCAAAGACGAGGAAACGCGCAAGCGTATCCATTTCGCCCTGGCTCAAGCCGTGATGACCCTGATGGATCGCTGCGTCGCCACGCTGCCGGATCGATTCGACAGTTTCAACCTGTGGGAGAGATCACTGTCGCTGACCTACCGGACCGAGCTGCGTCCCGAGTCAGCTGATCGACCCAGGCAGCTCGTCAGGCATGACATGGACTATTATTCGCGCATCACCCAGGCAGCCGCGCCTGCGGTGAAGCAAATGGCGGCCTGCACGGGCGAAGAAGACAGTTATCGCAACCTTTGCCCGCTGGCCACGCGCCGAGGCATTGAACGTCTGTGGAAATGGCGGCGGGTCCAGGGAAGAACCTTGAACGTGGCGCGGTTGGTCAAATCCTTTTTCACCTTCGAAAACGGTGTCGACTACCTCATATGGAAGCTGGAACGCCACTTGGGTGAGCCTGTCGTCGTGACCCATCGCTTGCGTCGTTTTCCACTGCTCTTCGGCTGGCCATTGCTCTGGCGCCTGCTCAAAAGCCGCCGGCTTCGCTGAAGACGCTGCTGCTCGCAATGCGAACAATGGAGGCACCCCATGAACAGTGGCAAAGAACGTGGTCAGTGGCACCAACGGACGAAAAATTAAGCGCCAAGCCCTGTCGGGTATAGAGGATGTCCAGCAACGATGACCCGTCTCCTGCATATTTCCGATACCCATTTCGGCACCGAACAGCTCCCCGTCATGCAAGCCTTTGAAACGCACGTCAAGGCCTACGGCGCCGACCTGGTCCTTTTCTCCGGAGACATTACACAGCGCGCCCGGCGCGGGCAGTTCGCCTCGGCGCAGGCATTCATCAACCGCATCAAGGGCTATGGAATACCGCAAGTCCTGACGATCCCCGGCAACCACGATATCCCCATGTTCAACCTGTTCGCGCGCCTGTTTGCACCCTATGGGAATTACTACAAGTACATCGACAGCAATCTCGCACCCGTTTTCGAGAATGACGATGCCTTGATCATTTGCTTGAACACCACCCACCCGGCACGCCGCAAAGACGGCAAGGTCACTGCCCGACAAGTCGAGGAAGTGGCTGAGCGGCTACAGAAATGCGATCCGCAAAAACTGCGCATCGTCGTCGCTCATCAGCCGTTCGGCGCAATCGTCGCCAGCGACCGGCGCAATCTGCAGATCGGTGCGGGGGCTGCGCTGGAACGCTGGGCCTCGTCCGGGCTCGACCTGGTGATGGGGGGGCACATCCATCTTCCCTATGTGCTGGCACTCAGCACGCAATATGGCGCATTGTCCAAGGAAATCTGGGGGGTGCAGGCCGGAACGACCCTCTCCTCACGTATACGCGGCAATGCCCCCAATTCGTTCAATCGAATCCATCTGGACAAACAAACAAGGCGCGTCACCGTCGAACGCTGGGAATATTCTTCCTTGCACGAGACCTTTGAGCCCAGCATCGAGTCTCATTGTGACTGCCTGCCTGGTCGATAGACGGGCTTGAAACCCCACCTTACGAGCAGCCCTACTCTCCCTCCGCGAGGGTAATTGCCGTCCCTTGCTTGCGGCATACCCAGGGCCTGACCAGTGCCTGCGCAGCCCTGAGATCGGCAGGAAAGTCCAGCTCGGCCCAGCCCAATCCTTCGATGGACTGCGCGAACACTTGCCCGGTAGTCCCTGCGAGGTGATCGATGATGCTCAAGTACCACCTTTGCAAGGCTTCAGGACGTCGCATGCTGTCTTCCAGCGCACTACGAAACAGTGGTCCTCCGCCGGCCTGAAAATGCATCATGCCGATAGACTCCCCGTCGACATCATCGAGCGGAATCAGTTTACCGATGGCGCTGATTCGATCACCGATCAGCTGGACTTTCATATCGTCGCTGTCGTACGCCAGTTTCTTGTCCACCGCGAGTGTAATCGCCCTGGCCGGTGCATCAAGCAATCGCTCCAGGACTGGCTGGTCGAATAACGTATCGCCATTGAGCAGGATGAAATCGTCATGCATGATCTGGCGAGCCATCCAGCAACTGGCCAGGTTATCGGCGACCTCAAAGAACGGGTTGTAGATCGTGGAAATGACGCCAGGCCCGTAACGTTCGTTCAGGGCCCGTTCGACCTGCTCTGCGCCATAGCCGATGACCGCGGTGATCCGGCTTATCCCGGCGGCCATCAGCGCATCGATCTGCCATTCTATGACCCGCTGCCCGCCGACTTCGATCAGGCACTTGGGGGTGTTCGTCGTATAGGGAAGAAGCCGTCGTCCTTGGCCGGCGCTCAACAAGATTGCAGCTGTACGGGTGCGTTGTTCGAATAGACCCATTTCTCCCGGGCTCCCATTTAAGGATTTGAACGAGCAGGACCCTGCGATCACTTAAAGACTTGCTTGGAAGACTAGAACAATCCATTCGCTGAGTTAAACCTTTCGACACCCGCCCATCGCCTCGATTCAAAAAAACACCGCACGCAAACTTTATCCTCGACTTGCGTATTTCGCTCTATGCTGTGGAGATTAATGTTCCGAGGAAACGCCCATGCGCCTGGAGGGTTCAGCACAGTCGTCCTCAAGCATCGGTACCTATGCCCCCGCTACCCCAGGGGACATTGGGGAACACATCGCGATACCGCGTATCGAGCCGATCGTCTTGGCAGCCCGAGCCGGGGCACCGCACGCACCTGCCGTGCGCATATTCCTGGGTACCGAACCTGCCCAATATCGCGCTGAGCGCATGTTTGTCTATGCGCTGGAACAGGTGCGCAACCCGGACCGCCGTTATGAGGTCTACCGCATGACCGGCCTGCCCGGCTTCAACCAGGCGGGCTGGCGCACCGGCTTTACCAATTACCGCTTCGCTATCCCGGACCTGGCGGGGCGCCACGGTCGCGCGCTGTACAACGACGTCGATCAACTCTACACCGCCGACCCGGCCGAGCTGTTCGACCAACCGATGGGCGAGCACGGCTATCTGGCGCTCGCGCCCAGGGAAACGGCCGTCATGCTCATCGACTGCGAACGGATGCACTGCTGCTGGAACATGCAAGCAGCCACCACGACCAGCAAAAAAAAGCTGCATGCGCTCGCCTCCGAGATACCGGGCTGCTTCGGCGTACTGGATGCCATCTGGCATGCTCGCGACCTGGAATACAAACACGGCGAGTCCCGGTTGCTGCATTACACGACGCTGCATCTGCAGCCCTGGCGACCTCTGCCGGCACAATACAGCTATCAGATTCATCCCTACGCGGAGATTTTTCTCAGCCTTGAGGAGGCGGCGGACGCTAGTGGGTATGAGCTCTACACGGCAGCACAGCCCAGTCCGCGATTCGTCCACTGCAGCCGGGAAGCCACCACTCTACCGGCGCTTATCCCGCAGGATGTCAGGCTGCTCAGTCGCAAGCTGCAGTGTACGAATCTCGGGTTGATCGGGCGTTGGCAACCCACGGAGGCACACGGCCCGACGGTCAGGCAACTGGATATCGAGCAGCTTCGCCAGGTGGATTTACCTCCCCAGGATTTCATCGCGGCCCAGGGTCTTGAAAAGCTGCCGCCGGAAGACTTGCCCTGGGTCATGGATCGCCTGTTCAACCAGGCTTCCCGATTGCTCTATATTCACGCAAGGCTCAGTGGCGATGGTTCAATGACCAGTTCTGTCAGCGGCTGGCGACGACTGCTGCGGCGCATCGCGCGGCGCTACCCGGATCGTTGCTGGCAGCTTGATTGCGTGGATGAAAAAGGCCATACGCAACGTTTCGTCGCGGACTACGCATTACGGCGCAAAGCGGCCGAGAACCCCAAGGTCTGGGTGCTGCTGAGTCAACATGCCGGCGACAATGCACAGCTGATAGCCATGGCCGACGCCCTGGGCTGGCCCTACGAATGCAAACACATCACCACACCCCCACGTCCTTATCTGCTCGACGCCCTGTTGGGCACCCGGTTGCCCAGACGGCCAGTCCCAGGCCTGAGCGCGCCCTGGCCAGACCTGGTCTTGAGTGCAGGACGGCGCTGCGCCCAGGTTGCCCAATGGATCAAGCATCGCTCCAAGGGCACGGCAAAACTGGCCCATGTGGGACGTGCCCAGCTCCCGTTGTGGCGCTTCGACCTGGTCTTGTCGACGCCACAATATGGGCTTGCCCTGGCAGACAACGTAGTGGAACTCCCTGCCCCGTACATGAATCCGCGTACGCTGGATCAGGCGCAACTGGCGCTATGGCGCCAGCGCTTCGCTGCACTGCCGCGCCCCTGGATCGCCGTCCTCGTGGGAGCCAGTGCCGCACCTTATTGTATGGACACGGAATCAGAAGTTCGACTTGGCCGTGAAGCCAATGCCGCGGTCAAGGCCCTGGGTGGCTCGATCCTGTTATCGACCAGTCCGCGCTCATCGGCGACGACCACCGACGCGTTGCTCTCTGCCATTGACGTTCCATGCTGGGCGTATCGATTCGGTGAGACGCAAGACAACCCCTACCCTGCATTTCTCGCCCTGGCGGATGGATTTATCGTCACCGGCGACAGCCTTTCAATGCTCACAGAGGCTTGCATGACCGGGCGTCCGGTCGCGGTATTTCCGCTGCCTATCCAACGCAAGGGCAAGGCCCGGCTTCGCCACACACTGGAACAGCGACTGGGGGTCATCGACCGGACAACGGGGGTACGTGGCACGCCCAAGCAGCAAGAAGGCTTCAGCAGGTTCTATTTCAAACTCGTGTCGGGCGGAGTGATCAGGCGCGAACGACAATTCGAACAGGCGCACATTGCGCTTGGCGTCATGCCCCTGCCCCAAGGGCTTTTGCAAGCGCCGTTGGTTTCCCCGCAATTGCTCGCCAGCGCGCGCGAACGCGCCATAAACGCCATTCGCGACTTGATATCCGGCGAACGTCCCTCAAGTGATTGATCGGCCCCCGCCCAATAGACGGGAAAAGGGGGCGATCAATGGCGCTAGCTATTGCGTGGCAATACGTTCACTACCGGGCCAATTCAATAAACGATGAGTGAACCCATAACTGGCGGCCTGGTAATAGGTAATTGCACGCGCGACCAGCGGGTCGTCGAGCTGAACCGTCACTTCATGGCTTGCACCCAGCGCGTCATCGTGGCGTCGCAAGGTCGCCCGGGGGCTGAGAATCGCCAGGTCTTTACCATCGAACAAGCCAAGGTGCTGGTAATTACCGACTAACACGCGGGGCGGCAAGGTGGAAGGTTGAAGCAAATCGCGACCGAAGAATGTCGACTCGTAATTGAGATTCAACAGACCCAAGAGGGTTGGCGCCAGGTCGATCTGACTCGCCAGCTGGCTGTCTTCACGCGCCGCGATGAGTTTGGGCGCATAGATGAACAAAGGGATCTGGTAGTTACGAATCGGCAAGTCTTCCTTGCCCGCGCTGCCAGCGGTGTGGTCAGCGACAAAGACGAAAATCGTGTCGTCGAACCAGGCTTTCTTTCGAGCTGCTTCCAGAAACTTGCCGATCGCATAGTCGGTGTATTTCACCGCGCCGTCACGCCCGTCACCGGACGCAATATCGATCCTGCCTTCAGGGTAAGTGTATGGACGATGGTTGGAGGTGGTCATCAGTTGCAGCAGGAACGGTTTCTGCTTGGCAAAATTCTCGTCTGCCAGCTTCAGCGTTTGCTGGTAGAGGTCTTCATCAGCCATACCCCAGGCATTTTTGAAATGAATCTCGGCTTCATCGACGCTGCTTTGATCTACGACCCGATAACCATTGCCGCCGAAGAAGGCATTCATGTTGTCAAAGTAGCCACGGCCGCCGTACACGAACACGCTGTCGTAACCGACGTGATTGAGCTGTCGGCCCAGGCTGGCGAAACCACTTTCACGACCAACCCGTTTGACAATGGAGCGTCCCGGGGTCGGCGGGATAGACAGTGTTATGGCTTCCAGGCCGCGGTCCGTCCGGGTGCCGGTGGCATAGAAGTTGTTGAAGTACAGGCTCTCTTTGCGCAGTTGATCGAGGTTGGGCGTCAGGTTGTCGGGGTTCCCATTGCTGCCCATGTACTTGGCGCTGAAACTTTCGATAGTCACCAGGACAATATTATGTCGCTGGGTCTTATCGTTCGGGGTCACGGTACGGCGGACATCGAGCGAATCCTTGTCGATGAATTGCACGCCACTTTCCGCCAGCTCCTGATGGATTTGCTTGCCAACTACCTCCGCCGGCAAGGTGCCATAGAACTGATCGTAGTCCAGCTCGTTGTTGCGAAAGGCGGCAAAGAACTGATAGGGACCATTGCTGGCCAGCTCGTGTTGATAGGTATTGCCGCCCTTGCCACGTGGTGTGTCCTGGTCGACGACCAGAAGAACCACAGCACTCAAGGCGAAAATCACGCCGATACTCGATAAACGCTGGCGCCAGGAAGGCAATGGCGCACCCAACACCCGCTGTAGAGGCTTGTGCAAGGCAATGCAAATGACAACCGCGATCACCGCCAGCGCGCCAAGCAATTTGCCGATTGGGTAGGACTCCAGGATGTTGTTCAGCACCTCGTCGGAGTACACCAGGTAATCCACGGCGATGAAATTGAAGCGCACGCCGAACTCGTCCCAGAACAGCCATTCAGCCACCGCCGTAAACAGCATGGCGAAAACACTGAGCGTCAGCAGCCCTTGCAAGAACCAGCGATGCCCACGCGAGCGCCACAATGCGGGCGGACACAGCAGCACATACAGGCTCATTGGCAGTGCGGCGTACAGCAAAAAACTCAGGTCGTACAAGGCGCCAATCCCAAAGATCGACGCATAGGCTGTACCCGCCTCTGAAAGGTGGGTAGCGAATAACACCAGGCGGGTGAGGAAAAAAACCACTAGCCACAGGCCGGTGATCATCAACAGGAAACGCAGAGGGGCTGAAGCGGGCAAACGCATTAAAAACTCCTTGTCGTGCTCCCCTCCAGGTTTGAATTTGTTGTGCCGATGGGTCGACAAGTCAAAAGCATGAGGACACTCCTGTCTCACATGCACTGAATCACGACTCATCTTGGAGGGGTGGTAAATCTACACGAACAATAAGCAAAATTTCATC
Organism: Pseudomonas sp. PSB11; assembly: GCF_014596605.1. Lineage (NCBI taxonomy): Bacteria > Pseudomonadati > Pseudomonadota > Gammaproteobacteria > Pseudomonadales > Pseudomonadaceae > Pseudomonas > Pseudomonas sp. PSB11. The sequence goes on from NZ_NOIO01000005.1 coordinate 147,415, forward strand.
AAATCGATCAGCAACATGGGTTATTCAGCCTGGCCCGGATTGGCGCACAATGAGCCCAGCCCGAGCAGCACGGCCGAACGCTTGGGTTTGAGGTACGACTGGACACGTGTCAGGGTGCAAGGTGCCAGGGCTTGCAACGCCGCCGGCAGCGGCTCCTGGACAAACAGCAGGCCCGGTGCATGGGCTACACTGCCGGCCTGTGACGCGTTGATCGAACTGACGGGCCGCCCCATGTAATAGACCAGGCGAATGTCTGCATCGCCCAAACTGTAGGCCGGGACGTTCGGGTAGGCGTCGGTGGCGGCCTCGATCTGCGCAAGCCCTTCGATTCGATGGGCGAACACTCGCCCCTCAAGACCCAGGTAGAACAGCGTGTATCCCGCCAGTACCACGACCGGAGTAACCCGCAGACACCAGCGCTGCCAAGGCCGCCGAACCTGGGTCAGCAGTTGACTCCAGTGCCAGGCCAACAGCAGGGCGATGGCCGGGTAGATTGGCAACAGGTACTTGGCGTGCTTTTCGGTGAACAGCGAGAACAACAGCAGCGGTACCAGAATGCAGCACAGCAACAGGGTCAACTGCGGGCTCAGGCGGATGGCGCGCCAGAGTTGCCGCGGCCGCACCAGTAATATCAGCCAGAAGGGAAAGAAATCCCCGGCCAGATACAACAGATAGGCGTACCAGGCTTCTGCCCCCTGGCCATTGATTTTCTTGACGATGTCTTCATTGAGGATGGCCGACCAGACGCCCCAGCCCTCCTGCATCGACACCGCCAGATACCAGGAAACCCCAACCAGTATCGCTAGCAACCAGCCCCAGCCGTCACACAGAAAAGCTCGGGCCAGGCGATCGCGACTGATCAACGCGCAGACCAGGATCGGTGCCGTCACCCACAACAGGCAGACCGGCCCCTTGGTCAGCAAGGCACAGCCGAGTGCCCCGTAACTGAGCCATACCCAGGTGCGAGCGCCTTGCTCGAACAGAAAGCGCCATGCACAAAACAGTGCCAGCAGACACAATCCGGTCAAAGGCATTTCGATTTCTGCCCGGCGGGCAAACAGGCTGAAACCGGCATTCGCCGCCAGGAACATTACCGCCAGCAGCGCCACTTGTCGCCCGGCGAATGCGCTGGCCTGGCGATACAAGGTCAGGCAACACAGCGTCGCAAACAGCGCCGAAGGCAGGCGCACGCTCCATTCGCTCAGGCTGCCCAGCAGTGACGTGCTGACCAGGGCCAGCCAATAGAACAGCGGCGGCTTGGACAGGTACAGCTCGCCATTCATGTACGGCAGCAGCCATTGACCTGCCTCGTGCATTTCCCGTGTCGTCACGGCGCGCCGGGCTTCATTGACGCTCATGAACGGCAAACTACCCAGCCCCCAGTAAAACAGCAGCAGGAGCAACACCGCCACGCCCAAGGTTTGCCAATCCAGCGCACGCCGCGCGGCTTGCACTGGCCGTAATGCCTCACTTTCTGTACTCATACACGCCCTACTCCTTGCCAAAGACGCACGAGATTGCGTGAGTCTGCTCAACGGATCAGTCCACTGTGTTTTTCGTCGACTTCAAGGCTTGCGCGTAAACGAATAGAACAGGTTTGGCTCCGACACGACATACAAATGGCCTTGCGCATCCATGGTTACGCCTTCCGGATGCGACTTGGACGAAAAGAAATCCTTCACACCTTCGAGCAGACTCTTGTAGCTGACAAAACGGCCTTCCTTATCCAGTTCAATCAATAATTTGGACTGCTCGCTGAGCATGACCAGGTGGCCAGTGCCCGGATCGTAATAAGCGTCGGCGATGTCACGCCCGAAAAATTCATGGTTCACCCAATCAGTTCGATCGATCAGGTTGATGGACAGGTTTCCATTCAGGCTTTTCGACACGCCATCAATTTCATAGAGCTGTCGCGGATCGCGCTCCTTGATCACAAACAAACGGTCCGTCATAGGGTCATAGGTCACCCCTTCAAAGCCCTTGTTGTTTGTGCTCAGGTTGATACCTACGGTGATGAACGGATCTGCTCCCTTTCGAATGGTCGCCGACTTCTCGGGCAGCTGGATAAACGTCAGGCGTTGATCGCCTTCTTCAGTGACAACGACTCGACCATTGCCCATGTAGGCCAATCCTTCGGTATCGTCAAAACCCTCGAGCAGATAGCGCTCAAGCACTTTACCAGCGCGGTCCAGGGCAACAATTTGCATCAGCCCGCCGTTGGTAATGGTCAGCAGCCGGTCATGGTCGTAGTCGTAGGTGATCCCCGAGATGTCCTCCTCAATACCCTCTACCGGCTTGGCCACAACATCAGGCACAAAGCCTGGCAGCCATAAGCCAGTTGCTTGACTGCCACCGCGCCAGGTTTGCGCTACAGAGTGGAACAGCTGCTGGTGCCAGTAGAAACGCGAGGAAATCGTCCCAAGCACACCTAACAACAACACTGAAATAACAATGCGCAGGCCATGGCGTCGCTTTGGTTTTCGCAACACCACATCATGATTCACTTGAATATTCATAGAACAACTCCGGTCCTCACAGGGAATGCTTCCACGCGAATGGATAAATCTTGTGGGGTGCCGGGGGCTGGCAAACATGGTTGTCCGCGTCAGCGCCAACCAGGAACCACTCAGCCCTCGAGGTATCACCCACACGGCGAGCTTTTTGCGGGTCGTAACAGCGCGACAAATCCTGCGCGGGCACCAACGCATAGGCTTGCGGATGGTCACGAAGCCACAGTGCTGATTGCTCCAGGGCCTGGTTGTTCATAAAGCCGAAATGCACGACAGGTTGCTGCGCGAACAACCAATGCCCCTCACGCCAACCGACCAGCACCAACTCGGCATTCCCGGTCAGCCGTGCGACGTCACGCATGAGGGTTTCGTGGGGGTTGACCCCTTCTTTATGGGGCTCGATGAAGCCGCGGACCAACCACGCGCACAACCACACCGCGGTCAGTGCAACAAATACCGTCCTGCCCCAGGGACGCTTGCTGAACCAACGCCGCAGCATCCAGGGAATGAGTGGCGCCACCAGCAGGATCAGCGCGGGCAACGCAGGAAAGATATACAGCTTGCGTTTGCCACTGCTCAGGCTGAAAAACAGCAACACCAGGACCACCCAACCGAGTAGCACCAGCACTCGACCGTCGTGCTTGGCCAGTTGCTTGCGCCAGGCGGGCACCAGCCACGGGAGCATGAAAAAGATCGGCACCCAGTATTTCGGGATGACCTTGGCGAAGAAATACCAGAAGGGTTCGCGGTGCTCCCAAGCGTTGGCGTAACGGCCAGCGGTTTGCTTGAGCAAGATTTCCTGGGCATAAGCCAGGCTATCGGCACTGCCCTGCAGCACGATCACCACCAGAGGTCCCAGCCAGACCGCAATGGCTGCCAACGCCACCAGCAACCCCAGCCACCAGGCCCCCGCCTTGCCCGGCATCGGCACCACCCCTTTCCAGCCTTTGCGCACCGCGTAGGCGTAAGGGATCAGCATCAATACCGGCAGAAAGCCCACGCCCTTGCTGATGATTCCAAACCCCATGGCGGCACAGGCTACGTAGTACCAACGCCACGCCGGACCGAGCAACAGATGCCGGCACAGGCCATAGATCCCCAGAATCGTCCAAAGGGCCAGAAAACCATCGATCTGCCCCGTCCGTAAAATGCTGTAGGTCTGGTAAGTGGCGAGAAACAATATCGCTGCAATTACGCCTGCACGCCGCCCCCACAAGCGACGGCCCAGGTCATACAAGCAGGCCGTAGTCACGGCACCCGCCAACAGCGCCGGCAAGTACAGGGCAACTTTGGGCAGGTGGGTACGCTGCACGAACAGCGCCACGGCCCACATGAAAAGCGGGGGTTTATCCGCGTAAATTTCGCCAGCACGATGCGGGATAAACCACGAACCGTTCTGCAGCATTTCCAAGGCTACGCCGAGAAAGCGCTCTTCATCGACATTCAACGGCTGGCGCCAGCCAATACCGGCGCCCACCATGACCAGCGTCAACACCACAAGAGCCAAAAGCTCCAACCGCGAAGAAGATAGTCGTATCCGCACCGTCTCAGTCCTTGTTATCCGTTTCGAGGTTTTCCTGTTCACGATGCTTTGCGATCAACTGCAAATTGCGCAGGTACACGATGAAACCGAAGGACTGGCCGACAATAAATACCGGGTCTTCGCGGTAGATGGCGTAGGCCAGCAACAGCGCACTGCCAACGATGCTCAAGTACCAGAACGCGACAGGGATCACGCTGCGTTTCTTGTATTCGCTGTACAGCCACTGCAGGACAAACCGCCCGGTGAATGCCAATTGCCCCACGAAACCAATGGCCAGCCACAAAGATTCTCTACCCATGTCAAACCTCGGTCTCTTGTGCACTGACTTCCAGGCGAGTGCGCTTTATCAGCCACCACACCCCAAATAAATCCACAATGCCCACAAGGGCCCGGTCGAGGTTTCCGTAGTTGGAGACACCGGCTCCACGCTCACGGTGATTCACCGGCTGAACCAGCATTCGGCCGTTGTGGCGACGGATCAGTGCGGGGATAAAGCGGTGCATGTGATCGAAATAGGGCAGGCGCAAAAACGCCGCGCGTTCGATCAATTTGATACCGCACCCGGTATCGGGGGTCTGGTCTTGCAGCAGCCTGCTGCGCAGATTGTTGGCAAATCGCGATGCCCAGCGTTTGCTCGCCGTGTCCCGGCGGTTTACGCGGTGACCGGCCACCAGCTTGACGCCTCCGGGTTTGCCTTCCGAACCTCTTACCAGGTCGAGCATTTTCGGCAGATCGGCCGGATCGTTCTGTCCGTCGCCATCCAGTGTTGCCAGCCAATGCCCACGCGCCCGTTCGGCGGCGTGGTAAATCGAGGTGCTTTGCCCCAGGGAGCGGGCATGACTGAGCACCCGCAATTGCTTGTAGCCGCTACTTTGCAGGGTTCGCAATTCGCTGGCGGTGGCGTCGGTACTCCCGTCGTCTACTACGATGACTTCAAAGTGCTCATTGGCCAGCGCAGCCCGCACTTCCTCCAGAAGTGGAATGAGATTGCCTGCTTCGTTTTTTGCCGGGATCAGGACCGACACATAAGGAGTTTCTTGCATGACGTTTCCGTAGATAAAACGCGAAGTGGGTGGCTAGACGCCGTAATAATTGCGGTACCAGGCGACAAAGGACTGCACGCCGGCAGCCACCGAGACCTGCGGGCGAAAACCTATGCGCGCCTCCAGCTCACGAGTGTCCGCCCAGGTGTTCAGGACGTCGCCTGACTGCAACGGCATGAAATTTTTTATTGCGCAGGTTCCCAGCGCCTCTTCAATGCACTCGATAAATTCAAGAAGCTTGACCGGCGCGCCAAAGCCGATGTTGTAGACCTTGTTTCGTGCGCCGGTCTCATCGGTAGGTGGTAGCGGGATCAGCCGCACAATACCCTCGACGATGTCGTCGATATAGGTGAAATCCCGAGACATCGCGCCGTCGTTGTACACGTCAATGGGGCGACCTTTAAGGATCGCGTCAGTGAACTTGAACAACGCCATGTCAGGTCGACCCCAAGGCCCGTACACGGTAAAAAAACGCAGGCCGGTCGTGGGAATTCCGTAGAGATGCGAGTAGGAGTGGGCCATCAGTTCATTGGCGCGCTTGGTGGCGGCATAGAACGACATCGGCCGATCGACAGCGTCGGTCGTGGCATATGGCAAGTGATCATTCATTCCATACACCGAACTGCTTGACGCGTAAATCAAGTGCGCGGGTAGTTGCGCGCGGCAGGCTTCCAATACATTAAGGAATCCCACCAGGTTGCTTTGCGCGTAAGTGTCCGGGTGGTCGATGGAATAGCGCACACCGGCCTGGGCGGCCAAGTGAATGACTTGCTCGAACCTGTTTTCAGCGAATAACGCCAGCAGCGCTTGTTTGTCTGCCACGTCCAGCAACTGGAACTTGAAGTTGCGGCATTCAGCCAACTGCGCAAGCCGAGCCTGTTTGAGTTCTACGCTGTAGTAGTTGTTGAGGTTATCGATACCAACAACCTGGTGGCCATCGTTGCATAGACGCCTGGCAGTATGGAACCCGATAAAACCTGCGGCGCCGGTTATCAGTATCCTCATACGCCTCGTCCTTGCGTACCTGTCCCCATGACGTGGGCTGGCTGTGCCAACCCGGCATAACCAGTGCAAAGAAGGGTCACTTCCATAAATCACTCTGCTTGATGGCAAGGTTTTCTTGTATTTGCAGAGGCTTATAAACAAAAAAGAATGAAAATTTTGTGAGTCGCCCAAGAGGGTAATCAACGGGCCGTTGTGGCCCCTGCACCTGCGTAGGCCAAGCACTGCGCAAGCGCTATTTGAGCTTCGCCCGAAACGCGATCAGGGTCCGTGTCAACGACTTTTCCGACCTCGACCGACAGAGCTCGCCGAATCAAGCCACTTCATCGACTGGAATAGTTTGGCAACTAATCGTTTCAGCAGCAGGCAAACTCACTAATCCAAGCGACTCGAGAAATAAAAGAGCATCAGCCAAAGCCACCTCGATGTAGTAAAACTACGCCAACAGCTGTAGGACATTTCCTACTTATGCATAGTCGCCATCAAAGTCTTTAATAATCTTTCTGGTTTTGGCTTACAGAAAACGATTTCTCAACCGCCTTTTCATACTTCTTTCACAAAAACGCGCTTAGCCTCAATGACTTCAGGCAGCCCCTTTGCGACCACTCGCTCATCCACCCTGGCACAAAAAAAATCACTCTCTCGCCTTGTCAACAACTTCAGGTAACTGATTGATGCAGCTTTTCTTTTAGCGTCTAGGCTGTCACTGGATCCATTTCTAGCGTTCAAGGCTACTAACTCTTTCAGCACCGAGGTACCCATGAGTCAAGCGTTTCTTCCGTTCTCCCGACCCAGTATTGGTGATGAAGAAATTGCCGCCGTAGAGCAAGTACTGCGCTCCGGCTGGATCACTACCGGCCCGAAAAACCAGCAACTTGAAGAACAGTTTGCCGACTATGTGGGATGCCGACACGCCGTGGCACTGTCTTCGGCCACCGGTGGTATGCACATCACTTTGCTGGCATTGGGGATCGGCCCGGGCGATGAAGTGATTACGCCGTCGCAGACCTGGGTATCCACCGCCAACATGATCTGCCTGCTCGGTGCGACGCCGGTGTTCGTCGACGTCGACCGCCATACGTTGATGAGCGATCTGGCGAGCATTGAAGCGGCCATTACGCCTCGCACCAAAGCCATTATTCCCGTGCATTACGCCGGCGCCGCGTTCGATCTCGACCCGCTCTACGCGCTGGCCGACAAGCACGGCATCGCGGTTATCGAAGACGCCGCCCACGCGGCGGGCACCTTCTACAAAGGGCGCCATGTCGGTGCCCAGGGCACGGCAATCTTCTCGTTCCATGCGATCAAGAACATGACCTGCGCCGAAGGCGCGATGTTCGTCAGCGACGACGAAGGCCTGGCCTCGCGCGTGCGCATGCTCAAGTTCCATGGCCTCGGTGTCGACGCCTACGATCGCTTGACCCACGGCCGCAAACCCCAGGCCCAGGTCATGGAGCCCGGCTTCAAGTACAACCTGGCGGACATCAATGCCGCCATTGCCCTGGTGCAGTTGCAGCGACTGGACGACATCAACGCCAAACGCACTGAGCTGGCCCACGCGTATTTGCGCCGGCTAGAAGGCCTGCCGGTGCAACCGCTGGCCCTTCCAACCCATGCGCAGCAGCACGCCTGGCACCTGTTCATCCTGCGGATCGACAGTGAGCGCTGCGGGCTCGATCGTGAAGCGTTCATGAAGGGTTTGCAGGAGCAGAACATCGGCACCGGCATTCACTTCATCGGCACTCACCTGCACGCCTGGTATCGCCAACGGTTCCCCGACGTTCACCTGCCCAACACCGAATGGAACTCGGCTCGACTGTGCTCGATCCCGTTGTTCCCCGACATGACTGTCGACGACGTCGACCGTGTGGTTGGCGCCATTGAAAACTTAGTGGACACAAGCCTGTGAAACCTTATCCGATCCGTTGCGTATCGATCGTCATCCCGGTCTACAACGAACAAGACAGCTTGCTCGAGTTGCTCAGGCGCACCGAAACGGCGTGCCAGCAACTGCACCATGACTACGAAATCGTGCTGGTCGATGACGGCAGCCGCGACGCGTCGGCGCAGATCCTCGAAGACGCCGCCAACCGTGAGGGCAGCCCGGTGGTGGCGGTCATTCTCAACCGCAACTATGGGCAGCACGCGGCGATCATGGCTGGTTTCGAACAGTGCAAGGGCGACGTCGTCATCACCCTCGACGCCGACCTGCAAAACCCTCCCGAAGAAATTCCGCGGTTAGTGGCCCAGGCCGAACTCGGCTATGACGTGGTCGCCACTGTGCGCAGCAACCGTCAGGACTCGGCCCTGCGCCGCTGGCCATCGAAGCTGATCAACCTGGCCGTGCAGCGTTCCACCGGCGTCGCCATGAGCGACTACGGCTGCATGCTGCGCGCCTACCGCCGTAGCGTTGTCGACGCCATGCTCGCCTGTCGCGAACGCAGCACGTTCATCCCGATCCTGGCCAACAGCTTCGCCCGGCACACCACGGAAATCCCGGTAAACCACGCCGAGCGCGAACACGGCGAATCCAAGTACAGCCCGATGCGCCTGGTCAACCTGATGTTCGACCTGATCACCTGCATGACCACCACGCCGCTGCGCCTGCTGAGCATCGTAGGTTTCGGCATGGCAGCGCTGGGCGTGTTGTTCGCCACGATGCTGATCGTGCTGCGCCTGGCCTTCGGCGCCCATTGGGCCGGCGACGGTATGTTCGTACTATTTGCCGTGCTGTTCATTTTCACTGGCGGCCAATTCATCGGCATGGGCCTGCTGGGTGAATACCTGGGGCGCATGTACGGCGACGTCCGTGCCCGGCCCCGGTTCTTTGTCGAAAAGGTCCTGCGTACCCAACCGGCTGCCCCCGCTCCTGTTATCACCGTTGACGGCCTCACTTCCACCTCATCAGACCAGGTTATTTCATGAGCGCAAAAGCTGTTGTATTCGCCTATCACGATATTGGCTGTGCCGGCATCGAAACCTTGCTCAGTTGTGGTTATGACATCGCCGCGGTATTCACCCACGCCGATGATCCGAAGGAAAACGCCTTTTACGCCTCGGTTGCGCAACTGTGTGCGCGCAAAGGTATACCGGTGCACGCCCCGGAAGATGCCAACCATCCGCTCTGGATCGAGCGCATCAGCAAGCTCAACCCCGATTACCTGTTTTCCTTCTACTACCGCCAACTGTTGAGCGAACCCCTGTTGGCAACGGCCAGCAAAGGTGCGTTCAACCTGCACGGTTCATTGCTGCCGCGCTACCGAGGGCGCGCGCCTGCCAATTGGGTGCTGGTCAACGGTGAAATCGAGACCGGCGTGACCCTGCACCGCATGGTCAAACGCGCTGATGCCGGCGCGATCCTCGCCCAGCAACGGGTGGAGATTGAACGCAGCGACACCGCACTGAGTCTGCATGGAAAATTGCGCCTGGCCGCCACCGATCTGCTGCGCGACACGCTACCTGCGTTGCTCGCCGGCAAAGCCAGTGAAACCCCTCAGGACGAATCCAAGGCCACGGTGTTCGGCCGCCGCACCCCGGCTGACGGCAAACTGGACTGGCAGCGCCCCGCCGAAGCACTGTTCAATCTGGTCCGTGCCGTCACCCAACCTTACCCGGGGGCTTTCTGCGCCGTGGGCGAGCACAAGCTGATTGTCTGGAGCGCTGAAGTCGTCAAGGGCAATGAAGGGCAGGCACCCGGCCGGGTGATCAGCGTCGACCCGCTGCGTATCGCTTGCGGCGAAGACTCCCTGGTGATCAGCGCTGGCCAGCGTAACGACAATGGCCTGTACCTCAGCGGCCCACAACTGGCCAACGAGCTGGGCCTGGTGGACGGTTCCGTGTTGCGTGGCGCCGAGTCCGGGCGCGCACCGCGTCGGACCCGTGTGCTGATCCTCGGCGTCAACGGTTTCATCGGCAATCACTTGTCCGAACGCTTGCTGCGTGACGACCGCTATGAAGTCTATGGCTTGGACATCGGTTCGGACGCCATCGAGCGACTGCGCAGCCACCCCAATTTCCACTTCGTCGAAGGCGATATCAGCATCCACTCCGAGTGGATCGAATACCACGTCAAGAAGTGCGACGTGATTCTGCCGCTGGTGGCGATCGCCACACCGATCGAGTACACCCGCAATCCGCTGCGCGTCTTCGAACTGGATTTCGAAGAGAACCTGAAACTGGTGCGCTACTGCGTCAAGTACAACAAGCGCGTGATCTTCCCCTCGACGTCCGAAGTCTACGGCATGTGCGAGGATGCCAAGTTTGATGAAGACACGTCCAACCTCGTCGTCGGGCCGATCAACAAGCAACGCTGGATCTACTCGATTTCCAAGCAATTGCTTGATCGAGTGATCTGGGCTTACGGCCAGAAAGGCCTGAACTTCACCCTGTTCCGTCCCTTCAACTGGATGGGCCCGCGCCTGGACCGCCTCGACTCGGCACGCATCGGCAGTTCCAGGGCGATCACGCAACTGATCCTCAATCTGGTGGAAGGTACGCCGATTCGCCTGTTCGATGGCGGCGAGCAAAAACGCTGTTTCACCGACATCGCCGACGGCGTGGAGGCGCTGGCACGGATCATCGATAACGACAACGACGCCTGCAACGGCCAGATCATCAACATCGGCAACCCGGACAACGAAGCCAGCATTCGTCAGTTGGGTGAAGAGTTGCTGCGCCAGTTCGAAGCGCACCCGCTGCGCGCTAACTTCCCGCCGTTCGCGGGTTTCCGCGACGTGGAAAGCAAGGCGTTCTACGGCACCGGTTATCAGGACGTGTCGCACCGCAAGCCGAGCATCGCCAATGCCAAGCGTCTGCTTGACTGGACGCCAACGGTGGAAATGAGCGAGACCATCGGCAATACGCTGGACTTCTTCTTGCGCGAGGCAATGCTCGAACAAGCGGAGCACTCCACAGAACAATCATGTTGATGCAGGCCGGTCTTCGAATCGATGTCGACACGTACCGGGGCACCCGTGAGGGGGTGCCACGGCTGCTGGAAATACTCGATGAAGCGCAGGTCAAGGCGACGTTTTTCTTCAGCGTCGGGCCAGACAACATGGGGCGCCATCTGTGGCGCCTGATTCGGCCGCAATTTCTGTGGAAGATGCTGCGTTCCAATGCGGCCGGCCTGTATGGCTGGGACATTCTGCTGGCTGGCACTGCGTGGCCGGGCAAACCGATCGGCCGACACCTGGGGCATTTGATGCGCCAGGCGCAGGCCGCTGGCCATGAAGTCGGCCTGCACGCCTGGGATCACCACGGCTGGCAGGCCAACGCCGGACGCTGGAGCGACGCGCAACTGATCGAGCAGATCCGCCAGGGCGTCGACACCCTCGGCGACATCCTCGGGGAAAAAGTCGAGTGTTCGGCTGCCGCCGGTTGGCGCGCCGACGCGCGCGTAATCGAGGCCAAGCAAGCGTTCGGCTTTCGCTACAACAGCGATTGCCGTGGCACAAGCCTGTTCCGGCCGACACTGGCCGGCGGTGGTCCAGGTGCGCCACAGATTCCGGTGGACCTGCCGACCTTTGACGAGGTGGTCGGCCCGATTGTCGCGGCCAAGGACTACAACGCTTTCATTCTTGAGCACTTCACCCCCGAAAAACTCAACGTCTACACGATCCATGCTGAAGTAGAAGGGATTCTGATGGCCAACGATTTCCGTCAACTGCTGGCCGATGCGCGCCAGCGAGCTATCCACTTTCAACCCTTGGGTGATCTGCTGCCCGAAGCCCCTGACCATTTGCCGACCGGTCGTGTAGTGCGTGGCGCAATCGCCGGTCGCGAAGGCTGGCTGGGAGTACAAGGCGCATGAGCACACGCTGGGCATTGCCACTGCTGCTGGGCCTTTGTCTACTGGCTTACCTGCTGCCATTGGGCACTCATGGCTTGTGGATTCCCGATGAAACCCGCTACGGCCAGATCAGTCAGGACATGCTCCTGAGCGGTAACTGGGTGTCACCGCATTTCATGAACCTGCGCTATTTCGAAAAACCGGCGGCCGGTTACTGGATGATTGCCGCCAGCCAGGCATTGTTTGGCCAGAACCTGTTCGGCGTGCGGTTTGCCTCAGCCCTGAGTACCGGGCTGAGCGTACTGCTGTGCTACCTCATCGCTCGCAGGTTGTGGAACGATCCGCACAAAAGTTTCGTCTGCGCGCTGCTGTACATGAGTCTCACCGTGATCGCCGGCGCTGCGGGCTACGCCAACCTCGATCCGCAGTTTACCTTTTGGGTCAACCTGAGCCTGGTAGCCTTGTGGTTTGCCCTGGACAGTGTCAGTCGCGCTCAACGCCTGGCCGGGTGGGCGCTTGTCGGCCTGGCGTGCGGCATGGGGTTCCTGACCAAGGGCTTTCTCGCCTGGTTGTTGCCGGTGCTGGTCGCCCTGCCCTGGGTGATCTGGCAAAAGCGCTGGCGTGAATTATTCACCTACGGCCCGGTGGCGATAGCCGTGGCCATCGTTGTGAGCCTGCCGTGGGTATTGGCGGTGCACGCGCAAGAGCCCGATTACTGGCGGTTCTTCTTCTGGCACGAGCATATTCGACGCTTCGCCGGTGACGACGCGCAACACAGCGCACCCTGGTACTACTACCTGCCGCTGCTGGTGGTGTTCAGTCTGCCCTGGGTGGCGCTATTACCACCGGCGTTGCGGCAGGCATGGCAAACACGTCGCCAGGCGAGTATCGCTTTCCTGTTGTTCTGGCTGTTGATGCCGTTGCTGTTCTTCAGCCTCAGCAAAGGCAAATTACCCAGCTACATCCTGCCCTGCCTGCTGCCACTCTCCTTGCTGATGGGGCATGCGCTGGCCGACCGGCTGCAGCTCAAACAGGGTCGGGCCCTTGGCATCAACGGCCTGCTGAACCTGCTGCTGGGACTGGCCGCCCTGCTCGCCCTGGTCTACCTGCAACTGAAAAAACCGCTGTACGACCATGAGCCACACAACCTGGTGCTGATCTTCATCGGTCTGTTCGGCTGGATCATGGCTAACCTGCTGCAAGCGTTCAGGCCCCTGCAATGCTGGGCCGCCCCGGCGTTCGGCAGCTTGCTGCTGATCGGCCTGGTGCCGGCCGGATTACCCCAGTCCGTGGTCGATAATAAAATGCCCGACCAGTTCATCCTCAAGCACCTTCAGGAACTCAAACAGACCGAACGGTTGCTGAGCAACGATCTCGGTGCAGCGTCGGCCCTGGCGTGGCGCCTGAAACGCCCGGACGTGGCGTTGTACAACACGATCGGCGAACTCAAGTATGGCCTTGCCTACCCTGACGGGATACATCAGCGAGTCGACACGAAGCAGATCCAGCAGTGGATGAGCGAAGCCCGCCGTAGCGGTTCGGTCGGTGTGGTCATGCGGGTCAAGGGTAAGGATGAACTGCACGAACTCGACCAGCTACCCAAGGAGGGCAAACGTTATGAACAAGGCAACATCGTCATTCTGATTATCCCTGGGGAGACGCCATGAGCCTGTTGCTGCTCCTGGCCGCTTGCCTGCTGACTTGCCTCGGTCAAATTGCCCAGAAGTGTGCTGTGGAAAGCTGGCGCGGCAAGACGTCGGGCTGGGGTGAAAAGCTGCGTACACCCTGGTTGTGGCTGGCGCTTGCTGCGTTGGGTGCCGGCTTACTGGTGTGGTTGCTGGTGCTACAGCGCCTGGAAGTCGGCATCGCCTACCCGATGCTGAGCCTGAATTTCGTATTGATTACCCTGGTCGCCCGGTTTGTGTTCCACGAAACCATCGACCGGCGCCACTGGTTGGGCGTGGCCTTGGTGATCGGCGGCGTGGTGCTGTTGGGGCAACACACATGAGCCTTCGTCGCGGTATCACCTTTGCGCTGGGCAGTGTGTTGCTGGTCAGTGCCGCACAGTTGGGCATGCGCTGGAGCATGAGTCGCCTCCCTCAACCCGAACAATGGCTCGCAGCCTTGAACAACCACAGCGTCGACCCGTCCGCCATCGCTGTGGTGCTGGCGGCGATCCTCGCCTACGCCCTGTCGATGCTCTGCTGGCTGGTCGCCCTGCGCGATGTGCCCTTGGGGCGAGCGTATTCACTCCTGAGCATCAGCTACGCGCTGGTGTATCTGCTTGCCGCGGCACTGCCGTTATTCAACGAAGCGTTCAGTCTTTCCAAAAGCCTTGGCGTGGCCCTGGTCATCCTCGGCGTCATTACCATCAACTCTCGACCGGCTCTCGTGTCCGATCTCAGGAGTGTTCAATGAAAATCAGTGTCTTCGGTAGCGGTTACGTCGGCCTTGTCCAGGCAACCGTTTTGGCAGAGGTCGGTCATGATGTCATCTGCATGGACATCGACTACGAAAAAGTGATCGCTCTCAATCGTGGACAAGTCAGCATCTATGAGCCGGGCTTGTCTGAATTGGTCAAGCACAACCTGGAAAATGGACGGCTACGCTTCACTTGCGAAGAAAAACTCGCCGTGGAGCACGGCCAAGTTTTATTCATCGCCGTGGGCACGCCATCCCTTGCGGACGGCTCAGCGGATCTGACTAGCGTCTTCTCTGTGGGGGAAGCCATCGCCCGACACCGCAGCGAGCCCATCATCATCGTTGAGAAGTCCACCGTACCGGTCGGCACGGGTGACGCCCTGCGCCAGCGGATCAGCGAGGCACTGCAACGCTACGGGCAAACGCTGGATTTCGACATCGTCTCCAATCCGGAGTTTCTCAAGGAAGGCTCGGCTGTCGCCGATTGCCGACGCCCGGACCGCATCATCATCGGCTGCGAGCGTGAGGACGTGCGTGAAGTGATGCGTGAACTTTATGCGCCATTCAACCGCAACCACGACCGCGTCATGTTCATGGACTTGCGCAGCGCCGAACTGACCAAGTACGCCGCCAACTGCATGCTGGCGACCAAGATCAGTTTCATCAACCAGATCGCCGAACTCGCCGAACACCTGGGGGCCGACATCGAACAGGTGCGCCTGGGCATCGGTGCCGACTCGCGCATTGGCTACGACTTTATCTATGCCGGGTGCGGTTATGGCGGCTCATGCTTCCCCAAGGATATGCGCGCCCTGATCCACAGCGCACAGCAGGCTCAATGCTCCAATGATCTGTTGCAGGCCGTGGAAGCCATCAACCAGCGGCAGAAACACAAGCTGTTCGAGCGCATCAACGCGTACTACCAAGGTGATCTGCGGGGCAGGACATTTGCCCTGTGGGGTTTGTCATTCAAACCCAACACCGATGACATGCGAGACGCTCCCAGCCGGGTGCTCATGGAAGCCCTGTGGGAAGCAGGCGCACATGTTCGGGCATTTGATCCGGAGGCCATGCAGCAGACCCAATCGTTGTATAACGATCAGCCCAACCTGAGCCTGATGGGCACGCCGGAAGCCACGCTCAGTGGTGCCGATGCGCTGGTCATTTGCACCGAGTGGCAGCAATTCAAGGCACCGGATTTCGACCTGATCCACAAAAGGCTCAAGGCCCCCGTGATCTTCGATGGCCGCAACCTGTACGACGCAGATCGTCTTGCGCAGCGGGGTTTCCAATACTTCCCGATGGGACGAGGCGAATCGTGCAAGTTGCCGATCCCCTACCAGAAATGGAAGGCCAACATCGCCATGTGATTAGCTGAAACCCGGGGCGAGTGTTGCTGGCACAACGTTCACGCCCCGGGGTTTATCAAGGAACGTTAATAGATACACGGAATAATTGTCTGGCCAACTCAATTCCGAACAAAGGTCTGAGTATCTTGCCCAGCGTTTAAATCTTGCGCAAAACGTAAACACGCCACATTGCATAAAACGGAATAAAGTCCGATTTGCTATCGATGACGAATCCGGCCTGCTTGAACTCGGCCTCTGCGACGGCTCGAGGAATAACGAACCTGTTCTGGTAATCACCCTGCTCGCCCCTGGCCTTGCGCCTTTGTTCGTGGCGTTTGCGCTTCCAGGATTTAAAGTTGCCATCGACCCACATCGACAGGATGACGGTATCGCGCGTCACTCTGTGAAACTCTCGCAGCATTGTCAGTCGATGCGCGGATTCACCGATGTGATGAATCAAGCGCATGCTGAAAATACTGTCGACCGAATTAGCCGGTAGATCGATGGCGAACGCAGAAGTCTCGAGAGGCTTCACCCGTTTGACTATATCGGCGGGTTGATTCTGAAGGGCGGTGTTAATCATATCGGGCGAATTGTCTGCGCCAATGATGATTCGATTTGAGTTTTCTGCAAGCACAGGCCAGAACCGCCCCGCACCGCATGGAAGGTCAAGCACCAGCCCGGGGTCCCCAGCCTTGTGCAGCGCATGTCGGGCCATCTGTTCGTCCCGATAATGGGACAATTTGCGAGACAAGCCATCTTGATGCTTCAGGTAGTATTGGTTTGCGTGATCTTTATCGTATTTTTCAGAAAATTTAAGTTTGACAGGGGCGCTCATTGCCGGTCTCCATTGGCCAGGTTTATAGGCTAATCAGCCGCCTGTTGTTGAAAGGTCAACGTGATGTGAATTTTCCGTAGTGCGAACTCCAACGTCGGCCATACGATCATTCTTGCGCGCCTGCCCCAGTGGATTGTTTAACCTGGTTGGAAGAATGGAGGTTATGCAGGCACACGCTGTGCGCCATGAACGATACGAATCATTAGCGCCTGCCCATATTGCTCAAAGCAAATGTGCGTCAGCCAGTTCTTTCCACTGTGCGGCATTCAATGATCCGAGAATTCTCGGTTCATGCTTGCCATCCATCTTGACGAATAAGGTCTGCGTGTAGGCGCTGGAGCGGTCTCCCGCGCGCACGCCCATCTGACGCTCGAAATGATCGATACAACCGCTGTGGGTGATCAGGATCAGATTTTCATTGGGACTCTTATGGGCAATCACTGCATCTTTGAAAGCGCTATCACATTCACTTACCCACTCTTGAGTCGCCACAGTCCCACCCGAAATCAAATCGGCAGTCTGCCGGGTGCGAATCGTAGGGCTGGCGATCAAACGGACTTTATCGAGACCCAGTTGTCGTAAACCTGTGCCGACTGCTATTGCGGCATTACTGCCATTGACCGTAATGCCCTCGGCGTCGCCCAGGCAAGGGTTCGCCGATCGATCGCAGCGTTCGGCGTGCCTGATCAGGACCACGATGGAACCTTGCATCCACGTCTCTTTAAGCTCGGACTTGATCATGTTGTCGCCCGCGCCCAGATCCATCACCGGGGTTGCCATCAAGAACCATAGAGTCACCGCGCCGAGTAACAGCGTAGTCACGATCAACGCGAAGTGCTTTGCGCGTAAACGAAGCGTTTGCGGGAAGAATCTTGAAGTTAACCAATCATTGATCAGGGTGCGGGGCATACCATCGAACCTGCGGCATCATAACTTGGTGCCAGCCAGGGATCCCCCTTAGAACTTCACCACGTCGTAGGCGCCAAGATAAGGATGACGCTGTGCTGCAGCAGTGAAATCGATGTGAAAAATCAGTCAACCCGAAACTCGCTGAGTCGCGCGCCACTCGATGCCCTTTTCACGAATCAACCGCCCCCAAACTTCTACCCGTCCATCAGCGACCTCCCTTCTCAGGAGGCAAGGCGCCAGGGGAATCCCCCCCATATCTGGGGAGTAATACCCGCTTCGGCCCTGGCGTTTTCGTGGCGAGAGGGTCGCAAGATGCATCGCCCAAGCGCAACCTTGCATTGGCATGGATACTGCTGGTCGTCCAGGGCTTGCTTGAGAGGTTGAAGCCGCTGACAAGCGGCATACCCAGGAGTACTCCCTATGCCTGCAATCGACGTGCTGTATAGACGCTTTCTCCCTGGAACAGTTGACGCGATTGCACCCACTCAACAATTCAATCTCCTGCGCTGGTTTTCGATCGTCAGTTTCGTTCTGATCAGTGTGATCGCTTTCGGGGTGGGTTCTTGGTCGACCAGATTTCTGGTCGCCGAAAGCCTTGAACGCGATGCGCTGATAACAGCGCAGTTCATCCAGACCATTGCCAAAGGTGAGATACGTCACCACGGGCTGGCGGGTAGACAGATCGGGGAGGTGCTCGCCTACGCTCAACACCAGTCGATGCCAGAAGAAAAGAAACAGAGCGCACAGCCCGCCAGCTTCGAGTTCCTGGACTATCTTGCGCATCTCCCGAACTCGCTCTTGATCAATATCTATTCCCCAAATCGAACAGTGGTCTGGTCAACCAACCAGAAGCTGGTTGGGCGAGCATTTTTGAATGACGAGCTTGAACAGGCATTCAGTTCCAAAGAACGGATATCCACCAAATACAGCAATGTCGCTGCAGACCGCAGTGAACAGAAATTCCTGTACCCCCCCAAAAAGTTCTTCATCGAAAGCTACATCCCTCTGGTCGATGACCGGGGAAACATTCTGGCGGTGGTTGAAATCTACAGGGAGCCCATCGACCTGATTGAACGCCTGAACCACGGTCACTGGATCATCTGGTTGTCCACCATGGGCGGTCTGCTTGTTTACTTCGGGATTTACCGGATTGCCCGACGAACATCGATCCAGTTGGCGTCGCAAGAGGCTCAAGTCGTTGCCAACAAGACGTACGTTGGCCTGGGCGAAATGTCCACTGCCGTCGCCCATAGCCTGCGTAATCCTCTGGCCTGCATCCGCTCAAGTGCGGAATTGGCAAATGACATTCAGGGCCAGCCTGCAAAGAAGCAGCTCGACGATATTATCAGTCAGGTGGAGCGGGTGTCGCGGTGGGTGCAGGAATTGCTCCTGTGCCTGGGACCGATCCGCGGGGAGGCGCAACGGGTGGATTCGATGGAGATGGTACAGGCCACCCTAAACAGCTTCAGTGCGCAACTGAGTCAGGCAAAAATCCAAGTCGAGTTCAAAAACGAGCCAATGCCTCGGGTAATCAGCAATCCGCTGTTGCTCTCGCAGATTTTAGGAAGCGTCATTGCCAATGCCATAGAAGCGATGCCGACGGCAGGAAAACTGAACATCGCGGCTCGCCTGGATGATGCCCATCAATGGCTGCACCTGACCATTGGCGACACCGGGGGTGGCGCTTGCCGGCAACAGCAAATGATGGCCTTCAAATCGTTCTACACCACCCGACAAGGCAGGCTGGGTATCGGATTTATCATGGTGAAGCAGATCATGGAAAGCTTCGGCGGCGATGCGAGCCTGATAATCGATGAAAAACAGGGCACCTGCGTGCACTTGAGTTTCAGGGTCCAGGACAGGAGAACCCACGCACCGCGCTAATCCTTGGCGGGTGCACGCTGCAACACGAACAGGATGAACAGGACGATCGCCGAACTGAAGACCAGGCGCGAACCGAAATGGTCAGCCAACCAGCCATTGATATAGGGCAAGAAAATCAAAAGCCAAAGCAAAAGCAAGACGGCCTTAAAGTCGAACTGATTGCAGGTCTGTCGCCGATCCCCTGTGGGAGCGAGCCTGCTCGCGATGGACGTCAACGATAACGCGCCTTTTCTGGATGAACGCGTTGTCTGGACATTTTTCGCGATCAGGCTCGCTCCATTGCGGATATCTGAAAAAGTCAGGTCGGCTTTAAGGCCGCCTCGCTTTGGCGTTAGATTTGCGCGCATGCCGAGCCTTAGCGAGGCACCGAGTGGTGGGGCAAAGCTTTTTTGCGTGGTTGCTCTTCTGAGTAACCTGGGCACTTTGCGTCATGTCCATGGCAAGGTCAAAAACGCCGAATTTCCAACGAAGCGCGCAATCCTCCCTCTAAACGATTCTCCAGTTTGACCTGCCCGCCCAGGCGATCCGCGATGGCCCGAACGATGGTCAGGCCCAAGCCTGCGCCCTGGTCATTTGCCCGGCTGTAGAATCGTTCGAACAGCCGCTCACGGTCCTCTTCATTGATCCCCGGCCCCTCGTCCTCCACGGACAATTCATAGCCCTGTTCTGTTTCGGCCAGCCTTACGCTGATCACCCCGTGCACAGGCGAGAAGTTCGCCGCATTGGTCACCAGATTGTTCAATGCAATATCGATGGCAGCGGGATCGACTCTGACCTGGCTGACGTCGCCGCTGACATCGAACACCAGTTCCAGGTTTTTGCCCAACAACCAGGGCGTCAGCTGAATCAGGCTGTCGCGAACCGTGGCCGCCAGGTCAATGTATTCCGGCGGCCGAATGGCTGCCTGGGGTTCGATGCGTGCCATCGTGAGCAATTGGTTGACCAGTCGGCTGGTACGGTCCACGCCAGCGATCAGGTGTTCCAGCGATGTGCGGCGCTCCTCCTCGCTCCCCGCCTCCATCAAGTTCTGGGCATGCACCCTCAGCACCGCCAGCGGCGTACGCATTTCGTGGGCGGCGTCTGCGATGAACCGTCGTTCACGCCCCAGTACTTCCTGAATCTGCGCGAGCACGCGGTTGAGCGCCGCTTGCATGGGCTCCAGTTCGCTGGGCAGTGGCGACAGGTGCAAAGGCTCCAATGATCCGCTGTGCCGTGCGCGCAGGGTCGCCGCCATATTTGCCAGCGGCTTGAGACCCCAGCCGATGGCCAGCCAGACCATCACCGCGAGCAACAGGCTGCCCAACACATTAGGCCAAAGGGTATGACGCACGATACGGTCGACCAGGTCCGCCCGCACATCGTCCCGCTCACCGACCCAGATCCGCAGGTGATTCTGCTTGTCTTCCAGCAGGAACGCGCGCCAGTGGCGGTTATTCAGGTCCACCACATCGCTAAAGCCGGGTGTGGTGGGGACAGCAGTGAAAGAGGGAGCGCTGGCGGTGTGCACCAGCACTTCGCCGTGGGGATTCCAGACCTGGAAGGCAATTTTTCTTTCATAGGGATGTCCGTCTCCCCTGGGCACCGCTTCGCCCAGGGATTCATTGAACGCCTGGTACAACTCGGCGTGTTCCTTGCTGGCCAGTGGCATGCGGAACACGCCTTGCAGCAATCGCGCATTTTGCGCGAGTTGGGCGTCGTAGACTTCGGCAATTTCGTGTTGGCTATCGTGCAGGTTCAAGGCGCTGATCACACCCAGGCCCACGAGCATCAGGCCAATGATCAACGTCAGGGTACGACGGCGGATCGACGTCACCGACGCTCCTCCACCAGATAACCGACGCCGCGAACGGTACGGATCAGGTCGGTGGAGAATTTCTTGCGCAGGTGATGGATGTGCACTTCCAGGGTGTTGCTTTCAGCCTCTTCGTTCCAGCCGTAGAGCAACTGCATCAAATGGTCGCGGGTCATGATCCGGCCCGGGGGCGAAAGGAGTTCATGCAACAGTTGATACTCCTTGGGCGTGAGCGCCACCGGTTCGCCCTGGTAACTGACTTGCTGGGTGCCAGGGTTGAGCCGGATGCCAGCGTGCTCGATCAACGCCTGTGCGCGCCCGGCACTGCGCCGCAACAGCGCCCGCAGGCGCGCCTTGAGTTCGGCCAAATCGAAAGGTTTGATCAGGTAATCGTCAGCCCCGGCGTCGAGCCCGGCTATGCGGTCTTCGGTGGCATCCCGGGCCGTGAGAATCAGCACTGGCAGGTTCGAACCACTGTCGCGCAGGCGCCGCAGCACTTCGAGCCCGTCCATGCGCGGCAGGCCAAGGTCAAGCAATGCCAGGTCAAAGGTTTCGCTGAGCAATGCATGCAAGGCGCTGCTGCCATCGCGCAACCAGTCGACGGTATAGCCTTCGCGCTCAAGGGCTTGATGAATGCCTGCACCGAGGGCCACGTCATCTTCAATCAGTAGTAAACGCACGCGGACTCCTGTCAGCCGAGTTTCTTGTTCACATCCACCAGCAGTGTTTCGATCTCTTTGCGACGCCCGGCATCGGCGGTTTCCCGCCCGGGCCGAGGGGCGGCCAACAGGGCCTTTTGCAACGCTGCCTTGGCCTCAGCGTAGCGCTTTTGACGGTAGAGGTGATCACCCCAAAAGTACAGGCTGTCGATGCCATTGGGGTTCATCTGCAAAGCGACCTTGAGCAATTGCTCGGCTTTGTCCGAGTCACCGAAACCGATAGGCCAGCCAGGCACACGATCATACAACGCGCCGAGGCTGGTGTAGGCCGAACCTTGCAAGGCCTTGGGGTCCAGGGTCAGGGCTTTTTCCAGATATTGCTTCGCGTCCTTGACCTTGCCAAGGGCTCCGAGCCCCCCTTGGGCGCCGGCCCAACTGCTGGTGACGATGCCGGACCAGATCCAGGCCTCAGCCACCGATTGGCGCTCCTGGGTAAACGCTGCCGCCTGGGTGGCGAGCTTTTCGAAGGCGGCGGTGCGTTGCTCCTCTGGCAACTCGTACTGAATGTGCGCCCAGCTCTGCTGGATGCCATTGAGACGTTGCTGGTCGGCGGCGTCCAGGGCCCAGACGCTCTGGCTCAAGGCGCCCAACAGTAAATACGCGGCAAATTTTTTCATGGCTCGAGGTTCTCGTTGTCTGGCTTTTGACTCAGGCGGCGAATCAGCGGCAATTGCTTGCGCAGACCCCGATCCACCAGGTTGGGCAACAGGCTGTTGAGGCGCACGAAGAATCGCTCCGGCCAGCCCAGATACAGGTCGCGGCGGTCGCCGGCAATGGCGTGGATGACCGCCGAGGCGACGGTTTGCGGGTCGTCGACGCTGGATTTGAGTGCGTCATTCAAGGCCTGCGCCGCCGGGCTGTTCATGCTTGTATGGGTGGCGCGCGGTGCGACGTACAACACACCGACCCGGGTGTCCGCCAATTCCCGGCGCAGGGCTTCGGAAAACCCGCGCAGGGCGAATTTGCTCGCGCAATAACTGGCGTAACCGGCATAGCCAATCGAGCCATAGGTCGAGCCGACGTTCACCACCATGGCGCTGTCCGCCTGCTTGAGCAGTGGCAGCAAGGTTTTGGTCAGGCAGATTGGCGCGCTGATGTTCACCGCCAGCATCGCGTTTATTTCGCTGTCCTCGAGCTGTTCGAGCATGGCGAAGTGGTTGACCCCGGCCGCATTGATCAGCAGGTTGATCCCGCCCAGGACTTCGGCGGCGGCCAGCACCTTGCGCCGGTCGGCCTGCAATGTCAGGTCGGCGCCCACCCAGAACAGCCTTTCCCGGTAGCGTTCGAGCAAGGGCTCCAGCGCCTCCCGATGTCGGGCCACGGCCAGCACCGTGGCGCCACTGGCGCACAGGGCGGTGGTGATCGCCAGGCCAATGCCGCCGCTGGCACCGGTCAGTACCACGCGAGTCTCAGACAGGCGCATGCGGGTTCTCCCCGTCGCGTGGCAGGCCACGGAACATGTCGGCGTAAAGCCGGTAAACCACTTTGGAGGCGTGAATGACAGCGGCCTGATCGCCAGGGTCGTCCAGTTTGTTCATCAGTCGGCGGTAGGTCTGCATGTGCTCGATGTCTAGCGATCCATGGGAATCGAGGTAGCTGAAAGCGCTTTGCGGCAGGGCCAGACGTTCGCGAATGCTGCCAGCGGCATGGGTGGCCAGGGCGATGCTGGTGCCTTCCAGCACATTGACCATGCCGAACAGCCCCACCGGGTTGCCCCGGGCAATCAGGTCGTAAAGAAAGCTGACCATCAGCTCGATGGCCAACGACGGCTGGCCGCCGCGCACCGCCTCCTTGTCGCCGCCACAGGCCTGAATGTCATCGAGTACCCATTGTTCGTGGCCGTATTCATCCTCGATGTACTCGCACACGGCTTCGCGCAGCCACTCCAGGCGTGACGGCAGGCGTGCACCGCAGGCCATCATCAACGGCACGGTATGGCGCACGTGGTAGTAAGCCTGGGCCAGAAAGGCCCGGTAGCTCTCCAGGCTGACCTTGCCTTCGAGGGCATCGACGATGATCGGCAGATTGAACAGCGTACTGCGCTCCTGGTGGGTGGCCTCTTGCAGGGTGTCGAAAAAGCTCATGATGCGGGTTCCTCGAATAGTACCGACTCAGTCAGCTGCGCCCGGTATCGCTCGACGATGGCGTCGCGGCGTGGTCGACCGTTGGCTGTCAGCAGGCCATTTGTAACGGTGAAGGGTTGTTCCAGACGGGTCCAGTGCTGGACCCGGGCGTAATCGGGCAAGGCCTCGTTGGCCTCGGCCACGGCGGCGGCCAATTGCTCGTCCGTGCAGTCCGCACGGTGCGGCCAGAGCAATGCATGGTTGCCCGGCAGGGCTTCGCCATGGACGAAGGCCTGGGCGATATGACGGCGCTGGGTCAGTTCGGCTTCGACCCACTCGGGGTTGACGTTGCGCCCGAAACTGGTGACGAACTGATGTTTCTTGCGGCCCTTGAGGTAGAGGAATCCCTCCTCGTCGAACTCACCGAGGTCACCGCTGGGCCACCACTCATCAGCATGCGGCGCCTCCCCCAGGTAACCCAGCAGGGTCGAGCCCTTGATCAGCACTTCGCCGTCGTCGGCCAGGCGAACCTGCACATGGGGCAAGGGGCGGCCGACACTGCCAGGACGGCAGGCTTGCGGTGTATTGAGGCACACCACCGACGCACATTCCGACAATCCGTACCCCTCGTAAGCCGGCACGCCTGCACGTTGGGCTCGATGCAACAGATCTTCGCAAACCCGGGCGCCACCCACGGCGGCAAAACGCAGGTGCTGCGGGTCGAAGGCTTTCTGCTCGGCCGCGCTGACCAGCATCAGCAGCAACTGCGGCACCAGGATCAGGCTCTGGGGCGATCGTTTCGCCAGGCACGCCAGCAGTTGCGGCACATCCACGCCACTGGCCCCCTGGATCCCGAGGGTTTTCTGGCTGGGCAGGCTCAAGGTCGCGCCGGCATACAACGCGGCATAACAACCGATGTTCTCCAGCAAAATGGCGAGCGGCAACAGCGCCAGATGATGCTGCGGATGGCAGCTTCGACTGGCCTGATCCAGTTCGCGGGCGACTTGCAGAATGCTGTCGGCACTCAGGCACACGCCTTTGGGTGTCCCCGTGGTGCCGGAGGTAAACGTCAGTTTGGCGGTGCCTTCGGGCATCCGGTTCGAGCCACTGAAGGTACGGCGCCAGAACTCGCCGGATTTTTCATAGCCGCCTGCTTGCAGTTCGGCTGTCTGGTGCGGCTCAGCGATCACTATTTCGGCCTGGCTCTGTTCCAGGCAATGACTGCGCTGCGCCGGGCTGAAGAAAGGCGGTAACGCGACACACGTCAAGCCTTCGAACAACGCGGCCAGGTCCCAGAGCATCGCCTCGACACCGTTGTCCAACGCCAGGGCGAGCACCTTGATGTGTTCATCGCGCAGTCGTTGCTGGCGCTCGATCACTTCGGCGTACAGGGTGGCGTAGTCCAGTTTCAACTGATCGCCCCACAAGGCAATGTCATCGCCCTTGCGGGCGGCATGATCGCGCAGTGTCCGTTTGAAACGCTCCACTTCAGGCGACATGGCAACACCCCTCGATGGACGAAGGCAAACCCAGTCGACTGAACAGACCTATGTTGCGTAAATGAATGAACCCACTGCGGATATTGCCAACGTGGACCCAGGGTTTGCTTTCGTAGTAACTGCCCCAGGCATGGCGCTCCTCGCCCAAGCGCGCAGGATCGGCGGCACACAGTGTCACCGGCTTCAAACCCAGGCGATGGAAGCTGTTCACCAGGCCAATATTGCCGGTGAACGCCACCCACTCCAGGCCACCCATGGCCAGCACGTAGGTCAACGCGATGATGCTCATGCGCGCGCTGCCTGTATCGGCGGCCGCCAGATTACCGACTTCGACGATGGCGGATCGCTCCACGGTGCGGTCCGCCGTGGCACTGATCAGCGGATCGATCGGCTCGTCCAGATAACCCTCCAGAAACAACGGGTGTGCGCCTGCCAGTCGCACGCCAGCCACTGCGCACAAGGTACCGCAAGCATCGTTCATGCCAAACAGCTCTGGCATGAAATGACGGATGTCGGCGCCGTGGGCCTTGCGAAAACGTTGCTGGATGAAGCTTTCGAAGACGCTCCGCTGCTCGTCGCCGGGCAAAGCCCTGAGGAGACTCATTGGCGGTGTTTCGGCTTGGCCGAAATACAGCGGCAACTGCACATTCCAGTTGAATTCGGACATTGGAAAACACCTCCCCCGGATCAGTTGGGAGAAG
The DNA here is from genome assembly GCF_014596605.1 of Pseudomonas sp. PSB11. Taxonomy (NCBI): domain Bacteria; kingdom Pseudomonadati; phylum Pseudomonadota; class Gammaproteobacteria; order Pseudomonadales; family Pseudomonadaceae; genus Pseudomonas; species Pseudomonas sp. PSB11. The sequence goes on from NZ_NOIO01000005.1 coordinate 173,479, forward strand.
TATCTAAGGGATTTCTTAACGAAGTCTGAAGATGACAAAAAACTGCCAGGGCGCTGAACTTCGACCTTCAGCGCCCTGCCCCCTCAGGCCCTCGTGGTTTTCTGCAAATTCCCTCGCAAAGGGTTGATGGCTAACGAGGGCGCCACGGCGGCACTCTCTGGCGGCACGGCCTCGGGCACTTTGTCTTCGGCGTCGCCATCGAGGGCCTTGTGCATTTTTACCGTATCCAGCGCTCCGACCCATTTGGCGATCGCCATGGTGCCCACGCCATTGCCGATGGTGTTGGTGATCGCACGCGCTTCCGACATGAATCGGTCGACCCCCAGCAGCAGCACCATGCCCGCCACAGGAATGGTGCCCAGGGACGAAAGCGTTGCCGCCAGAATGATGAAGCCGGAGCCGGTGACGCCCGCCGAGCCCTTGGAGGTGAACATCAACACCGCCAGCACGATCAACTGATCGGTCAGGGTCAGTGGCGTGTTGGTCGCCTGGGCAATGAAGATTGCGGCAATGGTGTAGTAAATCGCCTGGCCGTCGGGGTTGAAGGTCAAGCCCGAGGGGATGATCATCCCGGCCACGGGCTTGGAAACGCCGGCCTTTTCCATCTTGGCAATCATCTGCGGCAACACCGATTCCGAAGAGCTGGTGCCGAGCACGGTAAACAGCTCTTCCTTGATGAACTTCAGGAACTTCCACAGGCTGAAACCGCTGTAGCGGCAGATCGGCCCCAGGACAAAGATCACGAATACCGCGCAGGTCAGGTAGACGCAGGCCATCAGTTTGCCAAGGGAGAACAGCGAGCCGAAGCCGTACTTGCCGATGGTGAATGCGATGGCACCGAATGCACCGATCGGGGCCAGGCGCATGACCATGTTGACGATGCGGAACATGCCCTGCATCAGGCTATCGAGCGTGTCGACAAATACCTTGCCACGTGGCCCCACATACGCCAGCGCTACACCGAGCAGTATCGAAAACAACAGGATCTGCAGGACATTGCCCTTGGCAAAGGCGTCGACGATGGTGTCGGGGATGATGTTCATGATGAAGTCCATGAACGATGCATGCTTGACCGCGGAGGTGTAGGTGGCGAGGCTTGAAGTGTCGAGCGTGGCGACATCGATGTTCATGCCGGCACCAGGCTTGAAGACATCCACCACCACCAGGCCGACCACCAAAGCCAGGGTGGAAACCACTTCGAAGTAAATCAACGCGCGAAACCCGACGCGCCCCAGTTCCTTCATGTTCTCCATCTTGGCGATGCCGGTGACCACGGTCAGGAAGATCACCGGGGCCAGGAGCATCTTGATCAGCTTGATGAACGCGTCGCCCAAGGGCTTGAGCGCAGTACCGGTCTCGGGCATGAACACCCCGACGATCGCGCCGAGAATGACGGCGATGAGCACTTGTACGTAGAGTTTGCCAAATATTCTTTTCATGACAGGGCCCTGATTTTTTATTGTTGTCAGGAAATGCCAAGGAGCCGGATCGGTGATCCGCCCCTCGGCGTTGTGCCGCAGTACTCGTTTGAATCGCTGGAAACTATCAGCGGTTGATCAAGGCGATGATGGCCTCGGTGATCTGCCGGGTGGTGGCGTTACCGCCCAGATCCGGGGTATGCAGGCCGCTTTCAGTCACGGCTTCGATGGCCGACATCAACAGCTTGGCCGCGGCTGGCTCACCGAGGTGTTCGAGCATCATCGCCGCTGTCCAGAATGTCGCGATCGGGTTGGCGACACCCTTGCCGGTGATGTCGAAGGCCGAGCCGTGGATCGGTTCGAACATCGAAGGAAATCTGCGCGACGGGTTGAGGTTGGCGGTCGGCGCGATACCCAAACTGCCGGACAGCGCGGCGGCCAGGTCGGAGAGGATATCGGCGTGCAGGTTGGTGGCGACGATCACATCCAGTGTCGATGGCTTGAGCACCATGCGCGTGGTTACCGCGTCGACCAGTTCCTTGTCGATCTTCACGTCAGGGAAGTCCTTGGCGACCTCAAAGAAAATCTCGTCCCACAACACCATGCCATGACGCTGAGCGTTGGACTTGGTGACCATGGTCAGGTGCTTGCGCGGACGGCTCTGCGCCAGCTCGAAAGCAAAGCGGTGAATGCGCTCCACCCCGGCACGGGTGAATACCGACACCTCGGTGGCGACTTCTTCCGGCAAGCCCCGGTGCACGCGACCGCCGTTGCCGGAATATTCGCCTTCGGAGTTTTCCCGCACCACCACCCAGTCGATCTGGTCGCCGTTGTGCAGCGGGCTTTTCACCCCGGGCAGCACGCGCGCCGGACGCACGTTGGCGTATTGGTCGAAGCCCTGGCAGATCGGCAGGCGCAAGCCCCACAGGGAAATATGGTCAGGTACGTTGAGCGCACCGACGGCGCCGAAGAAAATCGCGTCGAAGGTTTTCAGTTCTTCCAGCCCGCCTTCCGGGATGTAGTAACCGTTTTTCAGGTAGTTGTCCGAGTTCCAGTCGAAGTGTTTGAAATCCAGTTCGAAGCCGGACTTTTTCGACAGGGCCTGCAGCACCTCGACACCCGCGGCGATCACTTCCACACCGATACCGTCACCTGGAACCGCAGCAATTTTGTATGCGCTCATCGTTAACTCCACTCTCGTCACGTTTTTGTTGTGCCTGCTGAACGGGGTGTTCAATCAGGGGGTGAGCGGAGTATATGTAGTGAGTAAATGAGCGTGAGTTACCCAAAATAACTACATAGATGAATTTGAGTTACGAATGGACCAGACCCTGGATTTGTCTTTTTTCTACCTGCTGGCCAACAAAGGCAGCCTGGCAGCCACGGCCCGAGAGCTGGGCGTGACGCCACCGGCAGTGAGCAAACGCCTGACCGCCCTGGAAGCACGGCTCGGCACACGCCTGGTCAATCGCACCACGCGGTCGATGAGCCTGACGTCGGAAGGCGAGCTGTATTTCTCCCACGCCGCACGGATCCTCACCCAGATCAACGAGCTTGAGCAGTTGGTCAGCAGCAGCCGCGCCACCCCCAAGGGGCTGATCCGGGTCAATGCCTCCCTGGGCTTTGGCCGGCGCTATATCGGCCCTGCCCTGGCGGCGTTCTTCGCCCAATACCCGGAGGTGGAAATACAGCTGGAAATCAGCGACCACCCACTTGACTTGGCGACTCACGGATTTGATTTGGGCATACGTTTCGGCACCCTGCCAGACGCCGCCTTCCATGCGCGCAAGATCGCCTCCAACCGTCGCCTGTTGTGTGCCTCACCGCTCTACCTGGACAAATACGGCACACCAGGAAAGCTTGCCGAGTTGCAGGATCACAACTGCATTTTCATCCGCCAGAACGAATCACCCTATGGGGTCTGGAGCTTCAACAACGGCGGGCGCAAGGAAAACATCAAGGTGCATGGCGCCTTGGGTTGCAACGATGGCGAGGTGGCGCTGAACTGGGCGCTGGATGGCTTCGGCATATTGCTGCGGGCCGAATGGGACATCGCCCGCTATGTACGCAGCGGCCGCTTGCGCCTGGTGCTGGAAGACCAGACCCCTACCCGCGCCGACGTGTACGCGGTCTATCCGCAACAGCTGCATTTGTCAGCGAGAGTGCGCTGCCTGATCGACTTTCTGATCGAACGTTTCAAGCACATTGATAACATCGAGGAAAACTAGGGTGGGGAGGTAGCAAATATCCTTCCCACCCTGTTGCGGAGCCTTTTTATCAGCGCGCACTCACACAGGCTGACGCCGGCCTTGCAGCCGTTGTTTGCCCAGCTGTTGCTCATGGCCCTGGCGCAAACGCAACGCAGCCAATGCCGCGACGACCAGGATAATCGCCACGATTTTCATGCCATTCATGGCATTGCCCGTGCTTTGCTCGATCAATCCCATGACCGAGGGGCCGACAAAACCGCCCAGCAGGCCGCACGAGTTAACGAACCCCAATCCTCCGGCGAGCGCTGCGCCCTTGAGTCGCGAAGCGGGGTAGAGAAAGATGATCGACTGCACGACGAAGAACATCACCGCCGAGATGCAGAAGCCCAGCAGGCTGATCACAGGCCCCGCCAGCGAAGCGATCGCCAGTCCCGCGGCCATGGTCAGCAAGCCCGCTACCAGCATTTGTCGGGAGCGCGCTGGCGTGGAGGCGTATCGGGGCAGTGCAATGGCGCCCACCGCCGCCGCCAACCAAGGCAGGGAAGTCAGCAACCCAACCTGCAAAGTACTCAGGTCGCCGTATTTGCCGATGATCCCGGGCAGGAAAAAGATCACCGTGTAGATCGTGATCTGGTGGCAGAAGTAGACCAGGATCGCCAACAGGATCTGCGGGGTGAGGCATTGTTTGAACGAGTGGCCACCTTTGCCTGCGCCCTCCTCCGACTCAGCTGCCAGGCGCTGCTCGATCTGCTCGGCTTCGGTGGCAGTCAGCCAAGGCGCCTTGCTTGGACGATCGGGCAATTTTTTCCAGACCACCATGGCGAAGAACACGGCCGGCAAGCCTTCGAGCATGAACATCCACTGCCAGCCGCGCCAGCCCCAGACACCGTCCAGTTGCATGAGCACCGCACCCAATGGCCCGCCGATGATGTTGGCAAAACACACACCCAACAGGAAGTAACCGGTCGCCCGGGCGCGTTGCTCCCGGCCAAACCAGTACGTCAGGTACAGCATGACGCCGGGGAACAGGCCCGCTTCGGCGATGCCCAGCAACAGGCGCAGCACGTAGAACGACGTTTCGCCCTGGACAAAAGCCATCGCCGCGGAGAGCAGGCCCCAGGTGACCATGATGCGTGCAATCCAGAATCGCGCGCCGACCTTGTGCATGATCAGGTTGCTGGGTACTTCCGACAGTGCGTAGGTCAGGAAGAACAACCCGGCGCCCAACCCGTAGGCCGCAGCGGAAATGCCCAGGTCGACATCCAGGTGATGCTTGGCCAACGCGATGTTGGTGCGGTCAAGAAAGCTCAGCACGTACGCCGCTATCAACAACGGCATCAGTTTGACGAACATCAACTTGTTCAGCGTCGCCGGATCGCGGGGTTCGGAAAGCGCGTCGGTTTTATTTATTATTGTCATCGGACTAACCTTTTCGAGTTGTCATGAGCCAGTCTCGAACGCGGACGCTCGAGACATGGAGGCCGAGCCAGAGAGCGGCGATATTAAAAATCGACCTGGTCCTTGCCCTTGAGATCGAGCATTTCCCGTGCCTCATCCGGGGTCGCCACGCGCCCGCCCAAGGCTTCGATCACCGTGCGAATGCGCTTGACCTGATCCGCATTGGACGCCGCCAGTTTGCCCGGTCCGTCCCACAGCGAATCCTCAATGCCGACCCGCACATGGCTGCCCATCGACAGGCCCATGGTGCCCAGCGGAATCTGGTTGCGACCGGCGCCCAGGATCGACCATTGGTAAGCATCGCCAAACAGACGGTCGGCCGTGCGGCGCATGTGCGCCAGGTCTTCAGGATGGCCACCGATGCCGCCGCGCAGGCCGAACACCGACTGAATGAAGATCGGCGCCTTGAGCAACCCGCGCTCCAGGAAGTGCGCGGCGGTGTACAGGTGGCCAATGTCGTAGCATTCAATTTCAAAACGGGTACGGTTCTCGGCGCAGGCATTGAGGATGTGGGCGATGTCGCGGAAGGTATTGCGGAAGATCCGGTCGTCACTCTCGGCCAGGTACGGCCGCTCCCAGTCGTGCTTGAACTCGGTGAAACGGTCGAGCATTTCGTACAGGCCGAAGTTCATCGAGCCCATGTTCAACGACGCCAGCTCTGGCTTGAGCTGCGCCACGGGCTGCAGGCGTTCTTCCACGCCCATGGTTGGCGCGCCGCCGGTGGTAATGTTGATCACCACGTCACTCTTGGCCTTGATTTGCGGCAGGAACTGACGGAACAGGTCGACATCCTGGCTGGGCCGGCCATCGATGGGATCGCGCGCATGCAGGTGGACAATCGATGCGCCCGCCTCGGCGGCACCGATGGCGGCGTCGGCGATTTCCTGCGGCGTGATCGGCAAGTGTGGCGACATCGACGGCGTATGGATAGCACCGGTGACTGCGCAGGTAATGATGATCGGGCGTTTTTTGGACATGAGTATTCTCCGTTCTTGTTCTTGGCGAGAAAGTTATCGGGGTCACTCGACGCGGACTGGTTGTCCGGCCGTTGTTGCGATCGGGGGTCGAGGCGCCTAGAGGTACTCGACGTTGCCATCCACGCTGATGGCCTGGCCGGTCACGTTGCGTGCGGCCGGTGAACACAGGAACAGCGCCATCGCGGCAACGTCCTCGGCAGTCACCATGCGTTTGAGCGAGATCTTTTTCAGGTACTCCTCGCGCATCTCGGCTTCAGGCACGTTCATCTGTTCAGCGCGGGCACGAATCACACCGTCCATGCGTGGGCCTTCGACGATGCCGGGCAGCAAGGCGTTGACGCGGATGTCGCTTTCGCCAAGCTCCGATGCCAGGGATTTCATCAGGCCGATGATCGCCCATTTGGTCGCCGCGTACGGCGTGCGCCAGGCGTAACCCAGGCGGCCGGCCACCGAGGCGATGTGGATCAGGTGCGCGTTGGGTGACGCCTTGAGCAGCGGCACGGCGTGGTGGGCAAAGCGGTACTGGCCAGTGAGGTTGATGTCGATGGTGCGCTGCCATTCTTCGTCTGTGATCGCATCGATTCCGGCAGTCGGTCCGGCGATCCCGGCGTTGTTGACCAGGACATCGAGGCCACCGAAATGTTCGAGCTGAACCTTGAACACCGCTTCGATCTGCGCCGGGTCACCCACGTCCGCGCGGGTGGCGACGCTGTCCGGATAACGGTCGCGGAACGCGGCAAGGGCCGCTTCGCTTACATCGCACACATGCACCTTGGCGCCGGCTTCCATGTAGGCCGCCGCCAACACTTCGCCGATCCCGGCAGCACCGCCGGAGATCAGAACACGCAGGCCGGTGTAGGGAATCAGTCGGTCGAGAACGCTCATGCCTTTTTTACTCCAGAGACAGGCGACCGTGAACGGTCGCTCTTGACGATCAGGCGCGACAGGGAGTCGGCAGCCTGCATGATGTCGTCGGTGACCGCCGCCCGGGCTGCAGCCCCATCACGGGCGGCCAGGGCCTCGACGATGCGGTTGTGCGCTTCCATCGAGCGCTGCAGGTGCGCCTTGTCAGGTGCTACCAGCGCAAAGCAGGGGCCCATGTGCAGCCAGAAATTCTCCACTGCCGCGATAGTCAGGTCGGCTTTGGCAACCGCATAGATGCGTCGGTGGAAGGCAAAGTTGGTCCACAGGTAACGGGCCACATCGACACTGTCGGCGGCTTGCTGCATCTGGTCGCACAGGTGGCTGATGTCCTTGAGGTCGGCGTCGTTGAGCAGGATGACCGCTTTCTCGGCCAGCAGGCCTTCGAGCGCAACCCGGGCATCGCGGATCTCGCGCAGGCGTTCGGGGGTCATCATGCGTACACGCAGGCGGGACGTTTCGGTGACTTCGAAGGCGTTTTCCGCACTCAGGCGGTTCAGTGCTTCCCGCACCGGCATCGGGCTGGAGCCGAGCGCCTCGGCAAGACCGCGGATGGTCAGTTTCTGGCCTGGCTGGAAGCGGCCGCTCATCAGCGCTTCGCGGATCTGGCGGTAGACCTGATCCTGCAGGGTATCGCGGGACACCTGGCGCATGGTGGGCAGGAGGATCGGATGATCTGTCATGAGTAATGGCTCACATTGGACGTTCTTATGGGCCCAATATGTGATCACAAATAACATATGTCAAATTTTTTTGAGAATGCGCCTCGACGTGCCCTCCCCTCCATTTGACTAATTCATTGCTTCACACCGCTCCTCCAGCAAGCGCACGAACATGGTCAGGCTCTGCGACACCGTGCCCCTGCGCCATACCAGCCAGGTGCGCAAGTAGCGGAAGGATTCGGACAACGGCCAGACGCTGACCGTGCTGCAGCCGGGCATGCTCTGCAGCATGCTGCGCGGCATCAGGGCCAGGCCGGCACCGGCGCTGACGCAGGCGAGCATGCCGTGGTAGGACTCCATTTCGAAGATCTTGCCCGGCACTGCCGCGTCGTTGGCGAACCAGCTTTCGAAGTGATGGCGGTAGGAGCAGTTGGAGCGGAAGGCGTAGATATTTTCGCCGTTCACGTCCTGAGCGCGATGGATCGGGCTGTGGTTGAGCGGCGCAATCAGCACCATTTCTTCTTCGAATGCCGGTACGCCTTCCAGCGCCGGGTGCAGCACCGGGCCATCGACAAACGCGGCGGTCAGGCGGCCCGCCAGCACCCCGTCGATCATGGTCCCGGAAGGTCCGGTGGACAGGTCAAGCTCGACCTTGGCGTACTGCTGGTTATAAGCCGCCAACAGCTCGGGAATCCGCACCGCTGCGGTGCTCTCCAGCGATCCCAGGGGAAATGTACCCTGGGGTTCTTCGCCGGCCACCGTGGCGCGGGCCTCCTGGACCAGGTCGAGAATCCGTCGGGCGTAGTCGAGGAAGCTCCAGCCGGCTGGCGACAGGCGCAGGCGGCTTTTTTCGCGGATGAACAGGTCGACGCCCAGATCCTGCTCAAGTTGCTTGATCCGCGTGGTCAGGTTCGAAGGCACCCGATGGATGTGCTGCGCGGCGACGCTGATGCTGCCGTGCTCGGCGACAGCCTTGAAAATCTCGAGCTGAACCAGGTCCAATTCATTCTCCAAACGTGAACAAGACGCTCATTATTATTCAGTTTCAAGAAAACATACAGCACCGTAACCTGAGCCCATTCTTACCCCGCAGGACGGTGCCATGACCCACATATCCAGCCTTACCCACGCCATTTCGATCAACCCGGCGACCGGTGAACAGATCGGCCACTATCCTTTCGAATCCGCAGCGGCAATGGACGCCGCCCTGTCGCGTTCCGCCAACGGGTTCCGCGCCTGGCGCCGCGAGCCGGTTGCACAACGCGTGCAACGATTGATTGCCCTTGGCCAGGCATTGCGCGACAACGCCCAGGCCATGGCCACCATGATTACCCTGGAAATGGGCAAGCCGATCGCCCAGGCCCGCGGTGAAATCGAAAAATGTGCGCAGCTCTGCGACTGGTATGCCGAACACGGGCCGGCCATGCTCAGCGCTGAACCCACGCTGGTCGAAGGCAACAAGGCGCGCATCGAATATCGCCCGCTGGGCCCGATCCTCGCGGTCATGCCGTGGAACTTCCCGGTCTGGCAAGTGCTGCGCGGTGCGGTCCCGACCCTGCTGGCCGGCAATACCTATGTGCTCAAGCACGCGCCCAATGTAATGGGCAGTGCCTACTTGCTGTTGGACGCCTTCAAGCAGGCGGGCTTCGCCGAAGGCGTCTTCGAGGTTATCAACGTCACGCCGGACGGCGTTTCCAAGGCGATCGCCGACCCACGCATCGCCGCCGTCACCTTGACCGGCAGTGTGCGAGCCGGCATGGCTATCGGCGCCCAGGCGGGGGCGGCACTGAAGAAGTGCGTGCTGGAACTGGGCGGTTCCGATCCATTCATCGTGCTCAATGACGCCAACCTCGACGACGCCGTCAAAGCCGCCGTGATCGGTCGCTACCAGAACACCGGGCAAGTCTGTGCAGCCGCCAAGCGGCTGATTGTCGAGCAAGGCATAGTCGAGGAATTCACCCGGCGCTTTGTCGACGCCACGCGTAAACTGGTGGTCGGTGAACCACTGTCCGCCGAGACGTACATCGGCCCGATGGCCCGCTTCGATCTGCGCGATGAACTGGATCAACAGGTGCGCGACACCCTGGAGGAAGGCGCGACCTTGTTGCTGGGCGGCAAGAAAGCCCAAGGCCCGGGCAACTTCTATGAGCCTACGGTGCTGGCGGGTGTCACTGAACAGATGACTTCATTCAAACAGGAGCTGTTTGGACCGGTCGCTTCGATCATCACCGCTCGTGACGCAGCGCATGCGCTGGAACTGGCAAACGACAGTGAGTTCGGTCTGGCGGCTACCGTCTATACCGGCAATGTCGAGCAGGCACAGCAGATGGCCAGCGAACTGGAAACCGGTGGGGTCTTCATCAATGGCTACTGCGCCAGTGACCCGCGCGTGACCTTCGGTGGCGTGAAGAAAAGCGGGTTCGGCCGTGAGCTTTCGCACTTCGGCGTACGCGAATTCTGCAATGCACAGACGGTGTGGCTGGATCGCCACTGATCGAATCTGCGCAGTTGATCCAATGTGGGAGCGAGCCTGCTCGCGATGGTCGTTGACGATGACGCTGGTTTACTGAATAAACGCAGCGCTCTTCAGTCCATCGCGAGCAGGCTCGCTCCCACAAAGTCCCTATCCTCAGGCGTTGCAGTCCCACGCACGATCGCCGTGCTCGTCCTTGATGCGGGTCGGCAGGCCCATCACGTCCAGCGCCTTGAGGAATGCCTCGGCTGGCAGCTCCTCGACGTTGACCATGCGCTGCACGTCCCACTCGCCACGGGCTACCAGCAGGGCTGCAGCCACCGGTGGTACGCCAGCGGTATAGGAAATGCCCTGGCTGTCGGTTTCGGCAAAAGCTTGCTCGTGGTCCGCAACGTTGTAGATGAACACTTCGCGCGGTTGGCCATCCTTGGTGCCCTTGACCAGGTCACCGATGCAAGTCTTGCCCGTGTAGCCAGGCGCCAGCGAGCTCGGATCAGGCAGCACGGCCTTGACCACCTTGAGCGGCACGACTTCCAGGCCTTCGGCGGTCTTGACCGGTTGCTCGGAGAGCAGGCCGAGGTTCTTGAGCACGGTGAACACATTGATGTAGTGCTCGCCGAAGCTCATCCAGAAACGTACGTTGGGCACGCCGAGGTTCTTCGACAGCGAGTGCACTTCATCGTGACCGGTCAGGTACAGGTTCTGCGAACCGACTACCGGCAGGTCGTCGGTGCGCTTGACTTCGAACATGGTGTTGCTGGTCCACTGGCTGTCCTGCCAGCTCCACACCTGCCCGGTGAACTCGCGGAAATTGATTTCCGGATCGAAATTGGTGGCGAAATATTTGCCATGGGAACCGGCATTGACGTCGAGAATATCGATCGAATCAATGCTGTCGAAATACTGTTGTTGGGCCAGTGCCGCGTAGGCATTGACCACCCCCGGGTCGAAGCCCACGCCGAGGATGGCGGTGACGTTCTTCTGCTGGCATTCCTCGAGGTGCTTCCACTCGTAGTTGCCATACCAGGGTGGCGTCTCGCAGATCTTGCCTGGCTCTTCGTGGATGGCGGTGTCCAGGTAGGCCGCGCCGGTATCGATGCAAGCACGCAGCACCGACATGTTGAGGAAAGCGGAACCGACGTTGATGACGATCTGCGATTCGGTTTCGCGAATCAGCGTCTTGGTCGCCTCGACGTCCAGGGCATTGAGGGTGAATGCCTTGATTTCAGCGGGCTGTTTGAGGCTGCCCTTGGCCTTTACGCTGTCGATGATGGCCTGGCATTTGGAGATGTTGCGCGACGCGATAGCAATACGACCGAGCTCGTCGTTGTGCTGCGCGCACTTGTGGGCCACCACCTTGGCGACACCTCCTGCACCAATGATAAGTACGTTCTTCTTCAATTTTTCTCTCTCTCCTTCTCAGCCAGCTTACGAGAGGCTGGACATATAGTCGTTGTAACCGAATTCACGAACCACCTCGACAGTACCGTCGAGTTGTTTCACTACGATGGACGGCATTTTCAGGCCGTTGAACCAGTTTTTCTTGACCATGGTGTAGCCCGCGGCGTCGACGAACGACAGGCGGTCGCCGATGGCCAGCGGACGATCGAACTGGTACTCACCGAAAATATCGCCGGCCAGGCAGGATTTGCCGCACACCATGTAGGTGTGCTCACCCGCGCTCGGGGCCAGCTTGGCGTTCAGGCGGTAGATCAGCAGATCGAGCATGTGGGCTTCGATAGAGCTGTCCACGACCGCCAGGTGCTTGCCGTTGTAGAGCGTGTCAAGCACGGTGACTTCCAGCGACGCACTCTGGGTGATCGCCGCTTCGCCCGGTTCCAGGTAGACCTGCACGCCGTACTTTTGCGAGAACGCCTTGAGGCGCGCGCAGAACTCATCCAGCGCGTAGCCTTCGCCGGTGAAGTGAATACCGCCACCGAGGCTGACCCACTCGACCTTGTGCAGCAGATGACCGAAACGCTCTTCGATGGTGCACAGCATGTCGTCGAACAGGCCGAAGTCACCGTTCTCGCAGTTGTTGTGGAACATGAAGCCGGAAATCTGCTCGATGACCTGCTCGATCTTCACCGGGTCCCACTCACCCAGGCGGCTGAACGGCCGTGCCGGGTCGGCCAACAGGTAATCGGAGCTGCTCACCTGCGGATTGACCCGCAGGCCACGGACCTTGCCTTCAGACGCTTGCGTGTAGCGCTGCAACTGGCCGATGGAGTTGAAGATGATCTTGTCGCAGTTGTCGAGCATCTCCTCGATTTCGTCATCGGCCCAGGCGACGCTGTAGGCGTGAGTCTCCCCAGCGAACTTCTGCCGACCGAGCTTGAGTTCGTAGAGCGACGACGACGTGGTGCCATCCATGTATTGCTGCATCAGGTCAAACACCGACCAGGTGGCGAAGCACTTGAGTGCCAGCAGGGCCTTGGCCCCGGACTGCTCGCGCACGTAGGCAATCTTTTCCATGTTGCCCAGCAGCTTTTGCTTATCGATGAGGTAGTACGGCGTTTTGATCATTTCGAGGCCTCCGGCAAGGCCAGCCAAAAAAAGGATGCGCATTGTGCCCGCACTGGCCACATATCGAAAGAGCAGAAGTGCAGTTCGTCGGACAAGGATCCGCACCGCAACCCCGCAAAGTCGCACTCACGGACGACAAAAAGATGACACCAAGGCCAATTGCCATCTTTTTCGAGAACTCGCCGACGACCGGTCTTACGTTGTACCAAAACCGACTATTGTTGTTAGTGACAGGTCCGTCACGGACCCTGGTGCGCTGATGGAGTTCTCATGAATAGAACCAGTCTTGCTGCTGTTGTCACCTCCCTCCTGGCGGGCGCCGCCCCGTCATTCGCTAGCGCAACATCTTCTGAAAACCCTGTTTTTTCCGCCGGCCTGCTGGGAAGCTACAGCGAGCTGGAGTTTACAGGCCGCAGGACCAGCAGTTCCGAGCATATCCCCGAAGCAGGACTGTTCCTCAACTTCGGCAACAAGATGACGGGCCGGGGCGGCCTTGTGTATCAGGCAGAAATCACCGGGCAGTACTCCGAGGAAAAGCATCAACGCGTCACCGATGGCCAGGCCGACCTGGACCTGGGGTGGAGAATCGCCCTGGATGCCGACAATTTTTTCGACGTTTTGATCGGAGCAGGCTATAAGTGGAACCGTTATGACCCGGATTTTCACAAGTACGACATCAATCTCACCAGTCGCACTCCCTTCGCTAAAGTCGCAGCCGGCTACAACCACGCCTTCAGTACCTCAACCTTGCGCCTGGAAGCCGGCGTTCGCAAGGTCGTCAATGGAAATGCGCAGCTGGAAATCCACAACGTGGACAGCGAGGAACAGGACCTCAAGGACACCACCAATCCATTTGTCGAATTGAGCTGGCTGTTCAACCAGGAGGGATCGATTCCGGTGATTGCCAGCCTTTACTACAACCGCTTCAAATACGACCTGGACGGTCAATTTCAGCTAACCGACTTCGACAAGCAGACCCGGGACGAGTACGGCGTAAAGCTCGGCATCGTGTTTTAACCGAGGCCCATAACCTTTCGTCGTAAATGAAATCGCCACAGGTAATCCTGGCCTTCTCTGGCGTGGGGATTGCACCGGCCCGCGTTAGCCATCGCGAACGACATAAAACTGACGCGATGGCCATCCAATCAACGCTAAAGGACTCCAGCAAAACGCTTGGTCAGTCACCGGAGATGTAACGTGTCAACTCTCAACGAAATCGCAGCGAACCACGCGAGAATGGCTAAGGAAAAGGAACAAGAGTCGACCGGACTGAGCGAGCGACAAGCGCATATTGTGGGAAGCATTGAAATCTCCTCCCCCGTCGAGCAACCGCATGTGCCTTTGCACCTTGTCGCGGCAGCCCAGGACAATAACCTCGTCCAGGTATCGGCCTTTTTAGCCTGACGGCACTCGATGGGAGAAACCACCCAGGCTATTTTTGCTGGATTCTTTTGGCGTACATATCCATTGCTGCGGTAATGGCTGCTTATGGTTTCGCCCTTTCTGCAGGAGCTCGCTCGCGAAAAACCTGAGAGCTCCCCGGGGTGTCAGGCTTCCCGCGTCATCGTTGACCTCCATCGCGACGGTGCGACGATTCGACATGCTCGCTCCTACAGGGGTCGTCGCGATGGGCCATCGTGGTTTAACGGGGCGCTCGCGATCAAAAGCAAAGCGAGGCGGCCTGATTTCAAGCGAACACGTTGATCGTTCCCACGCTCCGCCAGGGACGCTCCGCGTTCCGCTGACGACGCATGACCTGAGCAGTGCGCAACAGTGACGCAGAGCGTGGGAACCATCATCGATCACAACGCGGGCAGGCACGCCTTACACAACTTTCAACCATGGCCAGCGAACCTGATAACTCTTCGCCTTCTGCTCGAACAAGTCAGGCCTGGGGTTTGCCGGATTGATGCGCAACACACCATCGTCCAAGTCCTCCAGGCCGTAGGGGGCGTAGACCTCGCCGGTGACAACATCCAGACCAATACAAGTACCCGCCACCAGGTAGCGATCAATCCCGTCCCTGGCCGATTCAAGCCTGGAATAAGTCCCGCCAAAGCGCTGACTGTACCAAAGGTGCACGCGCGCCTGATTCCTGAGCTCAACGTTGACCCCGAGATCGTGGAACAGACCCTGAGCCCGATGAATAACTTCGTTCTCGGCCTCCCACGACAGATCGGTGTCAAAGTAGAAAACGTCGTAATCCCTGATGCCCCAGGCAGGATCGCGCTGCGCCTGTTGATTCCATACCGCCTGGAACAGGCAACCTGCCGTGAGCATGCATTGATCAAGGCCAAGCGCAGGCAAGCGTGAGGTCAATTGCGCGTTGATCGGGTTGGTCAATGCGATGCCAACCAATTTCTCGGCCGTCAATGTCATGGTTCATCCCTTGCAAACCGATTCAGTCCCGGCGCCCAAGTTACAACAAAACCATGACAAGCCCGCACTCAGGATTGCATCTCGGCCGCGAGCAGCTTCACCAACGCTGCGGCCGGCAACTCCCGAGCCAATGGTGCCCCCTGTCCAGCCCATTGCACGGCAAAATCGCTATTGGTCCGGGCCGCCGCCACAGCGTTGAGCGCCTTGTTGGCGTCATAGGTGAGTGGGTAGTCCGGCAATTCGATGCCTGCCCCTTCGAGGCTGGTGAAGTTGCGATTGACCATGCCCCGGGCCGGGCGGCCGGAAATGACGCTGGTGACGTGCGTCTGATGCGCGCGCGGGCCTTTGAGCGCTTCGCGATAGGCAGCGTTCGCCGACGATTCAGGGCAGAGAATGAATGCCGTGCCCAACTGCGCGGCACTGGCGCCCAACTGCATGACGGCGTTAATACCTGCACCGTCCATGATGCCGCCCGCGGCAATCACTGGCAGACGACAGGCATCGACCAGTACACGCACCAAAGCGCAGGTGCCCATCTGCAAATCCTGCCGCGGATCGAAGACCCCGCGATGCCCACCCGCCTCGTAACCCTGTGCCACCAGTGCATGCACGCCCGCGTCCTGCGCCGCCAACGCTTCGGCAAGGCTGGTCACGGAACACAGCAGCAGGATGCCAGCGGCCTTGAGTGCATCGATGGCTGGTCGTGGCGGCAGGCCAAAATGGAAGCTGACCACCGCCGGCTTTTCTTCCAGCAGCATCTGCAGCATGTCGGCATCTTCGACGAACGAAGTGTAGATTTCCCGCAGCGACACCGGTGGCTCGGCACCAAACTCGGCGAAAAAACCTGCCAGAAATTGTAACCACCGGGATTCTCGGAAGGTGTCCCGGACAGCCGGCTGGTGGCAGAACACATTCACGTTGAAGGGTTTGTCGGTAAGCGCCGCGGTCTCACGCAGCATCGCCCGCGCCTGCTCGACGTTGCTCGCGCCAATGCCGATGGAACCCAGCCCGCCAGCATTGGACACCGCCGCCGCAAGCCGGGAGGTGGAGACGCCCACCATCGGCGCCTGAATGATCGGCAATTGGATGTTCAATAGGGACAACAGTGGATTGGACATGGCAGCACCTGGGCCTGATGAATGAAAGTGAACGCTAGAGCTCTGCAGTCAGAAATTGCGCGCGGCCACGACCGAACGACCAGTCCGCGTCGGTGTTCTCCACCAGTGAAACAATCAGGTCGTCCGGCGACAGGCCGCACTCGGCGTGCAACTGCTCGGCCAGCAAGCGGTAGAACGCGACTTTTTGCTGCTGGGCGCGCGGGCGCGAAATCACCGTCAGCAACACCACATTGTCCGATCGCGAGTAACCCAATCCCGTGTCGTGCAGTACCAACTCCCCCGGCCGGTGTTGCGTCACGCTCTGGTAGCGATCACTGGCAGGCACCTCGAATGCCTGGACCATGGCCTGATGCGCCACCTCCAGCAAAGTGCGCAACTGTTCGTCGCTACGGCCTTGAATGATGTCGAACTTGAGCAATGGCATCGCGGTTTACCTTGGGCAAGAAAATGGGAGCGAGCCGCCGTTGAGAAAAGGCAGAGCCGCTCCCTGGGACAATGGACAGCGTGCAAGCCCGCGCCTGCACACCCTCCAACCCGAAAGCGCGTGAAGGCCTACTTGGAGGTCGGCATGGCAAACTCGGCGCCCTTGGCAATGCTGTTCGGCCAGCGCTGCATGACCGATTTCTGTTTGGTGTAAAAACGCACGCCCTCTTCGCCATAGGCGTGCATGTCACCGAACAGCGAGCGCTTCCAGCCACCGAAACCGTGCCACGCCATTGGCACCGGAATCGGCACGTTGATGCCGACCATGCCCACCTGGATGCGGGTCGCGAATTCACGGGCGATATGGCCGTCGCGGGTGTAGCACGCGGTGCCGTTGCCGAATTCGTGGGCATTGACCAGATCGACCGCCTCGGCGAAATCCTTGACCCGCATGCACGCCAGCACCGGACCGAAGATTTCCTCCTGGTAGATCTTCATCTCGGGGGTGACATGGTCGAATATTGTGCCACCGAGCCAGAAGCCCCCGGCGCAATCGGCGCCGGCCTGCGAGCCATCGAAGTCACGGCCGTCGACCAGCATCTCGGCGCCTTCAGCGATGCCTTGCTCGATGTAGCCGGTGATGCGCTGGTGCGCCACGCGCGAAACGATCGGGCCCATTTCGGCGGCCAGGTTCATGCCCTCGAGGATCTTCAGTGTGCGGGTGCGTTCCACCAGTTTGGGGAGGACCTTGTCGGCCACATCACCGACAAACACTGCCACCGAGATCGCCATGCAGCGCTCGCCGGCAGAACCGAATGCCGCGCCGATCAGCGCATCGACCACCTGCTCGACGTCGGCATCGGGCATCACCACCATGTGGTTTTTCGCCCCACCCAACGCCTGCACACGCTTGCCGTGGCGAGCGCCGGTCTCGTAGATGTAGTTGGCGATTGGCGTGGAGCCGACAAAACTCACGGCCTTGACTTCAGGGTGGTCGAGCAGCGCGTCCACGGCTTCCTTGTCGCCCTGCACCACGTTGAATACGCCGTCGGGCAGCCCGGCCTCCTTGAACAACTCGGCAATCAGTAACGCCGGCGATGGGTCGATCGGGCTGGGCTTGAGCACGAAGGTGTTGCCGCAGGCGATGGCCACCGGAAACATCCACATCGGCACCATCACCGGGAAGTTGAAGGGCGTGATACCGGCCACCACGCCCAGGGACTGGCGCAGGGTCCAGTTATCGATGTTGGTCGAGACTTGCTCGGTGTAGTCGCCCTTGAGCAATTGCGGGATGCCGCAAGCGAACTCGACAACCTCGATGCCGCGCGTCACTTCGCCCTGGGCATCGGTGAAGACCTTGCCATGTTCGGTGGTGATCATCCGGGCCAGGGTGTCGCGGTGCTCGTTGAGCAGCGCGAGGAACTTGAACAGAATGCGCGCGCGGCGCAGCGGCGGTGTCGCCGACCAGGCGGGAAAGGCGGCGGCGGCCGACTGCACCGCGGCGTCGACGTCCGCGGCGCAGGCCAGGGCCACCTTGCCGATCACCCCACCGGTGGCGGGGTTGGTGACGTGCTGCGAGCGACTGGAAGTGCCGGGTGTCAGGCGACCGTGAATGTAGTGTGCGATGTCTGCAGGCTGGGTGCTCATGGCGGGTTGTCCCCTGGTGGTGGATAGGAGCCATCTCTTGTTGTTGTCAGGCCGGGGCGGCTGAGCGCTCCCGACATGGCCACGTTAGGCCCGCCGATAAATCATGTAAAATGATGATTAATGATCTTATGGATCATATTTTATGAAGCAGCCATTTCGCCCGCTCGCCCAGGCGGCGCTTCCAGTCCGCGGCCAGGCCGACGCTGTCCGCCAGCGCGAGCAAATCGTCGATCAGCGGCCGGTGCGCCAATTGCACCTGCCAGAACTGGTCGATGGAAAACCGTTCGTTATGCCGTTCCAGCAATTCAATGCGGTCCCCCGCTTGCAGCCAGCCCGGCTCGAGCACCCGGTAATACCAGCCGGTGATTCGTTCCCGGGCGACGAACATCGACATGTGCTCGGCATCAAACCGATGGTTGATCTTCCAGCACGGACTGCGCGGCTGGGAGACCTGCAACAGGCTGCTGCCGATGCGGAACACGTCGCCGATGTGCACGTTGAGTTCCGAAAGCCCGAATGCGCAAATGTTCTCCCCCAGGCTCCCCACAACCATTTGCGCGGCACTGGGGGCAAAGGCCTGCGCCAGACGCTGGTAGTTCTGCGCCGCATACTGATGCACGGCTTTTTCCGGCCCGCCGTGCACCCGGGTGTCGCCGTGCTGGTCGCCGACGATCCCCTGTAACTCCACGCGCACCGGGCCTGCCTGGCGTTGCTTGAAGATGCCCGTGCGCTGCCCTTCAGGCTGCAATAGCGCCAGGCCTCCAGCGAAGACATGGTCGATTGTCGAAATCAGTGTCATGGGCCGACCTTCACTTATCAGGGGGTTTTAGTCACTTTACTAATCACCAGAAATGGCCGTAAAGTGATCGTTAAGCATGTCAGCGATCACTTCTACTGATAGATGGTGACAACAAATGGAAATGCGCCAACTGAAGATTTTCTGCGCCGTGGCCGAACTGGGCAGCTTCACCGCCGCCGCGTTGCAGGTGAATACCGTGCAGTCCAACGTCACCATGCGCGTGAAGGAACTGGAAGCCGAACTCAATCGCGAACTGTTCATCCGCAAGAAATCAGGCGTGGTACTCACCTCGGCGGGCGAGACCTTTCTCGGTTATGCGCGGCGCATCCTGCAACTCACCGACGAGAGCCGCAGCGCCCTGATGGACACCGGCAGCCCGAGCGGCCTGCTCAGGCTCGGCTCGATGGAGACCACCGCTGCCATTCGCTTGCCGCAAGTGCTGACCCGCTACCGCGAGCAGTATCCCGACGTGCAGTTGTCGTTGCTCACCGGCACCACGGTCGAGTTGATCAAGGCCATTGAAGCCCATCGCCTCGACGGTGCCTTCGTCGGCGGCTTTCACCAGAACTCGGCGCTGGCCCAGGAAGAGGTGTTCTGCGAAGAGTTGGTATTGGTCAGCAGCAGCCAGTTCGAAACGTTGCCGGCGCTGATCGAGAAAATGCCCCAGCAGACCGTGCTGGTGTTCCGCACCGGCTGTTTCTATCGTTCGACCCTGGAGAACTGGTTCTACCAAGTGGGTCTTGTGCCCAACCAGATCATGGAACTGGGCACGCTCGACGGCATCCTGTCGTGCGTGGCGGCGGGCATGGGCGTGACCCTGTTGCCCAAGGCCATCGCAGAAAACTGCAGCGTGCGCCATGCCATCCGCTGCCACACCCTGCCGGCGGAATTCGCCAATGTCTCCACGGTGTTCATCCGCCGCAACGACACGATGATCACCTCGGCGATGAGCGCGTTCATCGGCCTGGCGCAACAACAGATCGCCCGGCCGGCGGTGGCTTGAACTACATCGGCAACCACTGTGGGAGCGAGCCTGCTCGCGAAAGCGGTGGTTCAGTCGACATCCATTCTGGATGTGCTGTCGCCTTCGCGAGCAGGCTCGCTCCCACAAGGTTCACTGCCAGCCGAGTGTCCTTCTCTGCTCGTTCAGGAACCGTCCTGTCGCAGCGTAGTCCGTGACCTTTCTCTCGGTTACAGACAACTGATCCAGCCCGCACGCCAGCTCCGCCACCCGCTCGGCAGCCGGCACGACACTGTGGATCTTGCCCACCCCCTGCCCCGCATACAGCGACAGCTTCTGCGCCATCCGAGGCTTGTCAATCGCCCGGGCCCCGCCGCCGATAAAGCGCAGCAGGTTCCACTTGTCCCGATTGGGAATCACCCGGTGCGGCGTGCCGTAGGTCCAGCCGAACGAATAGCCGGTGCGGTACTCCGTGTCATCGGTAGTCGCCTCGATGATCTTCTGTTTGTACAGCGGATGGGCGTTGGACTCATCGGTGGCAATGAACGCCGTGCCCACCACCACCCCTGACGCGCCGAGCGACATCAGTGCGCGCACATCATCGCCGTGGACGATACCGCCGGCCGCCAGCACCGGCTTGCCCTCGGCGACAGCCAGGATCGAGGTCAACAACGGCATGATGCCGATCGTGCCGCGATTGAGGTGCCCACCGCTTTCACTGCCCTGGGCAATGATGATATCCGCGCCCTGGGCGATAGCGATGCGGGCCAGCTCCACCGACCCAGCTTGCACCATCACCAACAGCCCGGCGTCTTTCGCCCGGGGAATCATGTCGGCGGCATATTTCTCGGCATAGAACAGCGACAACAATTTGGGCTTCTGCTTGAGGATCACCTGGAACTGCGCTTCGAACACATCCGGCCCGCCGAACTGCGGCACCAGGTTCACCCCGAACGGCTGGTCGGTCAGTGCCCGTGTTTCCTCGATCCAGCGACGCAAGGCCAAAGGCGGCAGCCGCAACCCGCCGAGCACGCCCATGCCCCCGGCGTTGGCCACGGCCCCGACCAGTTTCGGGCCGGATATGGCCGCCATGCCGCCGAGAAATATCGGGTAGTTCACGCCGCAGAGCCGGGTGACGACATTACCCGAAAAAACCGTTTTGTCCTGTTTCATGACTCACAGCTCCACATGTTTGCCAAGCATCCGCTTGAGCGTGTTGTTCTTCAGGAGAAAGTGATTCTTCACCGCGCCGAACACATGCAATGCGAGCCCGGCGAGGAACGCCGAGGCGCCAATGTCAAACAACACATCGACCACATGCTTCAAGGTCGGGTTGGCCGGCAGGATGCTCGGAATCCACAACCCGCCGGGCAGTTCGACGACCTCGCCGGCAGCGGCCCGTGAAGCCCATACCGCGATCGGCAACAGCACCATCGCCAGGGCCAGCGACACCGCCACCGAGCGGCTGATGATCACTTCGATCGGGTTCGGCGTGCCTACCGGCAGCGGATGATAGGAGGTGATCCGCGCCCAGAACCGGTAGGACGAGACGAGGAACAGAATCAGCCCCAGCAGGTTTTGTACCCTGCCAAGCGCCAGTTGCTGCGCCTCGCTGGAGGCGTGGTCGTTCAACAGTTGCAGGCCGAAAATCGCCAGCAGCGAAAACGCCACGACCCAGTGCAGGGCAACGGTGATGGGTGAAAATCTCAGGCCATTGTCTCGTAGTTGCATGGCTGACTCCTTTTGCAGAATGCGCAGATCAGGAAAGGATGGACCGCGAAGGTCTTAGTGGTTGACCGCCTGCGCGGCGCCGAGCCCGGTCTGGGCGCGGATCAACTGATCATCGAAACGCTCGCGCTCGAGCACCGCGCCACGGCTGCGGTCAGTCACCGAGCCCAGCCAGGTGAACAGGAATGCCACGTTCATCGAGATGATCGCCGGGTAGTCATAGGGGAAGATCGCCTCGGCATTGCCCAGCACCTTGACCCACACCGCCGGCGAGAGAATGACCAGGCCCACCGCACTCACCAGCCCGGCGACACCGCCGATCAGCGCGCCCCGGGTGGTCAGCCCTTTCCAGTACATCGAGAGCACCAGGATCGGGAAGTTGACCGAGGCCGCCACGCCGAACGTCAGTGCAACCAGAAAGGCAATGTTCTGATCCTTGAACAGAATCCCCAGCACCACCGCGACGATGCCGATGCCCACCGAGGCAATGCGCGAAACGCGGCGTTCGTCCTTGGCTTCGGCCTTACCCTTCCTGACCACCATCACGTACAAGTCATGGGAGATCGCTGATGTGCCCGCCATGGTCAGCCCCGACACCACCGCCAGGATCGTCGCGAACGCCACGGCGGAAATGAAGCCCAGCAACAGGTCGCCACCCACGGCTTTGGCCAGGTGCATCACCGGCATGTTACTGCCGCCGATCAGCTTGCCCGCCAGATTGCCGGACTCGTAGAAGGCCGGGTCTTGCCCGACGATCACGATGGCCGCCAGGCCCAGCACGCCCACGATCAGGTAGAAAAAGCCGATGAAGCCCGTGGCGACGAACACCGATTTGCGCGCCTGCCTGGCGTCCGGCACGGTGAAGAAGCGCATCAGGATATGCGGCAGCCCTGCGGTGCCAAATACCAGCCCAAGCGCCAATGAGATCAGCGACAGCGGGTCGGCCACCAGTTTGCTCGGCAGCAGGATCCGCTCGCCATCACGGTGCGCGGCCACGGCTTTTTCAAACAACAGGTCGAAGGAAAAGCCGAACTTGCTCAGCGCCAGGAATGCCAGCAGCGTCCCGCCCACCAGTAGCAAACCGGCCTTGATGATCTGCACCCAGGTGGTGGCGACCATGCCGCCGAAGGTGACGTAGACCGCCATCAACAGCCCCACGGCAACCACCGCATAGTTGTAGGGCAGACCGAACAGCAGCTGGATCAACTGCCCTGCTCCCACCATCTGGACCACCAGGTAAAAGCACACTACCGTCAACGAACCGAAGGCTGTCATCGTGCGGATGCGGTTTTGATCGAGGCGGAACGAAGCGATATCGGAGATGGTGATGCGCCCCAGATTGCGGATGCGCTCGGCGAACAGAAACAACAGCAAGGGCCAGGCGACAAAGAAGCTGATCGAGTACAGCACGCCATCGAAGCCGTTGAAGAAGATCATGCTGGTGACCCCCAGCAACGCCGCCGCCGACATGTAGTCACCGGCCAGTGCCAGGCCGTTCTGGAAACCGCTGATGCCGCCACCGGCGGTGTAGAAATCATCCATGGATCGGGTTTTCGAGGCGGCCCAGTACGTGATGCCCAGGGTGGTCACGACAAAGACCAGGAACATGCTGATGGCGGTGATGTTGATCGGTTGTTTTTCGACGCCCTGGATAATGTCACCGGCCATGGCGCGAGCCGCGAATACGCACAGCAGTACGGGAAGCATGAGGTTCATGAGGATGCGTTTCATACGATGGCCCCCGCGCGGATTTCTGCGCTCAGGTCATCGAATTCACCATTGGCGCGATGGATGTACAGCCCGGTGAACAACCAGGCCCCGACGATGAACACGGCACCTAAAGGCCAACCGATGCTGATGATGCTGGTCGCGGAAAGTTTCGTCGCCAGCAACTGGGGGGCGAAAGCGGCGACGAGGATGAACGAGAAGTACGGGACAAGGGTTGCCGCGGTCAGACTGGCGACGAACCTTCGCTGCCGCGAGACCAGCTCCTTGTACCGGGGATGGTTGCGGATTCTGGCTGATTCGGTTGCATGGTTCACGTTGACTCCGTGTAGCAGTGGTAGCGTTATTGTTGTTCCACAGCCTCAGATTCAGACTCGATCCGCCACTGGCTGCGGTATCTGTGCCCTTTAAACCTATGCCCGGCACATGATCATGTAAAATGATCATTAATGATCCGGTTGATCGCTTTTGGTGAATCTACTACTTTGGATTTCTGCGCCACTTCTCACCCAGCCATTGATTCCGGCGCACAACATCAGCAGCGCGGCGGTCACCAGGAACACGTGGTGCAACCCGAAATGGGCGCCGATCTGGCCACCGATCAGGGGCCCGATCACCTGCCCGGAGAACTGCGCCGATTGCAGATAGCCAAGGATTTTCCCGCTGTCGTGATCCTCCACCGATTGCCGGATCAGCTTGGCAATCGCCGGCAGCAGCCCGGCTATGGTCATGCCCATCAGGCCGCGCAACACTGCCAGTTGCCACCACTGCGTAACGAATGCCTGGGGCACCATGACGATTGCCGTCAACACCAGGCATCCGATGATCACATTCCAGCTGCCGACCCGATCGGCCAGTGCCCCCAGCCTGGCAGCGGTCAGGATGCTGCCCAGCGCTGAACAGGCCATTACCACGCCGGCAATCTGCGCCTGATCATCAAAGGCCACGCCCAGATGACCGATGTAGACAGTGATGATCGGCTCGATAGACATGTTGGCCAGCAGCACCATCATTGCCGTCATCAGCAGTGCGCCAATGATCGGCCATCGAGAACCGGCACCTTCGACCGGGATTTTTTTGGCGCGTCGGGCCCCGTCCGAACTACGATCGAACGACTCACGAATCAGCACGATGGTGGTGATCGCCGCCACGGCGATCATCGCGCCGCCAACAAAGAAAGTGCCACGGATACCTACCCACTGCGGGAGGAATCCACCTACCAGCGGCCCGATCAAATTGCCGGACAACGCCCCCGTCGACAGCACGCCCAGTGCCCAACCGGCCTTTTCCCGTGGCACCTGGGAACCGATCATCACGATCGAAGCCGAGGCATATCCGCCGATGAGCCCGGCGATCAGGCGCAGCGCCACCAGATCGGTAACGTCCCGCGCCAGCCCGATCAGCGACATCACGATCGCCATGCCGATGGCCGCGCGGACCAGCATCGGTTTACGCCCAAAACGATCAGCCAAGCGGCCCCAGAGCGGTGCAGTGATCGCCGTGCCAAAGAATGTCGCGCCGAACGCTACCGCGGACCACTGCACCACATCGGCCTGCTCAGTGACGCCCAGTTGCTGCACATAGAGCGGCAGGAACGGCAACAGCATGCTCAGGCTCACCAATGTGGTGAACGAGCCGAATACACAAACAGCCAGGTTGCGACGCCAATAGACAAGATTGCGCTCGGCATAATTCATGGGACCAGGTACTCCGCAGGCGAATGGGCAGACCTTATCTCGCGCGAAGATATCTCGTGAAACGATTTATCAAGATCGCTGGCATCTGTATCAGAGATGCAACCGTTCATTACATGGTGTATCAACTGTAATTCCTTGCCGGTGGTATATCTTCGAACCAGAGCTTTTTACAGTGGTCGATGGCGTTCAAATTCCTTCACTCCACGAGCGAACCTTCATGCCCCACGACTTGAATCATCTTGATGCCGCGCTGGCCGCCTACCCACGGGTGGCCCTGCTCGAAGGCCCGACGCCGATCCAGAAACTGTCCCGCTTGAGCGACTTGCCCGAACTCAATGGCTGTCAGCTCTACGTCAAGCGCGACGACCTGACCGGTCTTGGCGGCGGTGGCAACAAACTGCGCAAACTGGAGTTCCTGCTCGGCGAAGCCTTGGCCGAAGGCGCCGACACACTGGTGACCTGGGGCGGTTTGCAATCCAATCACGCACGACTGACCGCGGCCGTGGCGGCCCGTCATGGCCTTGCCTGCGAGCTGATCCTGACACCCTCGGCCGTGCGCACCGATGACGACTTTTGCCACAACGGCAATGTGCTGCTGGATGCCTTGTTTGGCGCGAAGGTCCATCGGCTGGCTCGGGGTGTCTTGCCCGATGCCTACGCGACGCAGTTGGTCGACACGCTCAAGGGCCAAGGCAAGAAGCCTTTTGTGATGCCCCTCGGCGGGTCCAGCCCTCGGGGCAGCCTGGGTTATGCCGCCTGCGCAGGCGAGATCCTGCGCCAGGCGCAGGCGCTGGGGGTGCATTTCGAGCACATCATCGTGCCCAATGGCAGCGCCGGCACGCACTCAGGTTTATTGGCCGGCGTCACCCTGGCTGGTGCCTCGACGCAAATCCTCGGCTACTCGGTGCTGGCGACGGAGGATCAGGCCGCGACCACGACCCTGGAAAAAACCCGACAGGTCCTGCAGCTGCTTGACCGTTCCACGACGCTGGCCGACCACTCGATTCGCGTGGATGGCAGCCAACGCGGCGATGCCTATGGCGCGCCGACCGAAGCAATGCTCGAAGCGGTACGCCTGCTGGCGTCCCAGGAAGGCTTGCTCACCGATCCCGTCTACGGCGGCAAGGCTTTCGCCGGACTGCTCGCCGCGGTACGCCGGGGTGATTACCCGGCGGGGAGCAATCTGCTGTTTGTGATGACTGGCGGCATGCCGGGGCTGTTTGCCTACCGACGCGCCTTCGAGTAAGGGTTGCGTCGCAGGGTTTCGACATTCAGGTACAACCGTGAAAGTCAGGTCGGCTGTCAGGCCGCCTTCGCGGGCAAGCCTCGCTCCTACAGGTTTTTCCCAAGTGACGCACCGCATGGACGAAACCATAAGTGGCCGTTATCGCAGCAATGGATACGCACGCAAAAAAACCTCCCCAGGAAAATCCCAGGGAGGTTATTGACCGATGCAACTCGCAATCAGCTCTTCGCCTTGCTCATCTGGGTAAACAATTCCGTAGGCACTTTCTTGCCATTGGAGATGAACTGGTTGGTGCGGAATTTGTAAACCTCGCCTTCGGAGAGGAAACCGTCGTTGTTGGTGTCCATGGCCTTGAACTCTTCGCCGCCCTGCGGGGCCACGGTCAGCAGTTCCTTGAGCGAAACGCGGCCGTCGTGGTCGGTGTCGGTACGGGCGAACGAAGCATCGCCGCACTTGCCTTCACCGCACTTGCCTTCGCCGGCCTTGGTCACTTTGGCGCCGGTTTCTCCAGCGCCACACTTGCCTTCACCACATTTACCTTCACTGGTTTTTTCCGCCGAGGCCAGTTGATACCCCTGAGGCAGCGCGTCGGCGGCAAAAGCGTTCGAAGCGAGGTTGAGGCTGCCGGCCAGTGCAACAGCGATCAGGCCAATACGGGATTTGTTCGACATACGGGACATGGTGATACTCCGGATACTGTGGGCGGCCGAGCCGCGTGGGTCATTGCCAAAAGGGCGATAAGCCGAGGTGCGAGGCGCGGTTGCTTTCTCGCTTAGGCAGGGCTATTTGACGGCAACCGTGTATCCGGGGTGTATCCGGTTGCAGGGGCATTTGTAAGCCAGTCTGCGTTCGAGGGGGCTGGATACAGAGCGATACATAGGCCCCGCCAGCCACTCACGTTTGAGAGTTGTTGACGGTTATTGATTCGGATTATCCGGCCACGGCAGGCAATCTGATCGATAACTTTCATCACAGAGAACAGAACACATGAACATGTCGAATGGATGGATTGCCGGTATTGCCTTGAGCTGCGTGTTTCAGGTCGGTTGTGTCTCCAAAGTGGCGCAGCCGAATCAATACTCCGGCTTCCTCCCCAATTACGAGGGGCTGCAAGAGCAGACTACGCCGAGTGAACAGAAGGTACTGCGCTGGATGGCGCCAGGGTTTGATCCACACGCCTACTCCACGGTGGTGTTCGAGCAGGTAGCGCTGTACCCGGCGCCGAAACCGACCGAGCGCGTCAACCTGAAAACCCTGCAGGACGTACAGACTGCAGCCAGCAATAGTGTCAAGTCTGCCTTGAGCCCCTACTACACCATTGTCTCAAAGGTGCCACGCGCACCGGCCGATTCACGGACGCTGATCCTGCAAGCGGCAATCACCCACGTCAGCGCCAACAACGAAGGCATGCATTGGTATGAAGCCGTACCGATCGCCGCCATTGTCGGGGCGACACAAGCTGCCACCGGCCATCGCGATCAGACCGCCGAACTGTACCTGGAAGCCGACCTGGTAGATGCCAGAACCGGTTTGCCGGTCGCCAAGGTGGTTCGCAAGGTGTTCGGTGAAACCGTGAAAAATGCCAGCCAGCCAATTGTCGCCAATGATTTCAAGGTTGCATTCAAGGACATGACGAACGACATGCAAGCACTGCTGTCAGGGCAGTAACAACTCGCTCGAAACCCCATTGCGACGTTGAATGGCCTGCCATCCACTGTCACGGGATTGCTATGCGATGCAATCGAGCATGGGGTTTCGCAATACCGTTTAACTCGCAGTAACAGACCTTCCAATACCCCTGCCTTGCATTTTTCGGATAGCGCAGATCGCGCGCTTCGAGCATCATCACCGCCCCCGATTGAGCCTCCGTGGATTACCCGCGCTTGCCCGCTCATTGCCGTTCACTCCCCGACAAGAACGCACTGCGTCAAATCCGGCCTGTCAAAACCGTCTCTATACTCAGCCCGAACCACCTGAACGGAGGATACCCATGCGCTACGCCTTCAAATTGAAAAACGGTGCCATGGCCCTTTTCGATCCAGATACCGCTTTGCTTACCATCACCACAACCCATGGAGAAGTTCAAAGCTCTACCATCGGTAGAGCCGAATCGCGTCTACTGGACCTGCTGCTGATGGACCCCGGCCAGACCAAAAGCCGCGAGGAAATCATCGATTACACCTGGAATGACCGCGTCGTCGCCTCCGGCAGTTTGAACCAGGCCGTTTTCTCTCTTAGAAACCTGCTCAATGACAGTCGAGATCACGAAATAGTGATGACGGTTCCGCGCAGGGGTTATTGCTTCAACCGTCTCTATGTAATGGATGCACAGGCCGAGCTGCCGACACCTTCAGATGCAGCGGAACCTGTGCCCGCCCTTGAAGCGTTGGCGCCACAAAAACAAGGGCCTCTGCCGGTGCCTGCAGAGAAAACCGGAACATCAACTTACATTACAAAATTCCAGTTGATCGGCTATGTCTTGACCTTGGGAGTGTGTGCCTACACCGGCTTCCACTCCGGCTTCGACACACCGAAAGTTGAAGTTTCCAGCGCAAAACACAATGAGCTGGCCATCCATGCCGTAGGCCACAGTGTTGCGGAGGCAGAGGAACTGAGGGATCTTTCGATCGCACAAGTCAAACAACTTTCGCTCAATTTAAAAGGCGACGTTTGGCTAAACCTGTTTAAATCCAACTATTCCGTTTCGTGCATTCGCCCAG
Organism: Pseudomonas sp. PSB11; assembly: GCF_014596605.1. Classification (NCBI taxonomy): domain Bacteria; kingdom Pseudomonadati; phylum Pseudomonadota; class Gammaproteobacteria; order Pseudomonadales; family Pseudomonadaceae; genus Pseudomonas; species Pseudomonas sp. PSB11. Next base: position 202,567 of record NZ_NOIO01000005.1, read on the forward strand.
ACCTGAGCACTGCAAACCTGCAATTGAATAGTGAGCAAAAAGACCTTGCGCTGATGATTCGGCAATGCTTGGAAGTCACCCTATGAAGTCAATGACACCTTCAACCGCACATTGGATAGTGCTTGCGATCATTAACGCCGCCTGTATTTTTTCTTTGTTGTACTCGCCTTCTTACTACATGGAAAATATCAGTTATCAAACCATAACCCGACAATGGCTGGAGGATTCGAATCAGCTCAACACTGAAGAGTATCTGACAATCGGCCACGGTCGGCTGACACAAACCACCCTGGAAAGCTTGAACGGAAAAATACGTAACGCGACTATTTCGGCGCAGGTTATCCGGGAAAGCAATCATCACGTCCAGATAAAAATCAATAACGTCAAACTGAGCCAGGACAACGAATTATTCGCCATCGAAAAAACTCCGGATCTGTTTTTCAGGCGTCAATTCATTCTTCAGGAAGGCACTATCCTAAACTACGAATTACTCCCTACCGCCGACAAAAACAGCGTGTGTTTTTATGTGCATGATGTCGGCCGCCTGCGCTGCATGAATCACTGAGGCACCTCAGCAAATCACACCATAACAAAAATAATAATTAGTGATTTGAATCTAGCACCCTCCCCCCATCAAGATCCCGCCTTTATCGTGTTCGCGAGCCGTCAAATCAATGATGACCAAGATCCTGGCACTTCTATCTCTAGCTGCCTTACCTTTTCATTCAATGGCGCACAATGAATACGCCATCGGCAGCACGGAAATCGAGCTCTACGAAATAGAACTGAGCCCGAACGAAAAAATAAAGTTGAAACACCTGAAAATCCATTCTGAAAATGAGCGCAATGAAGGTGACAGCGCGGTTGATGACTCATTGCCTCCCTCACAAAACATTGACAACGAGAGCGATGAGATTTCGCTGACTCCCGTTTGAAAATATGAATTTTTGACTTCAACAAACATCGTCAGCACAGGACTATCCGAAGGCAAAGCCGTGACAGTGATACGGCAGACACACTGCTCTGCCTGAAAAATCATCAACAAGGAAAGCACCTCAATGCTGCTTAAAAACCTCGCAAGCGTATCCTTTGGTGTATTGCTTTCTCTCAAGGCCTGGGCCGACGACAAGGAACACTACAAGGCCGACCTGACGCGCATTGAAAGCAACGAAAACAAGCTGATCGAAGAACAATCAAGTTACAAGATTTGTACCGATTATCGCGTGGATGATTTCTTTGCCTTTAATGCCTCAGCCCTTGGCCCGTCAAACCAGTCAGCCATCTTTGGCTCGAAAATAGCGCCATGCAAGCTTCAGAGCCTGGTGGAGTTATCCACGAGCGACACGTACGTTTTTGCTGCGGCACTGGAGCTCATGCGGGAGTCCTCGACGTGATGAGCATCGCCCCCTCAAAGCACGAAGCACGCCAGCGTGCGGATAAAATCATGCAGGATTGCAGGCGCCAATGCAGTCGACTGCACTTTGATTCAGCTGTCACGCTGATCGGTTTTGTGCCTCATGACTGTGTCACCTTGGCCATATCCCAATCTACGATTAGTCGACCCACTGTCAACAACCGTGAATTGCGGCCTAACGAAATAATCGTGTTATACAGCGGCGAGTTTGTACGCTACACCTGCGAGCCAAATGAAACCTTGTTTACCCTGACCACAAATGTAGAACATTACCAACAGTGCGTCGCAAACCATTCATTGATCGACGTCCTGGCAAATCGACAGGCATACCGCTTCCAGGTTGCCAATTTCAAATTAGTGCAATCGGCCATTGACGTTTTCAATGCTTACTTGACCTCCCCCCATGAATCTCCGTTGAAACAGCGCAACCGCCATGAACACTCATTTAATGAAGATGCATTGCTGGTTGCCCTGATACGGGCCCTGACACCCGTTGGCCGTTGCGCACTGAGGCCCCCGACCAGAAGGAGGATCGCGACAGAGGCAATTGAGTACATTCATCAAAACCCAAACAAGCCATTGAACATGAAGGTGCTGGTAAAACAACTGCAAACCACCACTCGCAGCCTGCATCATGGTTTCGTTGAAACATTCGGCACTTCGCCGATCGCCTACATCAGAAACCTGAGACTCGCCCATGTCCGCCGAGACTTGATCCGCAACACCTGGCCTACAGTCACTGAAACAGCAATGCATTGGAATTTTCATCATCTGAGCCGATTTTCCAAGGCGTATCAGGACGCTTATGGCGAGACGCCCTCAGAAACGTCCAGGCGTAACCGAACAATGCTGGCAGCGCCAAAAAATAACAATCAATGATTTTTAACTTACTCACTGAGTGGCCAGGATGGCTTCGGTCTACTCAAGGGGATAAGCATGCGCTATCGATTAAGTACGCTGCCACTCAAACAGAAAATCATCCTGTGCCTTGCCGCTTATTTATGTGGCGTCGCGTTGGCCTGGATGATTGACGCCTATTAACGCCGTGCATCACCACCCATAACCCGTATAAGGACCCACCTCACATGCTACTTCGAAATCTTGGCTTCGTATCGCTGCTTTCGTTACTGTCTTTTCAGGCGCTCGCCGATGACAAAGGTTTATACCTGGGCGCCGGCGTCAGCAATATTGAAACCGACAAAACCCATTTGAGCGATGACGACTCCAGCTACAAGGTTTTCGCAGGTTATCGTCTCAACAGCTATCTGGCCTTTGAGGGCGCCTTCGTGGATCTCGGCCAGTTCGAGGACAAGGAACTTGATTTTGACGGTAAATCCGTCCAGGCCAGTGCCCATGTCGGATTTCCGGTAGGAGATCGGGTGCGTATCTTCGGCAGTGTCGGTGCACATGCCTGGGATGCGGACGGCAATGCTGCCGACGATGATACGGGCGTCGACCTGACCTACGGTGCCGGCGTTGAATTCGATGTATTTCGCAATATCGGTATCCGCGCGGAATATGAAGTACTGGAAGTCGGCAACATCAACCTGAATCAAACTACGGCCTCTGCTTTCGTTCTCTTCTAACACCCACTTCAATTGAGCGGCCATGTGGGTCGCTCAACCTTAATGTCATCGAAGGTATTGGCTTCCCACTACTGGTCGTGCCCACGCCACGGGGCTTTTCAAAGGCACTCCTGGGCCGCACGTTCGAGTCGTGATGGCCCGAATGTCGAGGCCAGCAACGTGCGTTCGTACAGGAACACCTTGCCGCCGTTCGAGACCTTGTACGCCTCAAGCACATCGTCGGCGGCGACTTTGCTCGAAACGACGATTCGATAGCTGCGCTGGGTTTGCGAGATCGTCGCGCTCAGCGCGTTTTCCTGCAGTTTCGGCAAGACACAGTGGGCGTAATCCGCCGGTGCCTTTTTCGTTTGCAGCGTCAGCGTCGGATCATTGGGGGCCGAGGCGCACCCCGACAGCAGCAAGGGGGCGATCAGCGCCAGTCGAGTCAACATCTTCATCACAGGGTTCCACAAGCGTTTTCAATGCACGCCATGTTCCTTGTTTGCCGGCCACAACAGAACTTGTGATGGATGATGATCACTATCAGTGCAACGAATAGTAAAAGACGTCGCCTTTACTCTGCGGATTTGGCCACCGGCTTGCGCTTGAAGGCCTCGCGTCGTTCCTGGCGTTCCAAGGCATAGGCTGCACTCGGCTCGCTGACCAGCTCGTCGCGCCGCAACAATTCACCGCAATGCTCGCACAGCGGCCCCAGCCCGGCAGGCTGCCCGCAACGCTGGTGGGTGTAGCGCACGGCCAAGCCCTCCTGTGGCGACTTGCACCAGGTTTCACCCCAGGCACGTAATGCCAGGACCACGGAATAAAACGCCTGCCCCTTCGCAGTGAGGTGGTACTCGTAGCGTGGTGGCCGCTCGCTGTAGGCGCGGCGTTCGACCATTTCGTCAGCCTCCAGGCTCTTCAGGCGAGCCGCGACCATCTGCGGGGTACCGCCCGTCTGCGCCTGGATCTCATCGTAGCGATGATTGCGCATGAACAACTCGCGCAACACCAGCACGGTCCAGCGATCGCCGACGACGTCCTCGGCCCGGGCAATCGGACACAAGGTTTCAGGACTAGTCTTTTTTAGCGCCATACGGGCTTGCCTCTTTCCAAGTAACTATGATTATCATATCAACACGCTGCCAAGCAAGCCAATGGCATCGCTCAGCCCATTTCACTGGAGCACTCATCATGTCCAACACGCCTTACCCGCTGGCTCGAACCGCCTACCTGCTGGTCGATCCCTACAACGATTTTCTGTCTGAAGGCGGCAAGATCTTCCCCCTGCTCGAACCGATCGCGCGGCAAGTCGGCCTGCTCGACAATCTGCGCACACTCGACCGAACGGTCCGCGCCCTCGACATTCCGGTGTTCATCGTACCGCACCGGCGCTGGGAACAAGGTGACTACGAGAACTGGGACCACCCAAGTCCTACTCAATGCAAGATCCAGCACATGCACCATTTCGCGCGCGGCGAATGGGGTGGTGAATGGCATCCTGATTTCGCGCCCCAGCCAGGCGATATCGTCGTCCAGGAGCATTGGGGATCGAGCGGCTTTGCCAACACCGACCTGGATTTTCGCCTGAAGCAGAAAGGCATCACCCACGTGATCATCGTCGGCCTGCTGGCCAATACCTGTATCGAGGCCACCGCCCGTTACGCTCAGGAACTGGGCTACCACGTCACCCTGGTGCGCGACGCCACCGCCGCTTTCAAACCGGAAATGATGCACGCCGCCCATGAATTGAATGGCCCGACCTTCGCCCATTCGATTGTGACGACCGAGCAACTGATCGCCACCCTCAAGCCGTGAGCACGCCCATGAAACTGACTGGAAACCTGTTACTCGGCGCCAACGAAGTCCCCGCCAGCGCGGGGACGATGAAAGCGCTCAACCCTGCCACCCATCAACTGATCGAGCCGAATTTCGCCTTCGGTGGCGCAGTCGAAGTGGACAGGGCCGCAAACCTTGCCGACGCCGCCTTTGACCACTACAGCCATACCTCGCTCGCCGAGCGTGCGGCATTGCTGGAGCGCATCGCCGACAATCTTGATGTGGTCGCCCAGCCGCTTGCGGCACGGGCCGCGCTGGAAACCGGCCTGCCCGAAGCGCAGCTGCTGGGTGAAGCGGCCAAGGCCGCCACCCAGTTCCGCCAATTCGCCGAAGTGGTGCGCAGGGGCCGCTTCCTCCAGGTGGCCATTGATCCGGCCCAACCCGAGCGCCAGCCACGCCCGCGCATGGATCATCGCCTGCAAAGTATCGCCCTCGGCCCGGTGGCGGTGTTTGGCGCAAGCAATTTCCCCATCAGCTATTCGGTGGCCGGAGGCGACACCGCCGCGGCGTTGGCGGCGGGCGCGACGGTGATCGTCAAGGCCCACAACGCACACCCGGGTGCCTCGGAAATCCAGGCACGGGCCATCTGCCAGGCGGTGCAAGACAGTGGCCTGCCTGAAGGCGTGTTCTCGATGGTGCGCGGCGCCGGCAACGCGATCGGCGAAGCCTTGGTCGATCACCCGTTGATCAAGGCGGTGACCTTCACCGGCTCCGAACAAGGCGGCATGGCGTTGTATCGCCGGGCGCAACTACGCCCTGAGCCGATCCCGGTGTTCACCGAGATGGCCAGCGTCAACCCCACGTTCATCCTGCCCCAGGCACTGGCCGAGCGTGGCGCACAGATCGGCGACGGTTTTGTCGAGCGCATGCTGGTCAACGTCGGGCAAGCGTGCCTAAAACCGGCGATCCTGATTGCCATCGCAGGGCCCGGATTCGAACCCTTGCGCGCTGCCATGATCGATCGTGTGGGGATGGCACCGGCACGTCCGATGCTGACGCCTGGCATCCACGGGTCTTACTTGAACGGTCTTGACAAGCTGCAAGGCGCCGGTGCCACGCCTGTCGCCGAAGGCTCGCCCGCTACGGGGGCGCTTGATGGCCAGGCCGCCTTGCTTGAGGTTGACGGCCAGCGTTTTCTTAGCGAAACGGCCCTGGCCCAGGAGGTATTCGGCCCGGCAGCCCTGCTGGTGAAGGTCGAGGATGAGGCGCAAATGTTCGCGGTCGCCCGTGCCCTTCGCGGTCAGCTCAGTGCCGCCATGCACCTTGAAGAGGAGGACCAGGGACTGGCCCGTCGCTTGCTGCCGATCCTGGAACGGCGCACCGGACGGATTGTCGTCAATGCCTTCGCCCACCCGCAGGAGGTGTCTTTCGCCAGCGTGCACGGCGGCCCCTTCCCGGCCTCGTCGGACAGCCGTTTTACCTCGGTGGGCATGACCTCCATCGAGCGCTTCCTTCGGCCGGTGTGCTATCAGGGCTTCCCCGATGCGCTGCTGCCGGAGGCACTGCGCGACGGCAATCCGCTTGGTGTGCCGCGCAGCGTCGAGGGTCGATAATCCAGCTCTAAGGCTGCGATACCGCGCTGTCCCGCAGGGCATGCACCTGGTTGCGTCCGTTGCGTTTCGCCTGGTACAGCCCGTCATCGGCGCGTGTCAGCAGGGTTTCCAGGTTGTCACCGGTCTGTGCGAGGGCCACACCGAAGGATGCGGTCACGGTGTCCAGCACGGTGTCGGTGCCACGCGCCTTGATGCGCAAGGACTGGACCTTCAGGCGCAGGTGCTCGGCGAAGGCGCAGGCACTGCCCAGGTCGGCGCAATCGGGCAGGACCACGCAGAACTCTTCGCCACCGTAGCGCGCGGCGAAAGCAGTGGCTGGCAACGCGCCGCGCAGCACCTGGGCGACATGCTGCAGGACTCGGTCGCCCAGCGGGTGACCGTACTGATCATTGAATTGCTTGAAGTGGTCGATATCCAGGATCACCAGGGCCACCCCGCCGGAAGCCTTGCCCAGCGCCTGCTCCAGCAGGCGGGTGAACGCCGTGCGGTTGAGCAGTTCGGTCAAGCCATCGAGGGTCGCGGCCAGTTGCGCGCGTTGCAGTTTGTCGCGCAGGGTCTTGATTTCATCCTGCGCCGAGTGCAGTTGCGCGAGGAAGTGCTCCTGCTGGCTCTGCATCAAACGGGTGCTCTGCTGCAGCTCGCTCAAGATACCCGGCAGGCGGTCGCTGGCCGGTTCGTCGAGCAGCTCCAGGCACTGCCCAAGACGGTTCTGGAACGTGAGACTGCCCTGCACGCTGCGCGAGACGTCGCGCTCCATGCCATCGACCAGGTTGATGACCTGATGCTGCTCTGCACGGGCATCCTCGAGCTCATCACGAATGATGTACTGGCGGAACAGCCGGGTCGCAGCCTCTGGCGGGCAACCGTCGAAGTCTCTGACCACCCGGTCCAGGTGGCGAATGAGTTCCGGGTCCTGACCCTTGCTGTAGGTGTACCAGAGTGCGTAGTGCACGGGATTGGGCGGGATGTTATGGCGAACCATCAGGGGCACGGCCTGCTTGAGCAGGACCGCCGCCTCGCGGGAGTCTTCCGGATACAGCGCTAGGATATTCGCACGCGTTTCTGATGAGCTCATGTCGTCACTGTGGTCGTTTATCATTGGCGTTTCGGACTGTGCGCTGAGCATACCGATACGCCTGAAAAACGGCTATCCCGGTTTGCCTGCAATCCCGGTTTTGTTGCGATCAGCAGCCGCACACCAGGGTCCCTCACAGGCCAGTGTTCCCGGTTACCCGCAAGCTGCCTGTGTGAAAAATCCTTCGGCGCGCTCTGTCAGATCGCTCTAATTCGTCAATTCCTGCCGGTAACACCGTGCTTTTCCTGGCTGCCCCAGCACACGATATCAATGTGCCATGTGCACAGGATGGAGCATAACGCTCAACTTCAATTGCTGACTGGACAAGTCGACTGAGGAATACCGGATTATGGAAAGCTGGAAAATCAGGACTCACCTTCTACTGCTGACTACCGCTTTATTACTGGGATTATTGTGCGTCGGCGGCCTTGGACTCCTGGGCATGCAATCGGCGGTGCGCAGCCTGGAAACCGTCTATCTCGATCGAGTCGTGCCCTTGCGGGACCTGAAGAAAATCGCCGACCTGTATGCAGTGAACATCGTTGATGCCACCCACAAGGCACGTAATGGCAACTTTACCAAAACGGACTCGCTGAGCCGGATCGATCAGGCACAGAAAGAAATCGATCTGACGTGGCAAGCCTACAAATCGACGCAACTGATTGCCGCAGAAACCCGCCTGATCGCGCAGATCGATCCACTGATGGCCGCCACCCGCGGTCCGTTGCAAAGTTTGCTGGGCATTCTGCGCCAGAACGACGACGTGGGTCTGGCGCGTTTCTCGATCGAGCAGTTGTACCCGCTGTTCGACCCCTTGTCGGACAAGTTTGCCGAATTGATCGAGGTTCAACTGCTGGAAGCCAGGAACCAGTTTGAGCAAAACCATATCGCCTACACCGCCAATCTCCGGCTCTGCTTGTTGATTCTCCTGTTGGCGACGCTGGCCGGCGCGGCCTATTCATGGTTCTTTTCCAGACAGCTGGGCCTGCAGCTCGGCGCCGAACCTGCTGAGCTGGCCGCTATCAGCTCGAACATCGCCCATGGAAAACTGGCTCGCACCCAGGATGATCGGCAGGAACCTTCAACCGGTGTCTTGCATTCCGTCCAGGCGATGCGTCATAGCTTGAGCGACATGATCGGCAAGATTGGCCAGGCCTCCGAACAGATCGAAGTGGCCACGCTACAACTGTCCGCGTCCTCGGAACAGGGTCTGAGCAGTGCCGCCCTGCAAAGTGAAACTGCTTCATCGATGGCCGCCACGGTGGAAGAGCTTTCCGTGAGTATCAATCACATCGCCGACAATGCCTGCCAGGCCCAGAGCACCGCGCACAAAGCCGGTGAAATCACCGACGAAGGCATGGCGGTGATGCATGCGTCCATCGAGGAAATGCAACAGATTGCCGATCTGGTGGCCCAGAGTTCGGTGGACATCGATCAACTGGCGATTCAGTCGAACAATATCAGCCTGATTGTCGGTGTGATTCGCGGCATTGCCGAGCAGACCAATCTCCTCGCCCTCAATGCCGCCATCGAAGCGGCACGCGCCGGTGAACAGGGTCGCGGCTTCGCCGTGGTCGCCGATGAGGTGCGCAGCCTTGCCGCGCGCACCGCCCAGTCCACTACGGAAATCGTGACCTTGGTCAATGCCATACAAAACGGCATGGTCAAAGCGAAGGACAGCATGGCTGCCGGTTGTGAGCGTGTGACCCAAGGCCAGAAACTGGTCGCAAGCGCCGGGCAATCCATGGGGCGGATCAAGGGGGCGCTGGATGAATCCATTGCAGCCGTGAGCTTCATTTCCCTGTCATTGCAGGAACAGCGCGCAGCGAGTGATCAGGTCGCCAGCAATGTGGAAAAAGTCGCGCAAAGCGTGGAAGAGAATGCAACGGCCCAGGGCGCAATTGTGCGAACGACCCAGGAGCTCAAGGCGATGTCCGAAAGACTGGGGACTATGTTGCAGCGGTTCAGTCTGTAGCTGACGCTCACCTGAGTTGTGTTGTGTTGTGTTGTGTTGTGTTGGCCGAGTACATATCCATTGCTGCGGTAACGGCCACCTATGGTTTCGCCCTTACGGCGACTCCCTTTTTCAAACGCCGGAGTGCCGGCCCAGCAAAAAGGAAGCAAAAGGCTTTGCCGGTATGACTCACCCACATAGGTAACAAAACAGTTCAAGCACATAGGTAACAGTTTTTAACTGGCACTGGTCGATTCCGAGGATTTGACCATGCCGTGGCGAGAGCTCAAACCTATGGACCTGAAAGTGATGTTCATTGCCGACTATCTGTCCGGTCGACTTAATTTCAGCCACCTTCGCGAGCAAGCTCCCACATCTGAACTGAACACGTGAAATCCCAAACAAAAAACCCGGCTGGTTAGGCCGGGTTTTTTCATTCTTTCAACAACACTTCGGTCCCGCCTTGCTGCCGTAGCGGGCCTCCTGGCGTTCCCGAAAGAACGCCTCATAGTCCATCACCGGCTTGTCCGGGTGCTTGTTTTGCATGTGCTCGACGTAGTTGTCGTAATCGGGCATACCCACCATCAGGCGCGCGGCCTGACCGAGGTATTTACCCAGGCGACTCAGGTCATTGAACATGATCAGGCATCGGCAGCGCGTGGAACGGCGCTTCCTTGTCAGTACGTTCCTTGGTGCCCCAGGCGGCGACACCGACCTTGAGTGCGAAGAACAGGATGCTGAACACGACGAACAGGAACAGCGCGGTCAACGTGGCGTTGGTGTAGGCGTTGAAGATCACGTGCTGCATCTGGTCAATGCTCTTGGCCGGGGCCAGCACCTGACCATTGGCCAACGCATCGCTGTACTTCTTCGCCAGGGCCAGGAAGCCGATGGCCGGGTTGGCGTCGAACAACTTGATGAAGCCGGCGGTGGTGGTGCAGATCAGCAACCACACGGCGGGCAACAAGGTGACCCAAACGTAGCGCTGCCGTTTCATCTTGATCAGCACCACGGTGCCGAGCATCAGCGCGATACCGGCCAGCATCTGGTTGGAAATGCCGAACAGCGGCCACAAGGTGTTGATGCCGCCCAGCGGATCGATCACGCCCTGGTACAGCAGGTAGCCCCACATGGCCACGCAGCCGGCGGTGGCGATCAGGTTGGCGGTCCAGGACTCGGTGCGCTTGAGCGATGGCACGAAGGAGCCGAGCAAGTCCTGAAGCATGAAACGCCCGGCGCGAGTACCGGCGTCCACCGCGGTCAGGATGAACAGCGCTTCGAACAGGATCGCGAAGTGGTACCAGAACGCCATGGTGTTTTCACCCGGCAGCACGTGGTGCAGGATCTGCGCGATACCCACGGCCAGGGTCGGCGCACCGCCGGCACGGGCCAGGATGCTGGTTTCACCGATGTCCTTGGCCACCGCTTGCAGGGCTTCGGGAGTAATCGCAAAGCCCCAGCTGCTGACGGTCTGAGCAACCGAAACCGCATCGGAACCCACAATGGCCGCAGGGCTGTTCATGGCGAAGTACACGCCCGGATCGATCACCGAGGCAGCCACCATGGCCATGATCGCCACGAAGGATTCCATCAGCATGCCGCCGTAACCGATATACCGGGCATGACCTTCACTGGCGAGCAATTTTGGCGTGGTGCCAGAAGCGATCAGCGAGTGGAAACCCGATACCGCGCCACAGGCGATGGTGATGAACAGGAACGGGAACATACCGCCCTTCCACACCGGTCCCGTGCCATCGACGAATTGGGTCAGTGCCGGCATTCTCAGCTCGGGCATGGTCACCAGGATACCGATGGCCAAGGCGACGATGGTGCCGATTTTCAGGAACGTGGAGAGGTAATCACGGGGTGCCAGGATCAGCCAGACCGGCAGAACGGCAGCCACGAAACCGTAACCGATCAGCATCCAGGTGATCTGCACGCCGGTGAAGGTAAAGGCCTTGGCCCACACCGGGTCAGTGGCAATCTGCCCGCCCAGCCAGATCGAACCCAGCAGCAGGAACACGCCGATGATCGAGATTTCACCGATGCGCCCCGGACGGATGTAGCGCATGTAGATGCCCATGAACATCGCGATCGGGATGGTCGCCATCACCGTGAACATGCCCCACGGGCTCTCGGCCAGGGCCTTGACCACGATCAGCGCCAGCACCGCGAGGATGATGATCATGATCAGGAAGCAGCCGAACAGCGCAATGGTCCCGGGGATGCGGCCCATTTCTTCGCGGACCATGTCGCCCAGCGAACGACCATTACGGCGGGTGGACATGAACAGGACCATGAAGTCCTGCACGGCACCGGCCAGCACCACGCCGGCAATCAGCCACAGCGTGCCAGGCAGGTAGCCCATCTGCGCCGCCAATACCGGACCGACCAGCGGTCCCGCGCCGGCGATGGCCGCGAAGTGGTGACCGAAGAGTACGTGCTTGTTGGTCGGCACGAAGTCCAGACCATCGTTGTTGAGCACAGCGGGCGTGGCGCGATTGGGGTCCAGTTGCATCACTTTGTTGGCGATGAACAGGCCGTAGTAGCGGTATGCAACGAGGTAGATGGCGACGGCTGCAACGACGATCCACAGGGCGTTGATCGCTTCGCCGCGGCGCAGGGCCACGACACTCAGCGCAATCGCTCCCAGGACAGCCACGGCAAACCAGGCGAGGTGTTTAGCCAGACGGGGCATAGAGGGTCTCCTGCCGACAGCTCGTGACTGCGGCGGTAATTTTTATAATTGTGTCCGCTGTGCGGAGCTGGGCCAATATCCGCGCATGTCGTCCACAAATAAATCCGCGTTACTACGTACGCGCCGTCTACGTAGTTCTACGTAGAACACACTGATCTGCTATTGAAAATTCGGCCCCTTGTGGGAGCGAGCCTGCTCGCGAAAGCGATCCGTCAGACGACATGGATGTTGAATGACCGATTGTTTTCGCGAGCAGGCTCGCTCCCACAGGGGATTGCGTTTCAATGGGCGGGCATCCCCGCCATCAGTCATTCCGTCCAGCAACGCTACAGTCCTGGGGTATCTTTGGCATATGATGCCGGCCCCTCGCGCGGGCAGGAGCAACCATGCAGCTCAAACACAAGATCGTCGCCCTCGGCATTTTGCCGCTGGTGCTGGCCATTGCGGTCATTTGCGCACTGGTGATTTCCCTCAATCGCCAGCTGGGTGATCAACAGGCGCAGCTGATCGAAGACAGCATCCTGATGAGCAAGCGCGCGGAACTGAAAAACTACGTCGAAATGGCGAAAAGCCTGATCGAGCCGCTGTACGACAATGGCCAGGGTGACGCACGCGCCCAGCAACAGGTGCTGGAGGAACTGCGCAAGCTCAGCTTTGGCATCAATGGCTATTTCTTCGTCTACGACCATGAAGGCCGCAGCCTGATGCACGCGCGCCAGTCGGAGCTGGTGGGCAAATACCTGTGGGACATGAAAGACCCACACGGCCTGCCGGTGATCCAGGCGCTGCTCAAGAGTGCGCAATCGGGCGAAGGTTTCCAACGCTACGCCTGGAACAAACCCTCCTCCGGCCAGGTGACCGACAAACTGGCCTACGTGGTCATGCTCGATCGCTGGGGCTGGATGCTCGGTACCGGCATTTACCTTGAAGATGTCGAGCGCGCCACCCAGCAAGCCCGAGCCGAAGTGGCCCAGGGCATCCGCAAGACCATGATGGCGATTGCGGTGGTTGCGCTGGTGGCAGTGCTGTTTGTCTTCGCCACCGGCATGACCCTCAATGTCAGCGAACATCGCTTGGCGGACAAGAAACTGCAGCGCCTGACCCAGCGGATTGTCAGCCTGCAGGAGGAGGAGCGTTCGAGGGTGTCCCGCGAGCTGCACGACGGCATCAGCCAGGTGCTGGTCTCGATCAAGTTTCAGTTCGAACTCGCCAGCCACTTGCTGGAAAGCGGGCAAACCCACGACAAGGGCTTGGGCGCGTTGAGGGATGCCACCGCGCGCCTGGGTGATGCGATCGGCGAAGTGCGCAGCCTCTCCCACGACTTGCGCTCATCGTTGCTCGATACCCTCGGCCTGTCGGCGGCAATCGGTCAACTGGCCGCTGAGTTCGAACAGCGTAGCGGCCTTACCGTGACCTATGACGACAATGAGTTCGACTGCCAACTGGTCGACGGCGCAGCAGTCTCGTTGTTTCGCATCGTCCAGGAAGGCCTGACCAATATCGAGCGCCACGCCCGGGCCAGGCACGTATCCATTACGCTGCGCGGCTGCGAACAATCGGTGCGGCTGACGGTGGTCGACGACGGAGTTGGTTTCAACGTCGCCCAGGTCGAACGTCGCCACGTCGGCATTGGCTTGCGTAATATTCGTGAACGCGTCGAACATTTTGGTGGCCGCTTCGAACTGATCTCGACGCCCGGACGCAGTGAGCTGGATGTTCTGCTACCGATGAAGCTGCCCGCCAGCAAACGCTGATGCCCCAAAATCAAGAGTGAAGCCTGCAATGAACCTGCCCTCCCCGATCCGCGTCGCCTTGGTCGACGATCACGCCCTGGTCCGCGACGGAATAAAGGCGCTGCTGTCCGTCATGGCCCCCCTGGAAGTGGTGGGCGAAGCCGAAAGTGGCGCCGAGGCCATCGAGATGGTCGGGCGCTGCCAGCCCGACCTGCTGCTGGTCGACATCAGCCTGCCGGACATCAACGGCCTGGAACTGACCCGCGTGCTGCGCAGCCAGTACCCGTCGCTAAAGGTATTGGTGCTGAGCATGTACGACAACTATGAGTACGTGAGTGAATCACTGCGCTCGGGCGCCAGCGGCTACGTGTTGAAAAATGCCCCATCACGGGAAATCATCGCGGCCATCGAAGCCATCTCCAGCGGGGGGACCTTCTACAGCGCCGACATCGCCCAGCGACTGATCGCTGACAAAAACACCGACAACGAACTGACCCCCCGTGAAAGCCAGGTTTTGTCGAAGATGGCGCAAGGGCTGAACAACAAGGAAATGGCGCGGGAACTGGATATCAGCGTGCGCACGGTGGAGACGCACCGCTTGAGCATTCGGCGCAAGCTCAACATCGACAAACCGGCGGCGCTGGTCAAATACGCGATCGATCACGGACTTATTTCGCGTTAACGATCATTGACTGCGTCAATAGTCACCATTAACTCAATGAAGTTCTCTTAAAAACTCCACGGCGTAACATCAGCTCCATACCAACCAACAACACCCCGGAGCACACGATCATGAAACGCCAAACCCTCCTCAGCATCGCTTTCTCGCTTTTCGCAGTTAACGCTTTTGCCGCTACCTCTGTTCAGCCTGTCGTGGCTGAAGGTGGCTCGGATCGTCTGATTGAAAGCCGGGTGGCCGAGGGTGGTTCGGATCGCTTGATCGAGAATCGTGTGGCCGCCGATGGTTCGGATCGTTTGCAAGGCAACACCGTCGCCGCCGATGGCTCTGACCGCCTGCAAGGCAACACCGTCGCTGCCGATGGCTCGGATCGCCTGCAAGGCAACACCGTCGCTGCCGATGGCTCGGACCGCCTGCAAGGCAACACCGTCGCTGCCGATGGCTCGGACCGCCTGCAAGGCAACACCGTCGCCTGAACCCATCGCTTCACCGCACCCACAAAAAGCCCGGCCTGATCAGCCGGGCTTTTTTACATCTGCGCCGCGGGTTTCCCGCGTCATCGTTGACGTCCATCGTCGGAACGCCGCCCGGACCATACTCGCTCCTACAATGACACCAAATTTCAGGCAAAAAAAATCCCGGGCAGCTGATGGACGCCCGGGACTTAAAAATGCATAAACCGTGGTGGTGAACGCGGGGCGGATATTACGCAATGTTTCGCCCTGTAACAAGATATTTTGATTAACCGTTTAGTTACTAAAATCCCTAACCTATTAAATATCCAGATATTTTTTACGGTTAACCTCGAAACAACCTTAACTACAGGAACCAGCGATACTCCCGTGCACTGATGTCGTTCAGGAACGCCAAGTGGTCTTGGCGCTTGTTCTCGCAGTACACATCGACGAATTCCGCGCCCAAACCTTCTCGCAGTTTTTGATGGCCTTGCATGGCTCGCACGGCCTCGAGCATTTCCAGCGGAAAGTCGATGCCGCTGTTGCGGTCGTCGTTGAGTGGGGCGATCGGTTCGCGCTCCTGTTCAAGGCCTTGCTCCAACCCCACCAGGATCGCGGCGAGCACCAGATACGGGTTGGCATCGGCGCCAGCGAGGCGATGTTCGACCCGCAGGTTCCTGGCGTCAGACTCCGGCACCCGCAGGCATGCGTCTCGATCCTCAAAGCCCCAACTGGCGCGCGAGGCGACGTTGACCGTGGCGCTCAAGCGACGCAACGCGTTGTGGTTTGGCGCGAAAATCGGCATGCAGTGTGGCAACACATCCAGGCAACCGGCCACCGCATGGCGCAACGCGCGTTGCCCGTTCGCCGCCAGCAGGTTGTTGCCGGCCTTGTCGTAAAGGCTCACGTGCACATGCATGCCGCTGCCGGGGTGCTGCAGGTAAGGCTTGGCCATGAAACTGGCGCGGTAGTTGTGCTTGAGTGCCACGCCTCGCGTGCTGCGGCAGAACAACGCAGCCCAGTCGGCAGCGCGCAGACCATCATCAAGATGACCGAAATTGATCTCGAACTGACCGGGGCCCAATTCGGCGGTGATCACCGTGGCATCGATGCCTTGTGCACGTGCGGTCTCGACCATTTCGTCGAGCACCGGGGCAAATCGCGAGAGGCGTTCGATGTGCATGTTCGGCTGATCGTCCGCATCGCCGGTCAGCGGGTCGCGGGCAAACTGCGGCAAGCCATCGCGCAACTGACTGTCGAACAGGTAGAACTCCAGCTCAAACGCCACCACCGGAAAAATGCCTTTGCGGCCAAGCCGCGCCAACACCTGCGCCAGGACTTCACGGGGTTCGAACACGATCGGTTTTTCCGTGCCATCGGAGGTGATCAGCATCTGCCCCAGCGGTTGCTTCTCCCAACTCACCAACTTGAGCGTGCCCGGTACCAGGCGACGCAGCGCGTCCGGATCGCCATCGTTGAAGCAGTAGTCGCCAATCTTGAACAGCCCGCCCTGGGTGCCGAGCAACACGCAGTTTTGCGGCAATTTGAGGGCGCTGCCAGCGGCGACTTTTTCGAGCATTTCGATCGGGTAGCGCTTGCCGTAGAAATGCCCCGGAATGTCCAGGGATATCAGGTCGACGAAGCGCACATCGGGGTAGCGCTGGCGAAACCCACGCACTTCGGCCAACAGATCAGAGCACACAGCATCCATCGTTTTGTTCCTTGTTGTTTTTATCAGGTGTAGACCCAAAGTACGCGGGTCATTTGGTCTGAGAGGTTGCCGTAGCGGCAGTGGGCATGACTGGCCAGTTGAAAACTGTCGCCAGCGTGCAGGGTCACCGGTTCGTTCTGGTCGAGCCACAGGGTCAGTTCCCCTTCCAGCACATAGCCGCCCTGCTCCGAGCTGTCCTTCATGTGCCGGTCGCCGCTGCTGGCACCGGGCTCCAGCTGGCTTTCGAGCATGGAAAAGGACGCACGCATCTTTGGCGAGACCATGATGTCGGTGATGCCATCGGCGTAATACAACGTGCGGCGCTCATCCGGCCGGGTCACCCACGGCAGGGCCATGGGTTTGGGCAGGCTATAGAAATAGGTGGTCGGCACGCCGAGGGTCTCGCTGATGGCGGTCAGGTCCGCCACCGTCGGGCGGGACAAGCCGCGTTCGACCTGGGATAGAAAACCCACGGAGCGTCCGATCTTGTCGGCCAGATCCTTCAAGGTGTACTTCTTGTGCTTGCGCAGGTCCTGGATCAGGATCGCCAACGCCGAAATCTCTTCTTGCATGTCCATCTAAAGGCTTCCAGAAGTGGCCGATTCAAATGCTGTCGCGCAGCCTGTACCAGGCTTTGCCGATGGCTTCCAGCGGTGCTGCCATGTATTTACCGCCGGGAAAACTGGGGTTGGTCAAACCCTGGTACAGCGCCAGCTCATCCGGCTGGCCGAGAATAGCGTCAGACACCGCCCGTGCCCCAGCCAGGGTCGGCAGAACGCCGTGCCCGGAATAGCCCTGCAACCAATACAAGTCACCGCGTCGACCGATGTCGGGCGTGCGTTTGAGCGTCAGGTCGATGTGACCGCCCCAGGCAAACTCCAATTCAATGCCTTTCAATTGCGGGAACACCCTTTCCAGACACGGCCGTGTGGCGCCGGCGATGTCCTTGGGCATGCCCCCCAGATAGGTGCAACCGCCGCCGAACAGCAGCCGGTTGTCTGGCGTGCGGCGAAAATAGTCGAGCACGAACTGGTTGTCGGTGACGCAGACATTGCTGGGTAGCAGCGCGGCTGCCTGGGCCTCGGACATCGGCGCCGTAGCCACCTGGTAGGTACCAACGGGCAGTACGCAACTCGATAGCTGTGGGTCGAGCCGGTCAAGATAGGCATTGCAGGCCAAGACCAACACATCGGCGCGAATGCGTCCGCGTTCAGTCGTCACCACGTAGCCGTTCGAGTCCTCGCGATAATTCAACGCCATGCTTTGCTCATGAATCACACCACCGGCCTGCTCGATCTCGGCGGCCAGTCCCAGTGCCAGTTTCAGCGGGTTCAAATGCCCGCCTTCGGGGTCGTACAAACCGGCCTGGTAACGCTCGCTGGCCACCCATTCGGGCAACTGGGCGCGCTCGATGAAGCGCAAACCGTCATGCCCCCATTTGTGGCTGGCCTCGTGCTGCCACTCGGTCAACAACCCCACCCGCCGTGGCATCACCGAAGTCCAGAGGTGCCCGGGCCGGTAGTCGCAATCGAAACCATGGCGCCCGGGCAATTCGCGCACCTCTTTTGCCGCCCAGCGCATGCCGTCCCACAAGCGCCGCGCGCGTTCATGGCCCAGTGCGGCTTCCAGCGGCGGCATGTCGCAGGACCAACCGAGAATCGCCTGGCCGCCATTACGTCCCGACGCGGCCCAGGCGACCCGGCTGGCCTCCAGCAGTGTCACGCGCTTGCCGGCCAGGGCCAGGCGCAGTGCGGTGTGCAAACCGCTGAAGCCGGCACCGATGATCAGCACGTCGGTGTCCTGCTCGCCCTCCAACGCCGCTCGATTGACCAGGCGATCGGCGCATGTATGGGCGTAATAGCTGGCGACATGTTGGGTTGATTGCTGAAACATACCGGCTCCATGAAATTTTATAGTTTTAATTTCATGAAAAAATACAGCTTTAATTTCATGCGTGCAAGCGGTGTGGCCAGGGTGGTTGTGAGGAGCCTGACGCCACGCGGTGTTCCCGGGTTTTTCGCGAGCGTGCTCGCTCCTACAGGGCACGTCGGGTTGCCCAATAAAATTCCCACTAGTTAAAAAACTTTCACAAAACCTCTGGACGCGCCGCCTGCATTTCCCCTATAAAGCCTACAACAGGAATATTTTATTCCTGACAAGAAACCGCGCTCATGGAATGAGCCTCGCTGTCCGCTGACATTTTTTCGCTATGCGATGAGCTGCCGCCATCATCCCGAGGACGTGTCATGCAACACGAAAAAAACCATTTCATCATCAAGATCACCTGTCCCGCGGTGTCCGGCATTGTCGCGGCCGTCACCACCTACCTGGCGGACAACAGTTGCTACATCGGGGAGATGGCGCAATTCGACGACGATTTCAGCGGGCGCTTTTTCATGCGCGCGGTGTTTCGTTTCAACGATGGCCACGCAGGGGATATCCAGCAGATCAAGGACGGTTTCAGTGACGTCGCCCAGGCCTTCGACATGCACTGGGAACTGCATGACACCCGCGAACCGATGCGCGTGCTGCTGATGGTGAGCAAGTTCGACCACTGCCTGACCGACCTGCTCTACCGCTACCACAAGGGCGAGATGGACATGACCATCACCGCCATCGTCTCCAACCACCTCGACCTGCGGCCCATGGCCGAGCGCGAGGGCATTCGCTTCATCTACTTGCCAGTCACCAAGGACACCAAGGCCCGCCAGGAAGCCGAGCTGATGAAGGTGGTCGACGACACTGGCACCGAGCTGGTGGTACTGGCGCGCTACATGCAGATCCTCTCTGACGACCTGTGCCGGCAACTGTCCGGTCGGGCAATCAACATCCACCATTCGTTCCTGCCCGGTTTCAAGGGCGCCAAGCCGTATCACCAGGCGTACCAGCGCGGCGTGAAGCTGATCGGCGCCACCGCCCACTATGTCACCAGCGATCTCGATGAGGGTCCGATCATCGAACAGGAGGTGCAGCGCGTCGATCACGTCTACCTGCCGGATGACCTCGTGGCCACCGGGCGTGACACCGAGACCGTGGCCCTGTCCAAGGCGGTCAAGTACCACCTGGAGCATCGGGTTTTCCTCAACCAGGACAGAACGGTGATCTTCCGGTGAACACACCCCGACTGATTGACGGCAAAGCCGCCGCCGCCCGGGTGCTGATCGAGGTTCGCAAGGACGTCGAGCGCCTGCGCGCGCAAGACATCCAGCCGGCCCTGGCGGTGATCCTGGTCGGCAGCGACCCGGCCAGCCAGGTGTATGTGCGCAACAAGATTCTGCGCGCAGAAGAGGTCGGCATCCGCTCCCTGGAACATCGGCTGGGCACAGACACCAGCACCGAACAGTTGCTCGACCTGATCGCCAGGCTGAATGCCGATGGCTCGATCCACGGCATTCTCCTGCAATTGCCGCTACCCGCCCAGGTCGATGAACTGCGGGCACTGCAGGCGATCGATCCTGGCAAGGACGTCGACGGTTTCCACAGCGAAAACGTGGGGGGCCTCAGCCAGGGGCGCCCGGTACTCGCGCCCTGCACACCCAGTGGCTGCCTGTACCTGCTGGAGCAGACCTGCGGCGATCTGCGCGGCAAGCATGCAGTGGTGATCGGCCGATCGAACATCGTCGGCAAACCCATGGCGGCGCTATTGCTCAAGGCCGACTGCTCGGTGACGGTCTTGCATTCACACAGCCCCGATCCGCAGGCGCTCTGCCGTCAGGCAGACATCGTGATTGCCGCCGTGGGTCGTCCGCGATTGATCGATGCCAGTTGGCTCAAGCCAGGTGCAGTGGTGATCGATGTCGGCATCAATCGTATCGACGACGCCGGTCGCAGCCGCCTGGTCGGCGATGTCGACTTCGACAGCGCCCTGCCCCGGGTCGCGGCGATCACCCCGGTACCCGGTGGTGTCGGACCGATGACCATTGCCTTCCTGATGAAAAACACCGTGACCGCAGCCCTTATGCAACAGCACAGCCTATCGGAGGCCGTATGCCATTCAATCTCTTGAAGTACGGGCTGAGTTCCGAGTACCCGGTGGAAGTGGACCTGCCGCCGCCGCGTGAATTGAAATCAAGCTATGACGTGGTGATCATCGGTGCCGGTGGCCATGGCCTGGCCACCGCTTATTACCTCGCCAGGTATCACGGCATCACCAACATCGCCGTGCTGGAGAAGTCCTACCTGGGCGGTGGCAACACCGCGCGCAATACCGCAGTGATTCGCTCCAACTACCTCACCAGCGAAGGCGTGCGTTTCTATGCCGAATCGGTGCGGATGTTCCAGGGCCTGTCCAACGAATTCGACTTCAACATCATGTACTCCGAACGCGGCCAACTGACCCTGGCCCACACCGATGCCACCGTGCGATCGTTCCGCCAGCGGGCCGAGGTCAACAAGCACTTCGGCGGTCGCACTGAAATGATCGACCGCCAGCAGATCCGCGAACTGGTGCCCAGCCTCAACCTCGACCCCGGCCACCTGCCGGTGATCGCCGGCCTCTGGCACATCGACGGCGCCACCGCGCGCCACGATGCCGTGGCCTGGGGCTACGCCAAGCAAGCGGCCAAGCGCGGGGTGGAAATCCATCAGCTCACCGAGGTGCAGGACCTGATCATCGAGAATGGCGCCATCACCGCCGTGAAGACCAACCGCGGCACCATCAAGTGCGGCTGCACGGTGCAGGCGATTGCCGGGCACAGCTCACTGCTGATGGCCAAGGCCGGGATTCGTTCGCCGATCCAGACCTTCCCGCTGCAAGCCATGGTCACCCAGCCCTTCAAACCCTTCCTCGATCCGCTGGTGAGTTCGTCGGCGCTGCACTGCTACGTGCAACAGACCAGCCGCGGCGAAGTGGTGTTCGGCGGCGGCTCCGATCCGTACCCGCTGTTCAACACCCGATCGACCCTGGACCTCAAGGAAAGCCTGCTGGCCCATGCCATCGAGATGTTCCCGTTCCTGGCCAACGCCAAGCTGATGCGCCAGTGGGCCGGGATCACCGACATGACGCCGGACTACAGCCCGATCATGGGCCTGTCGCCGGTGAAGAATTACTACCTGGACGCCGGTTGGGGCACCTGGGGCTTCAAGGCCACGCCTGTCTGCGGCAAGACCATGGCTGAACTGGTGGCCAGCGGCGGCAAGGTGCCGGAGTTGATCAAGCCCTTCGGCCTGGAGCGCTTCTCGACCTTCCGGCAAGTCAACGAAATGGGCGCCACGGCGGCCAGTCACTGAGGCAGAGCGGACCATGAAAATCATCAATTGCCCGCTCAACGGGCCACGCAATATCAGCGAATTCACTTATGGCGGCGAATTCAAGCCGATGCCCGATGCACTGCGCTGCAGCGATGCCGAGTGGGCCGACTACGTGTTCAACACCGACAACCTCGCCGGCGTGGTGCGCGAATGGTGGATGCACACGCCGTCGAGCTACTGGTTTCTCGCCGAACGCCACACCGTCACCGACGACATCCTGCGCACTTTCGACCCTAAAGAACTTTTCACTGCCCGCGTCGACTTCAACGCCGCCAAGGAGATCGCCGGATGAACCGCCTACCCGCCCCGATGGGCCTGCTGATCGACCGTAACCAGCCGCTCGATTTCAGTTTCGACGGCCAACCCTATCAGGGCTTGCAGGGCGACAGCATCGCCAGCGCCCTGCTCGCCAACGGACGCTTCCTGATTTCCCGCTCGTTCAAGTACCACCGCCCACGTGGCCCGTTGACCATGGCCGGGCAGGACGCCAACAGCCTGGTGCAATTGCCCCGGGAACCCAACGTACTGGCCGATGCCCATGCGCTGGTTGCCGGCTTGCAGGTGACGGCACAGAACGTCAACGGCTCGCTGGACAACGACCGGGATGCTTATCTGGGCAAGTTCTCCAGATTCATGCCGGTGGGCTTCTATTACCGCTCGTTCTACAAGCCCCGGGGCATGTGGAAAGTCTGGGAACCGATCATTCGCAAGAAGGCCGGCCTGGGCGTACTCGACCTGACGTTCAAGCCCGAGTACTACGACAAGGCCTACCTGTTCACCGACCTGGCCGTGGTGGGCGCCGGTCCCGCCGGACTGCACGCGGCCCTGACCGCGGCCAATGCCGGGGCCAAGGTATTGCTCATCGAGCAACAGCCGGTCCTCGGCGGTTCGCTGACCTATGCCCGCTTCGACATCGCCGGCATTCGCGCCGACGCCTTGCGCCGCGAACTGCTCGCGGCGGTGCAACAGCACGCCAATATTCGCATCCTCACCGAGGCGACCTGCAACGCCTGGTTCGCCGACAATTACCTGCCGGTGATTCAAGGAAAACGCATGTACAAGGTGCGCGCCCGACAGTGCCTGGTGTGCAGCGGGGCGTTCGACCAGCCGGTAGTGTTTCGCAACAACGACTTGCCCGGCGTGATGCTGACCAGCGCCGCGCAGCGCCTGATGAGGCTGTACGCGGTCAAGCCGGGCAAGCGCGCGGTGGTGCTGACCGGCAACGATGACGGTTACCTCGCCGCGCTGGACTTGTTTGATCAAGGCGTGGAAGTCGCCGCGGTGGTGGACATGCGCCAAGGCCCGGGCGACGTGGCCCTACTGGGCGCGCTGGCGCAACGCAAGATTGCCTGCCAACTCAACAGTACCGTGTATGAAGCGCTGCATGAAAAAGGCCTGCGCCATGTCAATGGCGTCGACGTGCGCAAGATCACCGCCCAAGGCCAGGTCGCCGAGAGCGGGCAACGCCTGGATTGTGACCTGTTGTGCATGTCCGCCGGCTATATGCCGGTCTATCAACTGCTGTGCCAGGCGGGTGGCAAGCTGGCCTACGACGATCAGCGCGCCGAATTCACCCTCAGCGGACTGCCGCAGAACCTTGCGGTCGCAGGCTCGGTCAATGGCCGTCACCGCCTCGACAACGTGATCGCCGACGGCGTCAACGCCGGTGCCGACGCCGCCGCTGCGCTGGGGCTGGCAGTCGGTGTGCACCGGGCGCCCTTGGGCAGCGAGGTGCGGGTCAACTTCAACTGGCCGATCTTCCCCCACCCCAAAGGCAAGGATTTCGTCGATTTCGACGAGGACCTGCAAGTGGCGGATATCGTCATTGCCACGCGCATCGGTTATCGCGACGTGCAACTGGTCAAGCGTTATTCCACCGTGGGCATGGGCCCCTCGCAAGGGCGTCACTCGGCCCTGCCGACCGCGCGCCTGGTGGCCTGGGCGACCCAGCGCAACATCAGCGAAACCGGCGTGACCACCGCGCGCCCGCCCTTTGTCGCGGAAAAACTGGCCCACGTGGCCGGTCGCGCGTTCGATCCGTATCGACAGACACCCATGCATGCCCGGCACCTGCAAGCCGGCGCGAAGATGATGCCCGCAGGTATCTGGCAGCGTCCGGCCTACTACGGCAATGCCCGGGACCGCGAGGCATGCATGCAGGCCGAAGCGCTGCATGTGCGCAACAAGGTCGGGATCATCGACGTCTCGACCTTGGGCGGCCTGGATGTGCGCGGCCCGGACGCCGCCGAACTGCTCAACCGGATGTACACCTTCGCCTTCCTCAAGCAGCCGATCGGTCGCTCCCGTTATGCGCTGATGACCAATGAACAGGGGGTGGTGATCGACGATGGCGTGTGCGCGCGTTTCGCCGACAATCACTTCTACGTCACCGCCACCACCAGCGGCGTGGATCGCATCTACCAGCAGATGCTCAAGTGGAACGCGCAATGGCGCCTGGACGTGGATGTCGCCAACGTCACGGCGGCGATCTGTGCCGTCAATGTCGCCGGTCCCGACTCGCGCAAAGTGCTGGAGAAGGTCTGCACCGAGCTCAACCTTAGCGCTCAAGCGTTTCCCTACCTGGGCGTGCGTCAAGGCACCGTGGCCGGGATCAAGGCGCGGCTGTTGCGAGTCGGTTTTGTCGGCGAACTGGGTTATGAAATCCACGTGCCGGCGCGCCATGGCCTCACGCTGTGGGACGCGCTGATGGAAGCCGGCAAGGCCCATGACATTCGCCCTTTCGGCGTGGAGACCCAGCGTTTGCTGCGCCTGGAAAAAGGCCATGTGATTATCAGCCAGGACACCGATGGCATGACCCATCCCATGGAAATCGACATGGGCTGGGCCGTCAATCGCAACAAGCCGTTCTTCGTCGGGCGGCGCTCGGTGGACATCCTCGAAGCCCAGCCGCAAACACGCAAATTGGTGGGTTTCACCTTGCCCAAGGGCAGCGCGCAACCGCTGGAAGGTCATCTGGTGCTCAACGGCCCGGACATCAGCGGCAACGTCACGTCCTGCGAGTACTCGGCGAGCCTGGGCAAGATCATTGGCCTGGCGTACGCCGGCATCGACCAAAGCACACCGGGGCAACGGATTGCCATCCGTGTCGAAGGTGGGCGCGTGGTCCATGCCGATGTGGTGCCGTTACCCTTTTTCGACCCTTCCAACCTGCGCCAGGAGCTTTGAGCCATGACCAGCCTGAGACAACAACACAGCGCCGGGCAGCCGGCCCTTGCCCTCCTGCCCACCTGTGCGCTGACGGACCTGACCGACCTGCCCCGGGTCGGATTTCGCGGTGCCGACAGTGCGCCCTATTTGCAGCGTCGGGGCTTCGTGCTGCCGGACGCGCCCAACCATGCCGTCACCCAGGTTGAGGGCAGCTACGCCGTGCGTCTGTCCCAGACCGAATACCTGCTGCTGGGCAGTGCGCAAGACCAGGGCCAACGTATTGCCGACGAAGAGGCCCGCTGGGAGTTGGACCATCAAGCCAACTACCTGCTGCCACGCCAGGACAGCCATGCCTGGTTCCAGCTTAGCGGTGAACAATTGCCCGAGGTCATGGCCAAACTCTGCGGCGTCGACATGGCCCCCCAGGTGTTCGGCCCCGGTGCCGTGGCGCAAACCTCGGCGGCGCGCATCAACGTGATCGTGATCAACGCCACGTCGGCGCAACAGCCGCGCTTGTTCATACTCTGCGACCGGGCATCGAAGGCTTACTTTCACGAGGCGTTGGTGGGTGCGATGCAGGCGTTTTAGGGGTTACCTGACGATGGTGAACCACGCTCCTGCAGGGACCGGGTACATCAGCAATAAATGGGGCCGCTGTCAGACCGCAAATAGAGCGTTCGCATTCCCCTGTAGGAGCTGCCGCAGGCTGCGATCTTTTGATCTTGCTTTCAAAAATCAAAGTCAAAAGATCGCAGCCTGCGGCAGCTCCTACAGGTGCGGGGTGTCAGGTGGCCCGCGTTAGCTCGCTCCTACCTGAAAAAATGACTGGGGGTCTTGCCGAACTGTTTCTTGAACATGCTGGTGAAGGCACTGGGGCTGTCGTAGCCAAGTTCCCCGGCGATGTCGATGATCTTCTCGCCCACGGCGATGCGCTCCAGGGCCAGCAGCAACCGCGCCTGCTGGCGCCATTGGCCGAAGGTCATCCCGGTGTCCTTGCGGAACAGGCGCTGGATGGTTTTTTCGTCGAGGTCCAGGCGTGCGCTCCAGTGGGCCAGGGTCGAGCCATCACCGGGATCGCGTTGCAACGCTGAACACACCACCTTGATCCGTGGGTCCGAGGGCTGAGGCAGGTGAAGCGGCAAGGTGGGCAAGATCCTCAGTTCATCGAGGATCAGGCGCATCACCCGAGCTTCGCGCGAGTCCGCGTCGTAGGGTGCGGTGATAGCCACCGAGACCTTGATCAACTCACTGAGCAACGCCGAAATACTCACCGCCCTGGGTTCGTTGGGCATGTCCGCAAACGCCTCGGGACGCACGAACAGGCTGCGCATCTTCAACGGACCGACGCAGCGAATCGAGTGAACGTGCCTGCTCGGCATCCATATCCCGCGACTGGGCGGCACCGTCCACTGGCTCAATCCCGAGTGCACCACCATCACGCCTTCGATGGCGTAGATCAATTGGTGAGCCTGATGGGAATGCGCTTCGATCACCCAGTTTTCCGGGTAGTCGGTAGCGCTGCTGCTCACATCGCAGGATCGGTCGTCGATCTCTCTGAGGAATTCTTTCAGCGACTTGATCATGATGCCCTTTTTGCGATAGTCGACTCCCGAATTGCGTGAGACAGGCAGTCGGGTGGTCCCTAGGATAACGCCGAACCCTGAAATGGGCAGCGCTTTTGTGCCTGGCACCGAGCCCCGTCTTACGTTTTTTCTGGAAGGATCCCATGTCCATCAGTACCACTACTTCCCCCACGGCCACAGCTTCAGTGGCCAGCCAGGCCAGCCCGTTGGTGATGCGCGTCATCGGTGCCTGTGCCCTCGCGCACTTGATCAACGACCTGATCCAGGCCGTGCTGCCGTCGATCTACCCGATGCTCAAGGCCACGTATGGCCTGACGTTCACCCAGGTCGGCCTGATCACCCTGACTTTTCAACTGACCGCCTCGCTGCTGCAACCCTGGGTCGGTTACTACACCGATCGCCACCCCAAGCCGTGGCTGTTGCCGGCCGGTATGGTCTGCACCCTGATCGGCATCCTGATGCTGGCAATGGTCGGCAGCTTCGGGGCGATTCTCGTGGCCTCGGCGCTGGTGGGCATTGGCTCGTCGACCTTTCACCCAGAGACTTCCCGCGTCGCGCGCCTGGCCTCGGGTGGTCGCTACGGCCTGGCCCAGTCGACCTTCCAGGTCGGGGGTAACGTCGGCAGCGCTTTTGGTCCGCTGCTGGCAGCGGCCATCGTCATCCCTTATGGCCAGGGCAACGTCGCCTGGTTCGGGCTGTTCGCGGTATTCGCCATCCTCGTGCAATACGGGCTGAGCCGCTGGTACCGCCACCATCTGAACCTGTTCAAGCTCAAGCAGGGCACCAAGGCAACCCATGGCTTGTCGAGGCAACGGGTGAGTTTTGCCCTGGTGGTCCTGGCATTGCTGGTGTTCTCCAAGTACTTCTACATGGCCAGCTTCACCAGCTACTTCACGTTCTACCTGATCGAGAAGTTCGACCTGTCGGTGGCCAGCTCGCAACTGTACCTGTTCCTGTTTCTCGGCGCCGTGGCAGCCGGCACCTTCTTCGGTGGGCCGATCGGTGACCGGATCGGGCGCAAGCAAGTGATCTGGTTCTCGATCCTCGGAGCGGCGCCCTTCACCCTCGCCCTGCCCCACGTCGACCTGTTCTGGACCGGCGTGCTGAGCATGATCATCGGCTTCATCCTCGCCTCGGCCTTCTCGGCCATCGTGGTCTTCGCCCAGGAACTGGTGCCCGGCAACGTCGGCATGATCGCCGGGGTATTCTTCGGCCTGATGTTCGGTTTTGGCGGCATCGGCGCCGCGCTACTCGGGCACCTGGCGGATATCCACGGCATCGAATACGTGTATACGCTGTGTTCGTTCCTGCCGCTGCTGGGCATCCTGACGATCCTGTTGCCGTCCACCAAAGGGGTTTAGTGCGGATCCAGACATTGCGCCAACGTCAAGGCATTGCCCAGTGCCGCGCCGCTGGCGGTGTTGTCGAAGATGCACCAGGCTGATTGTCCTTCGGCAGTGGCTGTTTTCAGCTCGACCGCCAGGCGTTCCAGGCGTGGCAATTCATAAGGGCTGTAGTAGATGCGCGGCGATCCATGCAGGCGCCAGTATTTGAGCCCCGGCCATCCCCGTGGCGTCGAGTCAGTGCTGATACGCGAAGGGTCCACCGCGGCCTGTGCAATCTGATAGCGCACCAACAATGCCTCGGCACCGGTCCAGGACTCGTGTCGGGGCTCGAACACCACAGGTCCTGGAAAACACCGCCTGAGGCTGATGAAAAATGCTTCGGCGACCGACTCGTCAAACGCCAGCGACGGCGGTAGCTGCACCAGCAGGCAGCCCAGGCGATCGCCCAGGCCGGAGCATTGCAGCACGAACTCATCGAGCGCCTGATCACAGGCCTGCAGGCGCTGCACATGGCTGATCAGCTTGGGCACCTTGACACTGAAACGAAAGCCGACCGGCGTGCTGGCCGCCCAGCGCTGGTAGGTTTGCTGGCGATGCGGGCGATAGAACGAGCTGTTGATCTCGGCGCAGTTCAGTCGCGCCGCATAGCGCTGCAAGTGGGTACCTTCAGCCGTAAAGGCCGCTGAATGTTCCCTGCCCAGGCTCCAGCCGGCACACCCGGTGAAAATCGTCCGTTCGTTCACGCCCATTGCCTCTACCAGTGCTTATGACTAAGGGCGCAGCGCAGATGCGGCGGTTCATTCTTTCATCGGCGGCACCTGATCGATGGTTGCCCGCCATGGATGATTCCCTTTGTGCGCAAACAGTTGCAACCAATGGCCATTGATCCCGGTCGACATCGAAAAGCCAGGTTACAGTGAACGTCCCATGGAGAGCTGCAGATGATAGGAGTGATTGTCCCGGTGCATAACGAGGAACAGCGCCTTGAGGAATGCATCGAGTCGCTGCTGGCGGCGGCCTTTCACCAGGATCTGGACCGTGAAGAAGTCAGGATCCTGATCGTCCTGGATGACTGCACGGACACTTCCATGGACATTGCCCAGGCCTACGACGTATGGACGTTGAGCTGCACTCACCGCAACGTCGGAAAAACCCGTGCGCAAGGCGCCGAACACCTGCTGGCGGCGGATGCACGCTGGCTGGCCTTCACCGACGCCGACAGCGTCGTGCCCGATTCCTGGCTGGTTGAGCAGATCAGGTTCAACGCCGATGCGGTCTGCGGCCTGGTCAAGGTCAACGACTGGTCTGAACATTCGGAGGGAGTGCGCGAGCGCTATCACGCCAATTACCGTCCCGTTGAGGGCCATCGGCATATCCATGGGGCCAACCTCGGCGTCTCTTCTGCGGCGTATCGCAAGGCGGGCGGATTCCAGGCCTTGCCCGCCCACGAAGACGTGCAACTGGTCGCCGACCTGGAACGCAGCGGCGCGCGCATCATGTGGACGGCCGGCAACCCGGTCACCACCAGCGCTCGCCAGCATTGCCGATGCCGGGAAGGCTTTGGCGACTACCTGAAGTCACTGGCCGGGTAACGACTGGCAGGTTTCGGCAAGGTCGATCGAGGTTGCTGTTCGGCTCCAGTATTCGAGCAGGAAATCCGCTTCCTCATGGCGCACCAGACGATGCAGATGCAGGCGTTCGCCAAGCGCCGCATGAACATCGTGACCGTCCTGCGAACACCCTTCGATCGGATGCAACCAGTGACAGGCCAGTACGCCGCCCGCCGGGCCGAGGCTGCGCAAGGTGTTTTCGATGACCTGGTGCCAGTCGTCCACATCGAGGAAATACCCCACTTCGCTGAGCACGATGAGATCAAAGTCACCGTCCGGCCATTGCCGGGGAATACCCGCCTGCTCGACGTGGACATGGTGCAGGCCACTCAAGCGCTGGCGCGCCAGCTCGACCGCCTTCGCGTTCAGGTCCTGGCACAGCAACGCGTCGCAGCGTCCGGCCAACTGTACGCTGAGTTCACCGTTGGCACAGGCTGGCTCGAACACACGTTGATAGCGCTGGCGCGGCAGGCTGGCCAGCGTCAGCTCGCGCTTGCGCTTTTCGTACCAGCGGGTCCGAAAGGACCAGGGGTCATCGCTGGCTCCGAACAGTTGCTCGAAGTAGTCGGGGGATACGCTCATAAAAACACCAGTTCAAAAGGCTGCAGCAATCGTTCGAGGGTTTCACCGCTCAACACCGCGGGTGTCTGACCGTCGCGGCTGACCTGCGACGCATGGGCCGCGATGGCCTGGCGCTTGCGCGCCAACACGTGTGGGGCCAGCAGGTATTTGTGCGCCCGCGCCCAAGGGACTCGGGCATCGTTGGGACGCGCCCAATGCCATGCCCAGACCGGTACTTCAATCAGGCAAGCCTGGTGGCGGGCTACCGCGCAGGCGGTCGCGCGGCCGGTCGCCTCATGATCGCAGTGTCCGTCCCGGCGCCAGGTGGTGATCACACGATCGCCCGGGCGAATCAATGCCGCCAGCCGCTCGACCAACCAAGCCTCCTGCGTTTCTACAGCGCTGTCGGGCAACGCCAGGCGTTGCCAGTCCAGCGCATCGACATCGAGCCCCATGCGGGCGAGCGCGTGGGTACTTTCCATCGGGCGCTGCCGTCGCAGGCGTGTCGGCGTCCAGTGCCGCGATTGCGGATGGCTGGCTTCGCCATCCGTGACCGCAATCATCAGGACGTCGGCCTCGTTGCCCCGCATCCCCGCCAGGATGCCGGCGCAACCGAGGACTTCATCATCAGGGTGCGGGGCGACGACGACCAGGCGCTGCCCCACAGGCACCAGTTGCCGATGAGTGATGGTTGGCACTTGCGCCAAACAGTCACTGGCCTGCCATTCGGCCAGCGTTGTCCCCGCACCCTGAATCAGGTTTTCTTGAGTAGCCGGCCCGGCGATCACAGCGCCCACCCATCGAGCGGCTGCGCGGCGACCTGCTGCCCAAGCTGCGCCAGGTCCTTTTCGGCATGGCTCTGGCGCAGGAAGACCGGCAGGTCGGCGGCGAGCCTGGCGAAATGACTGTCACGACACAATGGCGTGGCACCCAGCCCGCGCCCGACATGTGCAAGCACGCTGTCGACGGCCGCTTCTACCTGGGCACGCAGTCGGCAGACAGGAAGTTGCGCCGAGCGCCGGGGGTTTTCATCGATCCAGAGGGCCGTTTCCCGAAGCGCAGCCCGGGCGCAGCACAACGCCGCATCGACGGCCCCCAGATGC
Source organism: Pseudomonas sp. PSB11 (assembly GCF_014596605.1). Classification (NCBI taxonomy): domain Bacteria; kingdom Pseudomonadati; phylum Pseudomonadota; class Gammaproteobacteria; order Pseudomonadales; family Pseudomonadaceae; genus Pseudomonas; species Pseudomonas sp. PSB11. Next base: position 233,861 of record NZ_NOIO01000005.1, read on the forward strand.
GCCTGGGCATGGGCGTCGCAGTACGGCTGCGTACAATGTTGGCGAAGGTAATCGGCAAGCGCACAAGCGGCGCCGTACCAACACGCGGCAATCCCGGCGCCACCGTGCCAGAAGCCGGGCCTGTCGACATATTGCCCAGGCAAACCGACACAACGGCCCAGCGCACCCTCGAACAGCACGTCGACGCTGGCCGTACGGCCCATGCCAACCGCTTGCCAGCCATCGTCGAGTCGCCTGATCGCCGGCTGCTGCAACGTGACCGCCACCAACTGCGGTTGCATCTGCTCATCCCATGCTGTCACCAGCGCCCGATCGAGTATCGCCGCACCAGAACACCAGGCCTTGCGGCCCTGCAAGTAAACGGTTCCGGCCTGACGGTCGACAATATTAAGCCGGGCAAAGGCCGGCTCGGCCGCCCAAGTGCCCCATGTGCCCGCAGCCGGTGGCGCGTCGGGCTCGAGCTCGGTCATGATTGCCAGCGCATCGGTATGACCTTCGAACAGTTTGGCCAGTGCCAGATCGCTGGCCGAGACGGCGGCCAGGGTGCGCCAGCGATCCAGGGTTCGGCCTTGCCCGGGCAGAGGCAGGTCGGTAAATCCATCGCTGACGAGCTGTTGCATCAGCGGTTGCAGTGCGGCGTCCGCGGAGCTTGTCGCAGGCCGACAGGCGAACCGTTGCAGCAGGCGTTCGAGGGTTAATGCGTTGCTCATGGCCCTTTCTCCCTGATCACGACTGAGTGCTCCTGATCTTCAGCGCTTGAAATTCAGCGTTTGAAGTTCTGAGCCAGGCCGCCTTCAGGAGTTCACTGCACCTGCACCTGCGGTTTTTTAGAACCACCCATACCCAGGCAATGTCACTCAACAATAGGTCCCTGCAATAGCCAGCCTTTAAAGCGCCGGGCAAAGACGGAGGTCACAGATGAACAGGTCGAAAGCGGATGCTCCCGCGCAACAAGTGATGTTCCAACGCAATGGCTGGGTGCCGAACAACCCTCGCCTACCGGTGCTGGTCTATCCCAAGGCCATCGCTGTCCAGGGCGACGATCCGGCGGCCCTGTTCGAACAGACCTTTAGCGCCAACGGCTGGCCACCACAATGGCGCTACGGCATTTATGACTTCCATCACTATCACACCGAAGGCCATGAAGTGCTTGGGATAGCCAGCGGCCATGCCCGCCTGATGTTGGGCGGACCTGGCGGCCAAGTGCTGCAGGTCAGTGCCGGGGATGTGCTGCTGTTGCCGGCGGGCACCGGGCATTGCAACCTCGATTGCAGCGACGACTTCCTGGTGGTCGGCGCCTATCCGCCGGGCCAGCATGCCGACATTTGCCGCGAAGCGCCGAGCGCTGCGCAGCTGCAAGACATCGACGCGCTGCCGTTCCCCGACCAGGATCCGGTGCAGGGTGCACACGGTGCGGTGAGCGAGTATTGGTGCAAAGGCTGACTTGCGGCAGGCATGGCCAGTGAAAATCTCGAACTCGTAGCGAAGGCCCCGATCCAATGAGTACACACTGGAGGCCAGCATCATGAACAACGATGACCGCATCACCCCTGCCGACACCCCGCCCACCGAAGAGGATGACGCCCTTGCGCCCCCTCCCCCCGAAACCACCGAGGAGGAAGCCGAGGACCTCAGACGCAAAGTTGCCGAGATCGAACGCAAGGTAGCGGATGGCAATTGAACCGACGGTGCATCAACAGCGCCGGGTCACGGTCAACGCCACCACGGCAATGCGCTCCACCCGTTCATAGCCGGGCTTGAGCAGTTCCTCGCCGAACACGTCAGGGTCCAGCTCTCGATAGGTCCAGCTGAACTTGTCGTCGCCCAGTAGCGGCTGGATGGATTCGAGAAAAAGATCCATCCCGGCCACCATCGCCACTCCTGTATACAGCAGCAGGCTGCCGGCTTTGTCCAGGCGCGGCAGCGATTCACGCACGATGCGTACCGACAAGGCTTCCCCCAGCGCCCCACCGCCATGACGATACGCCCGTTGCTGGCTGTCGTTCATGTAGGGCGGGTTGGCGATGATCAGGTCGAACAGCCCTTCGACACTGCCCAGCACGTCGCTGTGGTAAGCGCTCACATTGCTGGTTTGGGCCAGCTCGGCATTCACCGCCGACAAGCGCAACGCCCGTGGATTGATATCCACCGCCAGCACGTCGGCGTCCGGGCGGGCGCGGGCGACGACCAGCGCTCCGATGCCGCTTCCGCAACCAATGTCCACCGCGCGCCGTACGGGCTCGGAGCGCTGCTGCAGATGCGCTTCGATCAATTGCGCGAAGCGGTAGCTGTCGGGCCCGAAAAACACCGCATCGCTCTGCGTCGTCGGGTACGCCGAGTGGGCAATCAAAAAGGACCCAAGGCTTGACCAACGTACCGTGCTACGCCACAGCGAGCCCTCTTTTTCGACGATGGCCGCCTGCTCCAGGTCAGCCAGTTCCTGCGCTGGAAACAGCGTGTGCTCGAAAGGCATCGACCAGCCGAACACGTCACGCCGGTCCGTGGCCAAGGGCGGTGCAAAGCGTTGGCATACGCGCTCATGGGTCAAGGGCGTCGGGGTGATGAAACGGTAGTCCTGGGCAGCCAGGCGCTTGCCGAGCTCCAGCAAAGTACGATCGGCAATCTGTTGTTCTGACATGCATGACACTCCTGGAATCAGCGCAAACGGGCCACGCATTCAATGAAACGGCGGGTTGCGTAGAGCCCGGCGGGACGACAATGGCGCTGTGCAGAGAGCCAAGGAATCAGCAGTTGCAATTGCTGTCGCGGTGACTGGCCGTGCAGCGCCTCTTGCAAGGCCTTGAGCTCGGTATCGTTCGCCCAGGCGTCATCGGCGAAGGCATCATCGGACGGCACCCGGCGTATCGCCCGTTGCTGTTGCGGCGCTTGCCAGTCACCGGCGATCCAGTCGTGCAGCAGCTGTTTTTCGTAGCCACTGAACACGCCGAACATGGCCGCCGTGTCGCCCTCGATCAATTGCCAGAAGCGGCTTTCCCCGGGTGGGCCATGCCGTTTTATCCAGCCCTTGCGTTGCAGGGCCCCGAGAAAATCTTCGGTCTGGCCAGGGGTTGCCAGCCATTGATTGACGGTCTGGCCTTCGATCTGGCAGTAATCGGAATGCATGTGCTGTCCATAGGTGCGTTTGCGCTCGAGCATGGCAATCACTTCCTGCTGCAGATCGAAACCTGCAATCACCGCCGTCGAGCCCGGCCCCAGGTCATTGAGTCGATAGCCGACGGCAACGCGCCGATAGAACTCGTCCCGCCCCTGCTCCATGGGCATCAGGTCGAGCAGCGCTTCAATAGCCTTGCGCCCGTGACCGCTGCTGATGTTGTCGATGGTGACGTGCAGGGTGAAATAGTACGGATCGATCCCCAGCTCACGCAGTTCATAGGCACTGATCAGCAAGTGCAGCGGCAGTTGTTCGTAGCCGAGGTTGTAGCCGATCACCTCCGGCATGAACATCGCGCTGCACTGCCCCAGTGCCAGCTGGATTGCGCCTTGGCGAAAATGTTCGTCGAGCAGCCCCTGCCTGTCGCCACAGTCGTGGGCGGCTAGCAGCTTGCGATAGATGACTACGTGATTCTGCCGCGCATCGCCATTGCCCAATTCTTCCAGATAGGTGCTCAGCAGCCCGTCATAGCGCATGTCCTGCCAATGCTCCAGCACCCCGGCCAGCCATGCACCGTCGACTTCCTTGGTCGGGGCAACACGTTGCAGGAAATACAGGGCATGGGCTTTGCTCGAGAAATACCGACGCGCCTCACCCTGCTTGCGCGCCTCGAGATAGAGGGCATAGTCACGCGCCACATCGGCACAATGTTGTTCCGTCCATGACGACAACTGGCCTGGCTCTTCAGGCAGATCACAGGGGAGTTCGGCGGCGAGGGCCAGTTGCTCGCGCAGGAACTGTTCGCCCCGCGTGGCTGCTTGCGGGTCGTTGCTGTACAGCAAACCATAGAGTTCACGGTAAGGGCCATCGACGCCGGCATCCGAAAGCGCCGAAGGCGAACCCGACAAGGGCGTGAATAGTGTCATTGGCTGTTCTCCTGGGCAGTGCATCGGGCTATCGCCGGGCGCCTGCGTTTATCGCCTGTCGTCGGACAAAGGTGTTTGTTCATCTGCCTCGGGAAGTTTCCTGTCGCGCTCATTCCAATCCTGCGCGCCCTCGTCTTCATCGAGGTCGGGCTGGGTCAGGGGATCGTATTTGCCCGGATCGTCCGACGCGGGTTCTACAGCACCCTGCGTCTTGTCCGGGTCTTGCCCTTTATCCTGGAAGATCGTTTCGCTGGACATGTTTCACCTCACCACGTAGTTCCGGGTTTTCCGGGCCGTACTGGTTTGAAGGTGTCGAGGGGAAAGTGTGCGTTCGAATAGACGAGCGGCATGTGCGGTGAGGAAGGAAAAAGTATTCGCGGATCTGAAAAGAAGCGGCATCGCCCTTTCCCGTGCGGGAAAGGGCGAGTGCAGGTTTCAGGTGTGATGAATCTCCCGATCCTTGGTTTCCGGCAGGAAGAACGTACCCAGGACCGCCGTCATCACTGCGATGACGATGGGGTACCACAGCCCGTAGTAGATATCGCCGGTGGCCGCGACCATGGCGAAGGCCACGGTCGGCAGGAACCCGCCGAACCAGCCGTTGCCGATGTGGTAAGGCAGCGACATCGAGGTGTAGCGAATGCGCGCCGGGAAGAGTTCCACCAGCCAGGCGGCGATCGGGCCGTAGACCATGGTTACGTAGATCACCAGGATGGTCAGCAGCAAAAGCACCATCGGGTAGTTGGTCTTGGCCGGATCGGCCTTTTCGGGGTAGCCGGCGTCCTTGAGGGCGGTGCCGAGGGTCGCGACGAAAGCGTCGTTGCGGGTCTTGAAGTCGGCAGCCGGCATGCCGGTGCCTTCGAAGCTTGGGATCACTTTGTCGCCGATGCGCACCTGCGCGACGGTGCCCGGTTCGGCCTTCTCGTTCTTGTAGGGAATGGCCCTTTTTGCCAGCAAGGTCTTGGCCAAGTCGCAGGAGCTGGTGAATTTGGCCTTGCCCACCGGGTCGAACTGGAACGAACACTGGTCGGGATCGGCGACCACCGTGACCGGGTTCTTCTCCTGCGCAACGAACACGTCGGGGTTACCGTACTGGGTCAACGCATGGAAGATCGGGAAGTAGGTCACCGCTGCGAGGATACAGCCGGCCATGATGATGCCCTTGCGACCGATGCGGTCAGACAGGCTGCCGAAAATGACGAAAAATGGCGTGCCGATCAACAGCGAACCGGCAATCAGCAGGTTGGCCGTCTGCGCGTCGATCTTGAGCGTTTGCAGCAGGAAGAACAACGCGTAGAACTGCCCGGTGTACCAGACGACGGCCTGGCCGGCGGTACCGCCGAGCAACGCCATGATCACTATCTTGAGGTTCTCCCAGCGGGCGAACGATTCAGTCAGCGGCGCCTTGGAGGACTTGCCTTCGGCCTTCATCTTCAGGAACACCGGCGACTCGCTGAGCTGCAAGCGGATGTAGACCGAGATGATCAACAGCAGGATCGACAGCAGGAAGGGAATCCGCCAGCCCCAGGCTTCGAACGCCTCGGTGCCCAGGACGGTGCGGCAGGCGAGAATGACCAGCAACGACAGGAACAGGCCAAGGGTGGCGGTGGTCTGGATCCACGAGGTGAAATAACCGCGCCTGCCTTTGGGTGCATGTTCGGCCACGTAAGTCGCTGCACCGCCATATTCGCCACCCAGGGCCAGGCCTTGCAACAGGCGCAGGGTGATCAGGATGATCGGCGCCGCCACGCCAATGGTCGCGTAACCGGGCAAAAAGCCCACGACGGCGGTAGAGATACCCATGATCACAATAGTGATCAGGAAGGTGTGCTTGCGCCCGATCATGTCGCCCAGACGGCCGAACACGATGGCGCCGAAGGGGCGTACGGCGAAGCCTGCGGCGAACGCGAGCAAGGCAAAAATGAAGGACGTTGTCTCGTTGACGCCAGCGAAGAAGTGCTTGGCGATAATCGCGGCGAGAGAGCCGTAGAGATAGAAGTCGTACCATTCGAACACGGTGCCCAGGGACGAGGCGAAAATGACCTTGCGCTCCTCCTTGGTGATCCCGTGGTTGGGCGCGCTGCCCGTGGTTGTGTTGTCGATTGCGGCCATGAGTCTTCTCCGTCTTGCTCTTGTTATAGGCCGGAGTACCCCACTGTCTTGTTGCCGCACCCAGGCCCTAGGGCTGATGTCATCGGATTACGGATTGCGCAAAGCATGCACACAGGCTGACGGCCTCGCATCGCTGCAAGGTTTCTAGAAGCATAATCGGCTTCTTGCAGATATCCACTCGCCATCACGGGCAAACGGGAGCGAACGAGCTGTCGTGAGCCTGCGAAGGAGACACCGTGCAGTGGGAAGCTTTTGGATGCGGGCAGAGGATATTCAGAATGCAATCAGCCGCGCTCGTGCAATGCACGAGCGCGGCTGATCAGAAGATGGCAGGGGCGGCTGGATTCGAACCAACGCATGGCAGGATCAAAACCTGCTGCCTTACCGCTTGGCGACGCCCCTGTAGCTGCTACCTGGAGAGCCGTGGATGGCCCCCTGCAGGAATGGGCGGCAATTTATCAACTTTCTTGCCGCCTGGGAACCCCCCTGCATCATTATTTTATTTTAAAACAGCGACTTACCATCAAGGGTCGACCTGTGCCATCAATTCAGGCACCGATTCAGGGCGATTGGCGAACCGCTGGGCCAGCACCGCACAGACCATCAACTGAATCTGGTGGAACAGCATCAGCGGCAGGATCAACACGCCGATGGTGCTGCCGGCGAACAGCACCTGGGCCATCGGTACACCCGTGGCCAGACTTTTCTTCGAACCACAGAAGAGGATGGTGATGCGGTCTTGCTGGTTGAAACCCAAGGCCTTGCCCAGCACGGTGGACGCCAGCAACACCAACCCCAAAACCACACAACAGGCGACCACCAGCCCGGCCAGGTCGCGCAATGGAATCTGGTGCCAGATGCCTTCGATCACCGCTTCGCTGAAAGCGCCGTACACCACCAGCAGGATCGAGCCCTGATCGACAAATTTCAGCCAGCCCTTGTTGCGTGCGACCCAGGCGCCGATCCAGCGGCGAGCGATCTGCCCGGCAATGAACGGCAGCAACAACTGCACGCTGATCTTCACGATGGCGTCGAGGGTCGAGCCGCCCTCGCCGTGCACGTCTAGCAGCAAGGTCACCAGTAATGGCGTAAGAAAGATCCCGAACAGACTGGACGCTGCCGCACTGCAAATCGCCGCCGGAATGTTGCCTCGCGCCAACGAGGTAAAGGCAATCGCCGACTGCACCGTGGCCGGCAACGCGCAGAGGTAGAGCATGCCCATGTACAGGTCGGCGCCGATCATCGGCGACAGCACAGGCTTGAGCGCCAGGCCGAGCAGCGGGAACAGGACGAACGTCAGGCCAAAGACCAGCAAGTGCAAGCGCCAGTGGCCGGCGCCGGCAATGATCGACTCGCGGGACAGCTTTGCGCCGTGCAGGAAAAACAGCAGCGCGATAGCGCAATTGGTCAACCAGCCGAAGCCCACGGCCACCTGGCCACTGGCGGGCAGGAGGCTGGCGAGAAGGACCACGCCGATCAGGGTCAGGGTGAAGTTATCGGGCAAGAAACGGGGGCGGGTCATCGGGATCATCCAGGCGGCCGGGAACGTGCGACCACAATAGCGCGCGCCCTGATAGCCGGCTAACGCTAACAAGCCAGGAGATATCGCCTAACGGACAGGGCGACGCGCTGATCTTCTGTAGGAGCGAGCATGCTCGCGATGAACCTGAGAGCACCGCTGGGTGTCAGGTTGCCAGCGTTATCGTTGACGTTCATCGCGAGCATGCTCGCTCCTACAAGCCATATCATTTAGCCGTCACATCGGCCGGTGCCCTCTCGATCGTGCTTGTAGTGCCGTGCGAGCGGGAACGCCGGCAACCAGGACTCGCGCCGCACCGTCCAGCTTTCATAGGTTGGCTTCAACTGGTCAGGGGCATCGAGCGAGCCCAGGTTCACTTCGATTTCGTCGTCGCTGCGGGCAAACACCGACGAGCCACAGCGCGGACAGAAATAGCGCCCGGCGTAGTCGCGCGTTTCGCCCTCGATCATCACCGCGTCCTCAGGGAAGATCGCCGAGGCGTGAAAGAGCGCACCGTGGTGCTTGCGGCAGTCGAGGCAGTGACAGAGGCCGACCCGATAGGGCTGCCCCGACGCCACAATCCGCACATTGCCGCACAGGCAACCGCCAGTAAATCGCTGCATGCCGCACCTCCTCTTCAACAATTTGAAAGTCGATCGTAGAGGGTCACACACCCTGCGCAGCAAAAACTTGCGAAAAGCGACAGTAGGCTAAGCTTACGTCAGCTTATTGCCTACGATGCTCGCGGCGGCAGTTGTTGGTTTTATCTGGAGAGCGTCTGCAACAGCTATCTCAGACAGGCCCAAACAATTTGCGCAGGATTGCCGTGATGACCGAGCCGTTCCTCAGTTTTGACCAACTCAAGCGTGCTGCCGCCTCTGGCGAGATCGATACCGTACTGGTGTGCATGGTCGACATGCAGGGGCGCCTGGTTGGCAAGCGCTTCCAGGTCGAGTTTTTCATCGACAGCGGCCATGAAGAAACCCACTGCTGCAATTACCTGCTGGCCGACGACATCGACATGGAGCCGGTGCCCGGCTATGCCGCCGCCAGTTGGAGCAAAGGCTACGGCGATTTCGTGCTCAAGCCCGACATGCGCACCTTGCGCAAGGTGCCCTGGCTTGAGTGCACGGCGCTGGTCCTGTGTGACGTGCTGGACCATCACCATCGAGAGGACCTGCCCCACAGCCCGCGGGCGATCCTGAAAAAACAGGTCGAGCGCCTGCGTGAACGCGGCTACACCGGCATGTTTGCTTCCGAACTGGAGTTCTACCTGTTCGACGAGAGCTACGAGGCCATCCACAAGCGCAACTATCACAAGCCGAAAACCGCCGGGCACTACATAGAGGATTACAACATCCTGCAGACCACCCGCGAAGAGCCGGTGCTGCGGGCGATTCGCAAGCATCTGCAGGCCAGCGGCATTCCCGTGGAAAACTCCAAGGGTGAATGGGGCCCGGGCCAGGAAGAAATCAACATCCGTTACGCCGACGCGATGACCATGGCCGACCATCACGTCATCATCAAGCATGCGTGCAAGGAGATCGCTCAATTGCAGGGCAAGGCGATCACCTTCATGGCCAAGTGGCGCTATGACGCCGCCGGCTCCAGCAGCCACATCCACAACTCGCTGTGGGACAAGAACGCCAAGAAACCGCTGTTCTTCGATGCAAAGGCCGAGTTCGGCATGTCCAAGCTGATGCGTGCCTGGGTGGCCGGGCAGCTCAAGTATGCCAACGACATCACCTGCTTTCTTGCGCCCTACATCAATTCCTACAAGCGCTTCCAGGCCGGCACCTTCGCCCCTACCCGCGCGGTGTGGAGCCGGGACAATCGCACCGCGGGCTTTCGCTTGTGCGCCGAGGGCAGCAAATCGATCCGTATCGAATGTCGCATTGGCGGTGCCGATCTCAACCCTTACCTGGCCTTCGCCGCCTTGATCGCCGCGGGGCTGGCAGGCATCGATGAAAAGCTCGAGCTCGCCGCGCCCTTTGAGGGCGATGCCTACGTAGACGAGCATTTGCCCGAGGTTTCCAAGACCTTGCGTGAGGCGAGCGCCGCATTGCAGAAGTCGAGCATGTTGCGCGAGGCGTTCGGTGACGAGGTCATCGATCACTACGTACACACCGCCGAATGGGAACAGAAGGAGTACGACCGGCGGATTACCGATTGGGAACTGCAGCGCGGTTTCGAGCGCTATTGAGATTGCCATGACCAAGACGATTCAACTCATCTCCCCGGTCGATGGCCGGGTTTATGCTGAACGTCCCTGCGCCGATACCGGCCAGCTCTATCGGGCACTGGAGGCGGCGGCCGATGCCCAGGCGCAGTGGAAACGCCGGCCACTGAACGAACGCGCGGGCATTTGCAGCGCAGCAGTGGACGCAATGCTGGCCATGAAGGATGACATCGTCCCGGAACTGGCCTGGCAGATGGGTCGACCGGTGCGTTTCGGCTCCGGCGAACTGCGCGGTTTCGAAGAACGCGCACGGCACATGATCGCCATTGCGCCTGATGCGCTGGCAGCGGTGGAGCCCGTGCCTGTCGCGGGTTTCAAGCGCTATATCAAGCGCGAACCGCTGGGTACGGTGCTGGTGATTGCCCCGTGGAATTACCCTTACTTGACGGCAGTCAACTCGGTCATTCCGGCGCTGATGGCTGGCAACGGCGTCATCCTCAAACACGCTTCGCAAACCCTGCTGGTGGGTGAGCGTTTCGCTGAAGCTTTTCGTCGGGCGCATCTGCCTGAAGGGTTGTTCCAGAACCTGGTGCTTGAGCACGCCTCGACTGCGCTGGCCATTGTCTCCGGCGACATACAGCAGGTGAATTTCACCGGCTCGGTGGAGGCCGGCAAGATCGTCCAACAGGCGACACTCACAGGCTTCATCGGCACCGGCCTGGAGCTCGGCGGCAAGGACCCTGCCTACGTTCGGGCCGATGCCGACCTCGAACACGCGGTGGAAAACCTGGTGGACGGCAGCTTCTTCAACTCGGGACAAAGTTGTTGCGCCGTGGAGCGCATCTATGTCGATCAGGCAATCTATCCGGCCTTCATCCAGCGTTTCGCCGAATTGACCCGCCAGTACGTGCTGGGCAATCCATTGGACCCCGCCACCACCCTCGGACCGATGGTCAATCCACAAGCGGCCGATTTCGTGCGCGGGCAGATCGCCGAGGCATTGAGTGAGGGCGCCACGGCGCTGATCGACGCGCAAGCCTTCGCCGCCGATGTGCCCGGCAGCGCCTATCTGGCTCCACAAGTGCTGGTGGATGTGAACCATCGGATGTCGGTGATGCGCGATGAAAGCTTCGGGCCAGTGGTCGGCATCATGCCAGTTGCCGGCGACGACGAGGCCGTCGCCTTGATGAACGACAGTGAGTTCGGGCTCAGCGCGTCCATCTGGACCCGGGACCTGGCCGCCGCCGAACGCCTGGGCGAGCAGATCGAAACCGGCACCCTGTTCATGAATCGCTGCGACTACCTGGACCCGGCCCTGGCCTGGACAGGGGTCAAGAACAGTGGGCGCGGCGTGACCCTTTCCCGCTTGGGATACGAACACCTGACCCGCGCCAAATCCTTCCATCTGCGCCACGAGATCTGAGCCATGAGCCTGACTGGAAACTGGAACTACCCCACGAGCATCCGCTTCGGTGTCGGCCGCATCGCGGAACTGGCCGAGGTCTGTCGCAGCCAGGGGATCCAGCGCCCGCTGCTGGTCACCGACAGCGGTCTGGGGCGTGCGTCGATCACCACGGCTGCGCTGGACGCCTTGCGCGATGCAGGGCTGGGCGCCGCGCTGTTCTGCGACCTCAAGCCCAACCCGGTCGAAGCCAACCTGGCAGGCGGGCTCGACGCCTGGCGCGCGGGCAACCACGATGGCGTGGTGGCCTTTGGCGGAGGCAGCGGCCTGGACATGGGCAAGCTCATCGCCTTCATGAGTGGCCAGACCCGCCCGGTCTGGGATTTCGAAGACATCGGCGACTACTGGACCCGCGCCGATGAAAGCCGCATTGCCCCGGTCATCGCGGTGCCGACCACTGCGGGTACGGGCTCGGAAGTGGGCCGCGCGGCGGTGATTATCGACGATCGTACCCACACCAAGCGCATCATCTTCCACCCGAAAATGATGCCGCGCGTGGTCATCAGCGATCCCGCCCTGACCGTCGGCATGCCGGCCAAAGTCACCGCAGGCACAGGCATGGACGCCTTGGCGCACTGCCTGGAGTCGTACTGCGCCCCTGGTTTCCATCCCATGGCCGATGGCATTGCGGTCGAAGGCATGCGCCTGGTGAGCAATGCCCTGGTGCGCGCCGTCCACACCCCTTCGGACCTCGATGCACGCGGGCAAATGCTGGCGGCGGCAGCGATGGGCGCCACTGCATTCCAGAAAGGCCTGGGCGGGATGCACGCCCTCGCGCATCCGATCGGCGCCCTGTATGACACCCACCACGGCATGACCAACGCCACCCTGATGCCCTACGTGCTGAAGTTCAATCGTCCGGCCATCGAGGAACGCATCACACGCCTGGCGGCGTACCTGCACCTGCCCTCCCCGGGCTTCGACAGCTTCCTGGCCTTCGTCCTCAAATTGCGCAAGGACATCGCCGTGCCACATACGCTGTTCGAGCTGGGGGTGGACGACCAGCAAGCCGACCTGATCGCCGACATGGCGGTGGTCGACCCGTCGGCCGGCGGCAACCCGCTGCCCTTGACCCGGGCCGGTGTAGCGGAAATTTTCCAGGCGGCCCTCCACGGCCGCCTTCTGTAGGAGCGAGCACGCTCGCGATGGACCTCAACGATAACGCGGGGAACCTGACGCCCCGAGTAATCGTTAACCTCCATCGCGAGCATGCTCGCTCCTACACAAAAGCAGGCAGGTTTCACCAATAGGAAACAGGAGCAGTACGACAAGGGGTTGAAAGCCAATCCATCCGGAGCGCCGGATGGCTGCGTATCAAAACCTGAAGGGGCACACGACAATGAACCCAGCAAGCCAGCCCGGCACCGACGCGCACGACGATGACGTCAAGGTGCTGCACAGCATGGGCTATGCCCAACAGCTCTCGCGACGAATGGGGGTTTTCTCCAACTTTGCGATTTCCTTTTCGATCATCTGCATCCTTTCCGGTGGCATCAACTCACTGGCCCAGGGCACCTCGGGCGCCGGCGGTGCGTCGATCGGTATTGGCTGGCCGATCGGTTGCCTGATTTCCGGCGTGTTCGCCCTGGCCATGGCGCAGATTTCCTCGGCCTACCCCACCGCAGGCGGCCTGTATCACTGGGGCTCGATCCTCGGCAACCGTTTTACCGGCTGGCTCACGGCCTGGTTCAACCTGCTGGGGCTGGTCACGGTGCTGGGGGCGATCAACGTCGGCACCTATTACTTCTTTTTCGGCGCCTTTGGCCCCACGCTGGGCATGGAAGACACCACCACGACCCGGGTGATTTTCCTGGCGATCCTCACCGGTCTCCAGGCCCTGTGCAATCACCTGGGGATCGGCCTGACCGCCAGGCTCACTGATTTCTCCGGCTACCTGATCTTCGCCACCGCACTGGCGCTGACCATCGTCTGCCTGATCTCGGCCCCCAGCTACGAATTCTCGCGACTGGTGACCTTCGGCAACTACTCCGGCGCAGCGGGCGGCGGTGTCTGGCCGGAAGTCTCCAACGGCTGGGTCTTCATGCTCGGCCTGCTCCTGCCGATCTACACCATCACTGGCTACGACGCCTCTGCCCACACCTCGGAGGAAACCCGCAATGCGGCCATGTCGGTGCCGCGGGGCATGGTCATGTCGGTGGTCTGGTCGCTGCTGTTCGGCTGGGTGATGCTCAGCGCATTCGTGCTGATGTTGCCGAGCATGGACGAAGCGGCCAAGCAGGGCTGGAGCGTGTTCTTCTGGGCCATGAATACCCAAGTCAACCCGCTGCTCAAGGACGGCTTGTACGTGGCGATTTTCATCTCGCAGGTGCTCTGTGGCCTGGCGACCGTGACCTCGGTTTCACGCATGATCTTCGCGTTTTCCCGCGATGGCGGCCTGCCTTGCTCCAAAGCCTTGGCCTCGGTTTCGCCGACCTTCCGCAGCCCGGTGGCAGCCATCTGGACCGGTGCCACACTGGCGGTGCTGTTCGTCTGGGGATCGTCGGTGATATCGATCGGCGAAACACCGGTCTACACCATCGTGGTCTCCTGCACAGTGATCTTCCTGTTCTTCTCATTCATTATTCCCATCGTGCTGGGCCTGTTTGCCTACGGCACCTCGAAATGGCCGACCATGGGGCCGTGGAACATGGGGCGCTTCTGGTACACGCTGTTCGCCCTGCTCTCGGTCCTGTCGATGGTGATCATTTTCGTCATCGGCATCCAGCCACCGAACGACTGGGCGCTGTACATCACCATCGGCTTTTTGGTGTTGACGGCTATCGTCTGGTTCGGTTTCGAAGCGCGACGCTTCCAGGGACCGCCGGTGGGCGACGTGATCCTCAAGCGCCAGGCTGAAATCGCGGCGGCGGAAGCGGCGTTGAACAAACGCTGAAACAACCGCGACTGCCTACCTGTAGGAGCGAGCATGCTCGCGAAAAACCAGAGGGCGCCGCGGGGCATCTGGTTCAACGCGTTATCGTTCACGACCATCGCGAGCATGCTCGCTCGTACAGTGAAGCTTGCGCCTGTTCGACAGTAGGCGCGTCCCGCAGCGCGACGACATGGACGGTCGCCATTTCACGCCAGGCTCGCCCCTGCCGATAAGCCTGATCCTGGCGCAACAGCAAAATCATCATGTGCTCCCTTCGTTCTTTCATGCGTCGCAGACTTCACTGCCCGTATCCCCCTGTCTGGAGTTTTCTCAATGCCCTCGCCCCAATCCCTGTCCGCCGCGTTGCTGGGCCTGGCCCTTGTCTGTCCGGCGATCGCCCAGGCCCAGGGCCTGGAGTTGGGGCAAGTGCTGATCGGGGCCGACAACCCGAGTGACGAGGACCAGGGGATCGAGGACGCCAAGGCGCGGCTCGAACAGGTACCCGGCGGCACCAACGTGGTCGACATGCGCCGCCCCCTGCAGGGCCGGGTAGCGAGCAATCAGGATGTGCTGGCTTATCAGCCAGGCATCTATGCCCAGTCGGCAGGCAATGAAGGCGTGAAGATCTCGATCCGCGGGTCGGGCATCAACCGTGCGCCGGGCGCCCATGCCTCGGGCCTGTACGCCATGCTCGACGGCCTGCCGCTGACCGGTCCCGGCGGCACACCCTATGAGCTGCTGGAACCGCTATGGCTTGACCATGTGGAGGTGCTGCGCGGCGCCAACGGTTTCGACCGCGGTGCCCTGGCCTTGGGCGGGGCCATCGATTACGTCAGCCATACCGGCTACAACGCACCGCGCTTGCAGGTGCGCTATGCCACGGGCAGCCACGGTTATCAGCAACGCCAGGTCAGCTCCGGGCAGGTGCTGGGCGATTTCGACTACTACTTGGCCTTGACCGACGCTCGCGCGGACGGCTATCAGGATCACACCGCCAGCGAGAGCCAGGGCGTCATCGCCAACTTCGGCTATCGCTTCAACCCGAACCTGGAAACGCGCTTCTACCTGCGCTACCGCCAGACCGACAACGACCTCGCCGGCCGGGTCACCAAACACTCCATCGAGCACGACCCGCGCGCGGCCAACCCTGCCTACGTGGCGCGCGACGATCGCCGCGAACAGCCGGGCAGCACCTTTATCGGCAACAAGACCACCTGGTTCATCGATGACGATTCGAGCATCCAGGCCGGCCTTGCCTACCATGACTACCCCATGGACTTGCGCGAAGGTCCCAACCGCCTGAAGGTGGCCTACACGGATGTCAGCGGCACCCTTGACTACAAGCGTCGCGACACCCTCTGGGGCCTGCAGAGCCAAAGCACCCTGGGCCTGCGCGTGACCAAGCACCTGCCCAACGCCGGCGCCAGCGAACAGGTGCGCATCCCCACCGGCAACACGGCCGGTTATGCGCCGGGCACGCCCATGCGCAACTTCACCTACCAGGGCTCGGACAGCGTCCTGCACGCGGGCAATGACCTGGAGATTGCCGACGACCTGTGGCTGACCACGGGCCTGGCGGCCATCTACACCCGCCGCGAAAGCGCGGTGACCTACCCGCAAGGCGGTGGCAAGACCAGTCAGGGCGACTGGGACTATGCCCCGCGCCTGGGGCTGCGCTACCAACTGACACCTGACCTGCAACTGTTCGGCAATCTCAGCCGTTCGGTCGAGGCACCGCACCCCTGGTCGCTGATCTACAGCTCCAACATTCGCTTCCCGGCCGGCAGCGGCCCCGCCACGGGTACCCAGCGCGATCCTATCGAGCTGCAAAACCAGACGGCGACCACCCTGGAGCTGGGCGGTCGCGGCGACAGCGCGATGGGCCAATGGAGCCTGGCCTGGTACTACGCCCAGGTGCGCCACGAATTGCTCTCGGTGTTGCCGGATGCCAACGCCACCACGCCTTACGAACTCAACGCCAGCCCCACCGTGCACCAGGGCGTGGAAGCCAGCCTGTCGAGTAACCTGTGGTCGGGTAACGATGGCGGTCAACTGAGCCTGCGCCAGAGCTATACCTTCAGTGACTTCCACTACGAGGACGACGAACGCTTCGGCGACAACCGCCTGCCAGGCCTGCCGATGCACTACTACCAGGGCGAACTGCGTTACGACTGGCCCCAGGGATTCTTCGCCGCGCTCAACACGCAATGGGTGTCCAAGGTCGCGGTCGATTACGCCAACAGCTACTACGCCGATCCCTACGCACTGTTTGGCGCGACCCTGGGCTACAACGCGCCCAAGGGTGACTGGCAGACCTGGGTGGACATGCGCAACCTGACCGACAAGCACTACGCCGCCACTGTCACGCCGGGCTACGACGACAAAGGGTTGGACGCGGCGCGGTCGACGCCGGGTGAAGGTATGGGGGTGTATATCGGGGTGTCGTGGAGCCTGCTGTAAGACATTGGCAGGAAGTCCGGCACCCATGAGTCAACGCCCTACGCAGCTTTTGTAGGAGCTGGCTTGCCAGCGATGAGGCCAGAAAGGTAAATGCAATATTCGAGGACGCCACCGCCGGCAAGCCGGGCTCCTACAGGCCAGCGGTGATCACGACGCCTCGCCCGGCGTTAACAAATACCGTAGGAACCAGGCTTGCCGGCGAAGCGGGCCGAAACGTCAGCGCAACATTCTACGCAGCCTTCGCCGGTAAGCCGGGCCGTTACAGATCAGGCTAAGAGGTTCTCGCCCCCGGATTCTGCCAGAACGCAGGATCGGCACTCTTGAGCCGCTCGACCGCATTGTTGATGTGGTTGAGGGCGGCATGGCGCGCGCCTTCAGGGTCTCGTGCGGCGATGGCTTCGTACACGGCAGAGTGTTCGACATGCACCGTCCTGGCCAGGTCGTGGCGGCGTTCCTCGTTGGAGCGGGTGATGCGGATCGCTTCCTTGATGTACTGAGCGATGAACTCGTGCAGTGACGGGTACAGCGGATTGCCCGTTGCCCTGGAAATGGAGTGATGGAACGCCAGGTCTTCCTCGACGCCATCGCGCCCCGCCTGCTCGGCGGCATCGATGGCCTTGAGCGCTTGGTGGATGGCCTCCAGTTGTGCTGGTGAATGCCGCTGTGCCGCCAATGCTGCTGCCTCCCCTTCTATACCGCGGCGCAGTTCGGTAACCCGCAATACCGCCTCGATCGAGCCGCTGACATCCAGGTCGATGGTGAACGCCTTGATGTGCGCGCCTTCGCTGACGACGGTACCGCTGCCTTGGCGGACCTCCACCAGCCCGGCTGATTTGAGGCGCGAGATCGCCTCGCGGATGACCGTCCTGCTCACCCCGAATCGCTCCGAGAGCACGGGCTCGGTGGGCAGGCGAGCGCCCGGCAGCACTTCACCATTGGCGATATAAGCCTTCAGGGCCGCCGTCACCTGATCGGACAGCGTGCCCTTGGCGGAGTCCTTCAGAACGGCCAGCGCCTCGGCGGAACAGGGGGATTTGTCAGGAGTGGGCATAGGCATCTCTGGGCTCAAATCGGTGAACGGTACTGCATTTTAGATCCGTCGTCCTCTTTGGATTCTGCGCCTTGAATTCGTATGACGTATTATGATAAAAAACCGATCTTCATGTAAGTCCGATAAAAACAACGTCACCCACTACAAAAATAAGGATGGGGGAAACACATGACTGAATCTGTGATTCAAACCGGTGCCATCGCGCCCGCCGATCGCTTCGAGGACCTTGCATATCGCAAAGCCGCGTGGCGGATCCTGCCGTTGTTGTTGCTGTGCTACCTCGTCGCTTATCTGGATCGGGTGAACGTGGGTTTCGCCAAATTGCAGATGTCCGACGATCTGCAATTTTCCGAAGCCGTCTACGGTCTCGGCGCAGGGATTTTCTTCATTGCCTATTTCCTCGTGGAAATTCCCAGCAACCTGATCCTGCATCGTGTCGGTGCGCGGTTGTGGATCGCGCGCATCATGATCACCTGGGGCATCATCTCCTCGGCCATGGCCCTGGTCAGTACGCCGATGTCCTTCTACATCATGCGCTTCCTGCTGGGCATCGCCGAGGCCGGGTTCTACCCGGGCGTCATCCTTTACCTGTCCTACTGGTTCCCGACCCATCGCCGCGGCAAGATGTACGCCCTGTTCGCCACGGCCGTGCCGCTCTCGGGACTGATCGGTGCGCCCCTGTCCGGCTGGATCATGAGCGCCTTCAACGGTGACCATGGGTTTGCCGGCTGGCAATGGCTGTTCTTCCTTGAAGGGCTGCCCTCGATTGCCGTCGGCATCCTAGTGATCTTCTGTCTCAGCGACCGCATCTCCAGTGCCGGCTGGCTCACCCAGGAAGAGAAAACCCTGCTGCAGACCCGTATCGACGCCGAAACCGCTGGCCATCAAACCCACAGCCTCAAAGAGGTGTTCCTGCAGCCGCGCATCTGGCTGCTGACAGGCATCTACTTCTGCATGATTGCTGGCTTCTACACCGTGGGCTTCTGGTTGCCGACACTGATCCGCCAGGCCGGCGTCAGCGATGTCTTGCAGGTCGGCATGCTCACCGCCATCCCTTATGCCGCCGCCGCGATGACCATGATCCTGGTGTCGCGTAGCGCCGACCGGTTGCGCGAGCGTCGCTGGCACCTGGCGCTGACTGCGGTGCTGGGCGGTGTCGGCCTGTTCATCTCTGCCACCTGGAGCGACAACTTCACGATTTCGATGATCGGCCTGACCCTGGGTTCCATGGGGGCCATGAGCACCCTGCCGCTGTTCTGGAGCCTGCCAACGGCCTTCCTCGGCGGCACCGCCGCAGCCGCCGGCATTGCCCTGATCAACTCCTGGGGCAACCTGGCGGGCTTCGTCTCGCCGTACCTGATGGGCTTCCTCAAGGACACCACCCACAGCACCACGATCGGCATGTATGTGATGGCAAGCGCGTTGTTCCTCGGCGCCCTGCTGGTCTTCAAAATTCCCGGAAAACTCGTCAACCGCTGACGTTTGGAGCAACTCATGAAAATTCTCGTGACCGGTGCAGCCGGCTTCCTTGGCCGCCGTCTGATCGAAGCCCTGCTGCTGCGCGGCTCGCTCACCGACCGTGCAGGCCAGCCCCAGCCCATCGGGCAAATCGTCGCCTTCGATATGGTCGCGCTCGAGGGCATCGATGATCCTCGGGTAACGGTGGTGTGTGGCGACATCGCCAACCCTGAAGTGCTGGACAGCCTTATCGACGCCAGCACCGACAGCATCTTCCATTTGGCGGCGGTGGTTTCCAGCCAGGCGGAGGCCGACTTCGAACTGGGCATGCGCATCAACTTCACCGCGACCCAGAACATGCTCGAACGCATTCGCCTGCTCGGCACCTGCCCGAAATGGGTGATGACCAGCTCCGTCGCGGTATTCGGCGGGCAACTGCCGGAACGCGTGCGCGATGATCAGGTGTGGGCACCGCAGAGTTCCTATGGCACGCAAAAAGCGATGAACGACCTGCTGCTCGCCGACTACAGCCGGCGCGGTTTTGTCGATGGCCGCAGCCTGCGCATGCCGACCATCGTGGTGCGCCCGGGCAAACCCAACCTGGCCGCTTCCAGCTTCGCCAGCGGGATCATCCGCGAACCGCTCAATGGCCAATCCAGCGTGTGTCCGGTACCCCTCGATACGCGGCTCTGGCTGATGTCGCCAGCGCAAGCGATCGCCAACCTGATCCATGGCCATGAACTGGCCGGCGAGCAGATGACCGAGGGTCGGGTGATCAACATGCCGGGCCTGTCGATTACCGTCGAACAGATGATCGATGCCCTGCGCGAGGTCGCTGGTACGGAAGTGGCCGCGCGGATCAGCCTGGAGCGCAATCCGGCGATCGAGCGCATCGTCGGTTCGTGGCCGGGGTCCTTCTGTGCCACCTATTCCCGGGACCTGGGCTTCACCGCAGATGAAGATTTGCGCGCTGTGATCAAGCAGTACATGACTGATTATCTGCCCGGATGAGGAACCCGACATGTTGAATGCCCCTGCCCGCCCTCTGCTGGGCTGCATCGCTGACGATTTCACCGGTGCCACGGACCTTGCCAACATGCTGGTGCGCGGCGGCATGCGCACCGTGCAAAGCATCGGCATACCCGGCGCCGAGGTTGCCGAACACCTCGACGCCGATGCGATCGTCATCGCCCTGAAGTCTCGCACCGTGCCGGCCGCCGACGCCGTTGAGGCGTCGCTCGAAGCGCTGCGCTGGCTGCGCGAACGTGGCTGCGAACAGATTTTCTTCAAGTACTGCTCGACGTTCGACTCGACCGCTGACGGCAACATCGGCCCGGTGAGCGAAGCCTTGCTGGAAGCGCTGGACAGTGATTTCACCCTGGCCTGCCCCGCCTTCCCGGAAAACGGGCGCACGGTCTTTCGTGGGCATTTGTTCGTGCAGGACCAGTTGCTCAGCGAGTCGGGCATGCAGCATCACCCGCTGACACCGATGACCGACGCGAACCTGGTTCGGGTGCTGCAAGCGCAGAGTCAGGGCAAAGTCGGCCTGTTGCGCCATGACACGGTGTCCAGGGGCGTGGGGAGCATTCGCGCCCGCATGACGCAGCTTCGCGCCGAGGGTGTGCGCATGGCGATCGCCGATGCCGTGTCCGATGCAGACCTGCATCTATTGGGCGAAGCCTGCGCCGGTCTTGCCCTGCTGACGGGCGGTTCGGGACTGGCGCTGGGCTTACCGGACAACTTCCGTCGGGCGGGTAAACTGCGCGACCTGGACGCCGCTCTAGTGCCTAAGGTTGACGGTGGCGAAGTGGTGCTCGCGGGCAGCGCTTCGCAAGCCACCAACGGGCAAGTGGCGAACTGGCTGCAGGCCGGTCGCCCAGCCTTTCGGATCGACCCTTTGGCCTTGGCGGCGGGAGCGTCGGTCATCGAACAGGCACTGGCCTTCGTCGCTGACACGGCGGAAACGGTGCTGATCTACGCCACCAGCTCCCCGGATGAGGTCAAGGCCGTACAACGTGAACTGGGTACCGAGCGCGCGGGGAATATGCTCGAGCAGGCCATGGGCAAGATAGCCAGCGGGCTGCGCCAGGCCGGTGTGCGGCGATTTGTGGTCGCCGGCGGGGAAACCTCCGGGGCCGTGGTGCAAGCGCTGGATATCCAGCTGTTGCAGATCGGTGCGCAAATTGATCCGGGGGTGCCCGCTTGCGTCAGCACGCCTGGGGAACCATTGGCCCTGGCGCTCAAGTCCGGCAACTTCGGTGGCCCTGACTTCTTCGCCAAGGCTCTGAAACACTTGGCGGGAGTTCAAGCATGAGCAACGAAAACGCCCTGCGCGAAGAAATCTGTGACGTAGGCGGCCTGTTGTACAGCCGTGGCTACACAGTAGGCAGTGCCGGCAACATCAGCGCCCGGCTCGACGATGGCTGGCTGATTACGCCCACGGACGCGTGCCTGGGCCGCCTGGATCCGGCCGCCCTCTCCAAGGTCAACCTGGCAGGGGAATGGGTCAGCGGCGACAAACCGTCGAAGACCCTGGCCTTGCACCGGGAGGTTTATGATCGCAACCCGGGGGTCGGCGGCGTGGTGCACACGCACTCCACGCACCTGGTGGCGTTGACGCTGGCCGGGGTCTGGCAGCAGGATGACATCCTGCCGCCGCTGACGCCCTATCAGGTGATGAAGGTCGGGCATATCCCGTTGATCGGCTATGAACGTCCCGGCTCGCCGAAGGTAGCCGAGCGGGTGGCGCAACTGGCCACCAGCGTGCGTGGGGTCATGCTCGAGCGACTGGGGCCGGTGGTGTGGGAAAGCTCGGTCTCGCGGGCCAGCTATGCCCTGGAAGAGCTGGAAGAAACGGCACGCCTCTGGCTGATGAGCAACCCCAGGCCGGCCCCGCTCGACCAGGCCGCACTGGATGAACTGCGCGAAGTCTTTGGCGTGCAGTGGTAACCCCTGTAAGAGCAAGCTTGCTCGCGATGGACGACAACGATAACTCGGGCAGCCTGACACCCCACAGCGCTCTCAAGCTCTTCGCGAGCAGGCTCGCTCCCACAAGAACTACGCGGTACCTGTAGGAGCAAGCTTGCTCGCGATGGACGCCAACGATTATGCGGGCAGCCTGACACCCCACAGCGCTCTCAGGTTTTTCGCGAGTAAACTCGCTCCTACAATAATTTCGATTTCAGGAGTCACCATGCCTCGTTTCGCTGCCAACCTCAGCATGCTCTACCCGGAGCACGATTTTCTCGACCGCTTCGCCGCGGCCGCCGCCGATGGTTTCCAGGCGGTGGAATACCTGTTCCCCTACGACTACAGCGCGCAACAACTTAAACAACGATTGGACGACAACGGCCTGGTCCAGGCCCTGTTCAACGCCCCGCCCGGCAATTGGGCGGCAGGCGAAAGAGGGGTCGTCTCCTTGCCTGGCCGTGAAGCGGAGTTTCGCGAAGGTTTCGACCAGGCCCTGGAATATGCCGCGATCCTGGGCAATGACCGCATCCACGTGATGGCCGGACTGCTGGCGAACGAAGCAGACCGTGCCCGACACCATGAGACTTACCTGGAAAACCTCAGCCACGCGGCCACGCAAGCGGCCAAAGTCGGCATCACCGTGTTGCTGGAGCCGATCAACACCCGCGACATGCCGGGCTTTTTCCTCAACCACCAGCATCAGGCCCAGGCAGCCTGCAAAGCCGTCGGCCGGGACAATCTCAAGGTCCAGTTCGACATCTACCACTGTCAGATCGTGGAAGGTGACGTGGCGACGAAGCTGCGTCGGGATATCGCCGGCATCGGCCATATCCAGATCGCGGGTGTGCCGGATCGCCACGAACCGGACCTGCACAACGAGCTGTATTACCCCTACCTGTTCGAGCTGATTGACAAGCTGGGCTACAGCGGTTGGGTGGGTTGCGAGTACCGGCCGCGCGGCAACACCAGCGAAGGCTTGCAATGGATGCGCGATTGGCAGGCCCGCTGAATCATTAATGCGCAGCGTGGGATCCCGCAGCAGCTTTTTCAATGCGTCGGGATCTGCGAAAAACCAGCCCAGCCTTTACAATCACGCCTTTCATCGCAGATCAGAAAGGTTTTTCAGGCTATGGCGCTCGACCCTCCCACGATGTTGACGATTTCGATCGCCCTTGCAGCCGCCGCCGCGCTGTACCTGGCGATCGAATGGCGGAGCATTCGCGAACCCTCGCTGCTGTTCTGGAGCGCGGGTTTCGCCACCATCACCCTGGGGTCGACCCTCGCCTTGCTGCGCGGGGCCGGCCTTCTGCTGGTCGGTATCTGGTTCGCCAATGGCCTGCTGGTGGTGGCCCACTGGTGTTTCCTGCTGGGCGTCGCGCGCTTCACGCAGACGCGGCTTTCGCGTGCCTGGTACCTGATCTTCGTCGCCTGGGTGGCCTTGCTGTTGTTGCCCGACGAGCCGTCGTGGTCGAAGGTCATGCTGCTGGCCAATTCGCTGCTGGTGGCCCTGGTGACACTCAGGGCCAGTTTCCTCCTGCGTCCCCATGGCAAGTCGTTGAGCGTGGGGGCGGTGCAACTGCGCTATGTGCTGCTGGTCCATGGACTGTTCTATCTGGCCAAGTCGATCACCGCCATCGTTCCCGGCACGCTGATCGATCTTGCCGCGTTTCGTGGCGAGATCATTCAGATTTCCCTGGTCGAGGGCGCGATGGCGATCATGCTGATCGCCTTGTCCATGACCGGTACCGAACGCTACAGGCGCGAGAAGCGCATAGCCCGGCTGGCCGCCCGTGATCCATTGACCGCCCTGTACAACCGCCGCGCCCTCGAAGTGCGAGCAGCGCGCCTGCTCGATAACGTCTCCACGGCAAGACCCGGTGCCTTGCTGTTGATCGATATCGACAACTTCAAACAGGTCAACGACCTCTATGGCCATCTGGCTGGCGACCGCCTGCTCATCACGCTGAGCGAGATGATCCGTTCGATCCTGCCTGAAGGCGCACTGGCGGCGCGGTTGGGTGGTGACGAATTCGTGATCCTGCTGCGCAATGCATCGAATGCGCAAATCGTCGGGCTGGGCAACGCGCTGCGTGAGCAGTTTCACCGCGCTGCCGCACAAACGTTTGCCACCCCTGCCGCTGTGACCCTGAGCATCGGCGCCAACCTGTTCGACCATCCGCCAGCGAGCCTCGCGGCATTGATCGAGCAAGGCGATGCGGCGCTTTACCAGTCCAAACGTGGCGGACGCGACAGCATACGGTTGGTCGATCAGACCTTTGCCAGCAATGAATCGCTCTGATTTACAGGCCTAATAATCAGGGAAATCACTCTGATAACACACTGGCGAGCTAAATTCTGCCTGTTCCTTCGAGTCCCGCACCGGACGAGCATTGGCAGTCAGGAACTCAAGAATATGGGGAAAGATATCGCGATCAACATGGGTGCCCATGAACACGTCCTGATGCCCGTACCCTGGAATGACGCGCAGTTGATGACGGCCTGGCACCCTCTGCTCGAGCCTGGCATGGCAGAGGATGTTGGAATCACTGAACACATGATTCTCCTGGCCCGTCATGAACAGGACAGGTGTTTCAATCTCGTGAGCATACGCCATGTAGTTGTCGGGTAACGCGCTGTGCTCTGTATTCAATGGGTCATACTTGACTGCGGTGTTGTCCGCTTTCACCATCTTCAGCACATGGCGGTAGTAATGCACACTCGTCGGGCCATAGAGGTCGCCCCCGCGCCGGTGGGTGATGTCTGCGAGGTTCTTGTGGTTGTAGAGCGCCGGGCTGCCGGCACCCCACATGAGACTCAGCATATGGCACGCAGGTACATCGCACTCGCGGTGAAAACAGCTCGTGACTTTGCCCATGATCTTGCCAAGGGTCAGCCCTGGTCGCTCACTGAACAAAGGGTCCAGATAGGTCATCCCCAAAATGTACTCGGTCACGAACGGCGCGATCGTCAGTTTGACCCTGGACCAGCCGGGGACCCGTGGTGTCAGTGCCGCGCTATTGGCCACAACGCTGCTCACACCCGTCACAGCCTTGCCGAAAAGACTCATGGTAAAGGACACGGCCCCCAGACAATGGCAAATGACATGGATCCGTACCGACGACCCCACCGCCTCCCTGATCCGCTCAAGCGCTGGCGGGTAGTCAAACAGGGCGACGTCGTCCATCGTGTAGCGGTGCCGCAGCAAGTTGTAGGGCAAGCGATTGCTCATTCGGCCATCGAGCGTCCAGATGTCGGTAAACCCATGGTCCAGCAGGTAGCTGACGAGGTTGTAGTGCTCCGGCATGATGAACATGTCGCTGGAAGAGGTCAGCCCATGTATCAGCAGCACCACGTCATCGCACGCGGCACGCGTGAATCGGAGCATTCCCAATCCGAGTTTATCGGCCGTGGTGATGGCGTGGTGGGTGCACTGTGCATCCGGCACGCCTTCTGTGGTGAACAGCGCAATCTCCCGCTCGTACCGAGTGTTTGTCAGCGAAAAATCGGGGCGACCGTACACGCCCCACAGGTTACCCAGAAAGAAGCGACCGAAGCGTTCCAACGCTGCCCAGCGCTTGGACCTGGTGGCGGCGAAACAACGAAACGTCGCCATCTGCTTCATGAAATCAAGCGCGCCCAGGTGCATGATGCCTGCGGCAACAACATCAGCCTTCGAGTCATCTGCCGGTTCCACGTGCCCACGGAGAATCGACACGTAGAGGGTCGTCGTGTCTGACCACAGGTCAGGACCAGGGTCATCGAAAATGTCTTTATGACCTGCAATCGTCAACGGCTCGTTCTGCCGGTTGCGCACGAACAAACGGTACAACATCTTTTTGCGCAGGCGATCACCGACACTGTCCACGAAGAGGTTGAAGCGCCCCCTCTCTACAGGCACACGACCACCCAGCAAACCACAATTGAGGTGACCAGCCGCATCGGCCTGGTGCAAAGGCGAGTCTATGAAGCGCTCGACGTCATCAATGCTGATAGTGAGCGTAAAGGCGATAGAAGACGAGACGCCTTTACCTGCTTCATAGCCACTTTGGAAGTCCTTCTGCCCTGCGCCTGCATACCCTTTCATGGTCTCGGTAAACTGCAGTGACGACGTGGCCGAACCTTTGTCATTGGTCATGGCGCAGGCCCTCCTGCGGGGTGTTGCTACCGTTCCTGCGATCGATGATGCCCTGGGCAATGAGGCGCGACATCGCTGCAATGGTGAGACTGGGATTGGCGCCGACGGGGCCGGGCATGATCGAGCCGTCGGCGATGTAGAGATTGGGATAATGGAAGACTTCACCATCAGTACCGACCACCCCCGAGTGGGCATCCTTGCCCATCGGACACCCACCGAGCGGGTGAACGGTAATGATGCGTTGCAGATATCGGGTCAAGGGATTTGAAGCGAGCGTGCCCCCCATCTCCACGGCGATCTTGCGACACCATTCGGTCAGCGTATCGAAGCACTCGGCCGAGTGGCGCGACGTCCAGTCAACATCCAGATAAGCGCTCCCGCGTTGCGCCTTGCGCAGCCTCAGACGACCATCTGCCTTATCACACCCCATGCCCAGTAGCGGGAGGGAACTGCTACTCAACGCCGCTGGCCCAAGCAGCTTCGCTATCTCGAAACCGAACTCGCTGCGCGGGCTGGCCGACCACCATGCGTGGATCCGGTTGATGACGAACCGCAGCGCTCGCGGCATGACTCCACCCATGTCGCTCGCTTCGACCAACCAGTTGACGAACTCCGGATAGCCGGCGTCCTGGATCATGCCTCCCCGCCCCGGGCCGAAGTCGATTTGTGCAGACGTCGTGATTACCGGGCCGCGGCTTGGATCGAGAACGCGTGGTTGCGGCGGGCGGGAGGTGCCGTCGCGGCAGCGCATGACAAAGGCCAGGAGGTCGCCGTTGGTTGAGTATCCGCTGCCAAGCAGGTGGCTGATTCGCGGGAAGCGATGGTGGTTCTTGAGCAACAGATAGCTTGTCCCCAACGTCCCGGCGCAGAGTATCAACCGATCACAGGTCATCACATCAAGGGGCAAATGACTCGAAGGCATTTGAGCCAAAGGTGTGTGTCGAACGTATGAGACCTCGTAGCCTCGCGAGGGATCGCTGTGATCGATCGGGCTGATACTTCGCACTTCGCACAGCGTTCGACAATCCGTACCCAAGCGTTTCGCCGCACTGAGGTAGTTGAAGTCGAGTGAATTCTTGCTTCCATAGTTACAGCCAATATCGCATTCACCGCAGTGCCTGCAGGTGGAACGAGGTGCGTTGTGCAGGTTTGGCTCGGTCTCCCTGATTGGCTCGCCCATGGCCGGCCGTCTGCCTGGATTGGCAAATGACACGCCCAACAATGGGTAATATGGATTGAGCCCGACCTTGGCAGCCGCCTCAGCGAACGCTCGCGCCTTGGTCGTTGCCTCCTTCGGCAGATCGCTTGATGGATACACCTGCCCCCCCAGCATCCGCTCGACTTCTTCGTAATGCGGTTCGAGCGCCGTGTAGCTCAAGGGCCATGGCCCCCGCGCCCCACCCGCCAGGTCACGCTCGAACCATGCCGCAGGTTTGCGAATCAGCACGTTGGCGTAGATCAGGGACCCGCCGCCCAGCCCACTCGCCACCACGGCCTCACTCTTGCGGAATGACCAGAGGTCAAACATGCCGTAGAGACGCTCGCTGGGGTCCCAGAAATTGCGCGCCACTTCACGCGGGCTGCGCGGAAAAGAGCCTGGGGGAAAGGCCTGGCCACGCTCCAGCAGGCAAACCTTCATTTTGGCTTTAGCCAGTTCGTAGGCCATTACCGATCCACCGAAACCAGAACCCACAACCACCACGTCAAAATGTTCGGACATGTCTTCACGCTCCGGTGGATGAGTTTACGTGGCAGGCTTGTGTATCCAGCGTAGACGACCAGCCGCTTGGAAAAACCAGGAAAGGCATCTCTGACAGACGAAAATCGCCGAATGAAGGTATTTACCTGGGGAAAAAGCTCATTTCATCTCATTGCTGTAACGGCGGTTCCTAGCTACTTGCCAGTCACCCGACCTGTTCTACACTGCGCAAAAGTCTCGCGCAAAACCAGTGGCTCACTGCGCTGGCTGACGGGAAATGACATGAACGAAAAAAAATCGCCGGTCAGTTTGAATGAAGATATCTGCGTGCATGTCTTTACCGCTTCAGCGGCCATGGTGGGCGTATGCATTACGGTCATCGGTATTTTCCAGGTGGTTACCACGCTGAGAAGTGAAGACTCCCTGGGTGATGACTTTCTTGCGATAAACGCCATCCTGTATTTGATTACCACGCTGCTGTCCTACTGGGCGTTGCGCACCAGCAACGTGAACCGCAATCACTTCCTGGAAAAACTGGTCGACATTCTTTTCCTTATCGCCTTGACCTGTACCACGGCCATTGCAGGGTTCATCACCTGGGCGATCACTGTGCATTAGTGTCTGGAACAAGCGCGCGGACGAATCGGCATTCGGCTTCCGGTTCTTCGTTGCTGCGGGGTTGTTCAAGCTTGAATCCGCACCGGGACAGCACTTTTTTTGAGCCCACATTTTCCTTGAATACATAAGCCACCAGTTGCGTCAGTTGCCAACGCGCCTGCGCTTGCTCGATCAGATGCCTGAGCGCCTGTGTCGCCAGGCCCTGCCCGCAGGCGTCGCGACCGATCCGATAGCCAACCTCTGCGCAACCGGTCGATGGGTTTATGCCTTTCAAGTTTGCCCGCCCTACAATTGTTCCGCTGCCGTCCTCAATAACAAACGGATGCCAGGTGCCGATGGCAAAACCGGACAAGTAGCCTTCGATATGTTCGGCGACGCCTTGCGATGAGTAAAAAGAAGGGTCGCGCGCATCAATATGCGATTCGAACCATGCACGGTTGTGGATTTCGAAGGCCAGCAAGGCGTCCGCATCCATGCTGTTCAGCTCGCGGATCCTGAATCTGTTCATGCATCAACTCTCCTGTACATGAGGCCAAGCGTGAATGCCCGGCGCAAGGGGGTGGCGGAACAGAAGGATGCGTGGCCCGATAGTACTGGAGAGGATGACGGGGCAAGCCTTGTTTGGTGACATGGCGACGTCCTTATCGACAATGAGGCTCGCATCATACGGCGTTTGAAATGGCAGGGCGATGTCGCCTCGTATTCTTCCTACAGATATTGCCTGGATCGTGGACAGCCGCGGGAGATTGGTCGACTGTCAGGCCGCCTTCGCGGGCAAGCCCGCTCTCACAGGGGATCGGTATACCTGCAAAATCCGGTTCTGCGCAGTGGGCAATCCTGTAGGAGCGAGCATGCTCCGGGCGGCGTTCCGACGAAAAACCTGAGGGCACCGCGGGGTGTCAGGCTCCCCCGTGTCATCGTTGACTTCCATCGCGACGGTGCGACGATTCGACATGCTCGCTACTAAAATTCGGCAACCCAACAACCATTTCGGCTGACGCCATCTTTGGTGAGACCACCTTGCGCCAGGAGTGGACGGATGACGTGACCTGGATCGGCTGCCCCCTGGCACCCTTTCAGCAAGTTGACGGGCGCCCCTCACGCCAACTTGATCCCACCCCCCTGAATCTCATCCCGCGCAATCCGCAAGTCAATGGCGTCCTGGTTGAGTCGATGAATCAGGTTGAGCAAGCGTTGGCGCAACACTTCGTCCTTGAGCTGTTCAGCTGCACGCATCACATCCAACGCCGCGCCTTCATTGTTGGTGGCGACGGCGTCGAGCAGTTTGCGCAGGCTTCTTGATGGCCGATTCATGGGTCGTTCCCTGAGTTTTGGTTGAGGCGGATCATAGGCGCGTTATGTTTCGTCCATGTTGCAGCCACAAAAGGTTTGAATGGCATTTTCTGCAGGGATGCGATTGCATGGGCTAATCTGCGTTCACGCTCGACAGACGTCACCGTCCCTCATCAGCCCGAGGCATCGGCCATATGATCATTTCGTCCGCATCCGATTATCGCGAGGCAGCGCGGCGCAAGCTCCCGCGTTTTTTGTTCGACTACATCGATGGCGGAGCCTATGCCGAGCATACGCTGAGGGCCAACAGCGCCGACCTGACGCAGGTCAGCCTGCGCCAACGTATCCTCAAGAACGTCGAAGCATTGAGCCTGCAAACCACCCTGTTCGATCAACTACTGTCGATGCCCATCGTGTTGGCGCCGGTAGGCCTGACGGGCATGTTCGCCCGCCGGGGCGAGGTGCAGGCGGTCAAGGCCGCCGAGAAAAAAGGCATCCCGCTGTGCCTGTCCACTGTCTCGGTGTGCTCGATCGAAGAAGTCTGCGCCAACAGTCGGCAGCCCATCTGGTTCCAGCTGTATGTGCTCAAGGACCGGGGCTTCATGAGAAATGCGCTGGAGCGCGCCAAGGCTGCCGGCGTGCAGAACCTGGTGTTTACGGTCGATATGCCCACGCCCGGTGCGCGCTATCGCGATGCCCATTCGGGCATGTCCGGTCCCTATGCATCGTCGCGGCGCATGCTGCAGGCCATGACCCGACCCGACTGGGCCTTCAATGTCGGCCTGCTGGGCCGCCCGCATGACCTGGGCAATGTCTCGAAGTATCTGGGCAAGGCGGTTACGCTCGAGGACTACATCGGCTGGTTGGCCAACAACTTCGATCCCTCGATCAGCTGGAGCGACCTGGAGTGGATTCGCGATTTCTGGAAGGGCCCGATGATCATCAAGGGAATTCTCGACCCCGAGGACGCCAGGGATGCGGTCAGTTTTGGCGCGGACGGCATTGTCGTCTCCAACCACGGCGGACGCCAGCTGGACGGCGTGCTCTCCACGGCCCAAGCCTTGCCGCCCATCATGCAAGCGGTCGGTGATGACCTCAAGGTGCTGGTCGACTCGGGGATTCGCTCGGGGCTGGATGTGGTGCGCATGTTGGCACTGGGAGCAAAGGGAGTGCTCCTGGGACGCTCCATGGCTTATGCACTGGCAGCCGATGGTCAACGCGGGGTGGAAAACATGCTGGATATTTTCGCCAAGGAAATGCGCGTGGCGATGACCTTGACAGGTGTCACCGCCATCGACCGGATCGACGAGTCGATTCTGGTGCGTCATCCTCTCAAGTAACCAGCCGACGACGTTCAATCCTGTCAGGAACCGTTCCATGCGCATCGCCTTGCTTTCCGATATCCACTTGTCCGTAGACGCCATGCCATTCCCGGCTGTGGAGGCCGATATCGTGGTCCTGGCCGGTGACATTTCCCGACCGGCCGCGGCCATCGACTGGGCCAGGTCAAGCCCGGCGCCGGTATTGTACGTGGCGGGCAATCACGAATTTTATGGCAGTGACCTGATCTCTACCTACGAGCAGTTGCACAGGTTGTCGCAAGGCACTCCGATCCACGTCCTGGAACGCACCGCATACGTTCATCACGGCGTACGCTTCCTGGGCTGTACCCTGTGGTCAGACTACCGTCTCTTCGATCGAGCGGAAGATCGGGCGCAGGGTATCGACATGGCCACCCGGCTGATCCGCGACTTCAGCCGCATCAAGGTTGCGCCTGACTTCCCAGACCTGTTCACGCCGGCCCTTTCCCAGATGCTGTTCATGCAGACGGTCGCCTGGCTGGAAGAATGTTTTGCCGCCGACCCCGGCATCCCCACGGTGGTGATTTCCCATTTCGCGCCGACACGGTCGAGCATCAGCCCGGCGTTCGCCGATTCGCCGATCAACGCAAGTTTCGTCTCAGACCTGCAGGCGCGGATCGAGGCGTGGCAGCCCGCGCTTTGGCTGCATGGCCATACCCATGGCAGCTTCGATTACCGGATCGGCGACACCCGGGTCATCTGCAATGCCCGGGGCTATGCCAAAGAGGGCGTCAATGAAAATGCTCGATTCAATGCCGCCCATGTGATCGAGCTGAACCTGTGAAACCCGTTGCCATGCTCGGCTGGCGGCCCCTGCCCGCCTCATACCAAAGCATTACCCTGCTACACCCTTGTCCAGTGGTCGCGAGCAATGTTTACCCCTACATTGCCAGTACCTGAAGGGCACAGTGCCATAAACCCTGTGGGCCCTGCTCATGGACTCGGCGCAAAAAGCGTATCGCACCGCGCAATGCTGGATTTAGAATCGATCGTGGCCACCCCCACTCGCCCCCTTCGGCAGTTTCGCCAACGGACATAGACCCATGGACATCGCACCCCGTTTCATCATTCATGAAACCGCCCACTGGATCCTCAACCACCATATGTCTTCGGCGCTCCCCGGCTATCTGGTGCTGGGCACCCGGCACAACGCCAATTCGCTGTCCGACCTGCCCGAGCAGGCCTTGGTGGAGATGGGCGTGCTGCTCGCCAGCATCCAGAAAACCCTGCAAGCGGAGTTGAAGCCCAAGTGGCTCTATATCAGCCGCTTCGGCCATGACCCACGCTTCCCCATCCATTTTCATTACATACCGGTCTACCAGTGGGTCGAGGACCAGTTCTGGGAGGATGAGCGCTACCGGCTGCTGGAAAACTTCGGCACCAGCGCCGCCGCGCGTACACTGACCGATGGCGCTGAAATGACCCTGTTCATCTGGCGTGAATTTGGCGAGAACTCGCAACTACCGGCCATTGAAGGGCCTTCGATCGACCAGGTCATCGACCATTTGCGCACCTGTTTCAATCCGGTGAACCAGCGCCTGCGTCTTCAAGTCGATCGCTGACTTCGACGAGCGCGGTGCTAACATGACGGGCGTACCCGGATGCCTCACTCAGCGCATCCCCCATCAACACTCGGCAGTCACCGCATGATCGAAGTCACCGAAGTTTCCATTGCCCAACTGCGCGCCGCGCTCGAATCCGGCCAGACCACCGCCGTTGAGCTGGTCCAGGCTTATCTGGCCAGGATCGATGCCTACGACACGCCCCAGACGCCCACCGCGCTCAACGCGGTGGTGGTGCGCAACCCCGACGCCTTGAAAGAGGCACAGGCCAGCGATGCCCGTCGAGCCAAGGGCCAAACGCTGGGCCCGCTCGATGGCATCCCCTATACGGCCAAGGACAGTTATCTGGTCAAGGGGCTCACCGCCGCCTCCGGCAGTCCGGCTTTCAAGGACCTGGTCGCCTATCGCGATGCATTCACCGTTGAGCGCTTGCGTGCTGGCGGTGCCATCTGCCTGGGCAAGACCAATATGCCGCCGATGGCCAACGGCGGCATGCAGCGTGGCGTGTACGGCCGCGCAGAAAGCCCGTACAACGCCGACTACCTCACCGCCCCCTTCGCCTCGGGCTCTTCCAACGGCGCAGGGACGGCCACCGCCGCGAGTTTTGCCGCCTTCGGCCTGGCTGAAGAAACCTGGTCGAGCGGTCGCGGCCCTGCGTCCAACAATGGCTTGTGTGCCTACACGCCGTCACGCGGCGTGATCTCGGTGCGCGGCAACTGGCCGTTGACGCCGACCATGGACGTCGTCGTGCCGTTTGCCAGGACCATGGCGGACCTGCTCGAGGTGCTTGACGTGGTGGTGGCCGAGGACCCCGACACCCGCGGCGACCTGTGGCGCATGCAACCCTGGGTGCCGATTCCGCCCGTCGCCTCGGTGCGTCCCGCGTCTTACCAGGACCTGGCCGCCAATGCCGCGACACTGGTCGGCAAGCGCCTGGGCGTTCCGCGCATGTACATCAACGCCGACCCTGAAGCCGGCACCAGTGAAGCCCCTGGCATCGGCGGCCCGACCGGGCAGCGCATCCACACCCGGCCTTCGGTGATCGGGCTCTGGGAGCAGGCACGCCAGGCCTTGCAGGCCGCCGGCGCCGAAGTCGTCGAGGTCGATTTTCCCCTCGTATCCAACTGTGAAGGCGATCGCCCCGGTGCACCGACCGTGTTCAATCGCGGGATCGTGTCCAAGGAATTCCTGCATCACGAGCTGTGGGACCTGACGGCCTGGGCGTTCGACGATTTCCTGCAGGCCAACGGCGATCCGAAATTGAACCGTCTGGTGGATGTCGATGGGCCACTGATTTTCCCGCACGACCCGGGCACCCTGCCCAACCGCGAAGGCGACCTGGCCGCCGGCATGGACGAGTACGTGCGCATGGCCGAGCGCGGCATTACCCCGTGGGACCAGATCCCGACGGTGCCTGATGGCCTGCGCGGCCTGGAACAGACCCGCCAGATCGATCTTGAACAGTGGATGGACCGACTGGGGCTCGATGCAGTGATTTTCCCGACGGTCGCCGACGTCGGCCCGGCCAATGCCGACGTTGATCCGGCAGCGGCGGACATCGCCTGGAGCAACGGTGTATGGGTGGCCAACGGCAACCTCGCGATACGTCACCTGGGTGTGCCGACAGTCACCGTGCCGATGGGTGTCATGCCGGACATCGGCATGCCCGTGGGGCTGACCTTTGCCGGTCGCGCCTATGACGACTCGAGCCTGCTGCGCCTGGCGTCGGCGTTCGAGGCCTGTGGTTCGAAGCGCTTGATTCCACCGCGCACGCCACCGCTGGGCAAGTGATAACCCGGTCGGGACTGGCGCGGTACAGGCGCCAGTCCCGACGCCGCCACCGACTGGTGCACCTGGGTGCACATGGCGCTTTATAAAAGTGCAGCCAACCGGCGCTGCACCGTTCATTTGAACCGTCGTTCAACGATCCCCCTCCTGCACGCCCTTCGCCGGGGAATCGCACAAGACCGCGCTTTTCATCCGGCAAAACCGTGCCCGCGCAGCCCCGCTCGCCTGCGCATCCATAACGATCACGACCTCAAGGGCATTTCTGGCGCGTGACTTGCTAGGAACACCTCAACCCTGCAGTCAACGCTGATTGCATGCATACGACAAAGGCGCCGTGTGTCCCCCGTTTTTTCTGACGGTGGGCCGCATGGCGCCTTTTTTGTTTCCGGCATCGGCAACGGCCGGCAAAAGATTCGAGGGACGAGGATGACAAGCAAAACCGTACGCAGTGTATGTCCCTATTGTGGTGTGGGCTGCGGCATCGTCATGCAGGTCGAAAACAACCGCGTGGTCAAGGTCAGCGGCGACAAGGAGCACCCGAGCAACGCCGGCAGGCTCTGCACCAAGGGCACCACCTGCGGCCAGGCCATCGCCGAGTCGGGCCGGATGGAACACGCCTACCTGCGCCAGGAACGCCGCCGCGATCCGGTGCGCATTGCCATGGATAAAGCCATCAGCGAGACGGCCAACCGACTGCGCGACACCCTCGATCGCCACGGCCCCGATGCATTGTCGTTCTACGTGTCCGGGCAAATGTCGCTGGAAGCCCAATACCTGATCAACAAACTGGCCAAGGGTTTTGTCGGAACCGCAAACATAGAGTCCAATTCCCGCCTGTGCATGGCCAGCGCCGGCAGCGGCTACAAGCTCTCCCTCGGTTCTGATGGCCCTCCGGGCTCGTATCAGGACTTCGACAAGGCGGACCTGTTTTTCGTCATCGGCGCCAACATGGCCGACTGTCACCCGATTTTGTTCCTGCGCATGATGGACCGGGTCAAGGCCGGCGCGAAGTTGATCGTGGTCGATCCACGGCGCAGCGCCACCGCGGACAAAGCCGACCTGTTCCTGCCGATCAGGCCGGGCACCGACCTGGCATTGCTCAATGGCTTGCTGCATCTGCTGGTGAAAAACGGCCACACCGACCCGGCGTTCATCGCGGCGTTCACCGAAGGCTGGGAGGCCATGCCGGAATTTCTCGAGGACTATCCGCCGGCCAAGGTCGCACACCTCACCGGTCTGCCCGAGGCGGACATTCGCCAGGCCGCGCAATGGATCGGCGAAGCCGCACAGTGGATGAGCTGTTGGACCATGGGGCTGAACCAGAGCACCCACGGCACCTGGAACACCAACGCCCTGTGCAATCTGCACCTGGCCACCGGGGCGATCTGCCGGCCGGGCAGCGGGCCGTTCTCCCTGACCGGGCAACCGAACGCCATGGGTGGCCGTGAGATGGGCTACATGGGGCCTGGCCTACCCGGCCAGCGTTCGCTCTTGGTAGAGGCGGACCGCGCGTTCATCGAGAACTTGTGGAGCATCCCCCGCGACCGACTGCCGCGCAACGCAGGTGGCGGCACCGTGTCGATGTTCGAAGACATGAGCGCAGGACGGATCAAGGCCTGCTGGATCATCTGCACCAACCCGGTGGCGTCGGGCCCCAACCGCCAGAAAGTGATCGACGGCCTGCAGGCGGCAGAGCTGGTCATCACCCAGGACGCCTACCTCGACACCGAGACCAACCGTTACGCCGACATCCTGCTGCCCGGCGCGCTCTGGGCCGAGGCCGAGGGCGTTATGATCAACTCCGAGCGCAACCTGACGCTGATGCAAAAAGCCGTGGAGCCCCCGGGCGAGACGCTGCCCGACTGGCAGATCATCGCGCGGGTGGCCTGCGAAATGGGCTTCGCCGCGGCGTTCACCTACAGCACTGCCGACGCGGTGTTCGAAGAGATCAAGCGCGCCTGGAACCCCAAGACCGGCTATGACATTCGCGGCGCCAGCTACCCGCGCCTGCGCAACAAACCCTTGCAATGGCCCTGCGCCAGCGCTAGCGCGGCGGAACGCAATCCGATTCGCTACCTCAACAATGGCGAGAGTCAGGCACTCAGGGTCGAAGCCGACGGCAGCCAGCCGACGATCGTCTTCCCCACCGAGCGCGGCAAAGGCATCTTTCTCGCCCGTCCGCACATGGCTCCCGCTGAAATGCCGGATGAAGCCTTTCCCTTCGTGCTCAACACCGGGCGCTTGCAGCATCAGTGGCACACCCTGACCAAGACCGGCAAGGTGCCGACCCTGAACAAGCTCAATCCGGGCCCCTTCGTCGAGATCCATCCCGAGGATGCCAGCGCCCTGGGCATCAAGGACAAGGACCCGGTCGAGGTACGTTCGGTACGAGGTCGGGCCGTGTTGCCTGCGCTGGTGAGCGACCGCGTGCGCCAGGGCAACTGTTTTGCGCCTTTTCACTGGAACGATGTGTTTGGCGAGAACCTGGCGATCAATGCCGTGACCAACGATGCCGTCGACCCGATCTCGCAGCAGCCCGAATTCAAATTCTGTGCGGTCGCCCTGCAACGTGTCGAACTGATCGACCATCAGTTCCTGCAAACGCCAGCGCCGGCCACCGTCGACTCATCCCCCTTACCAGAGGAACTCGCCATGTCGAGCATCGAGACCTTTGCCGATCTCGCGGGCATCCGTTGCCTGCCCTCCCCGCCATTGAACGACCGTGAACGCACCTACCTCGCCGGTTTTCTCAGTGGCCTGCAATCGCCAGCAGGGCGCCAGGCGGCTGGGGTGCCGGTGCTGCCACCCAGCGCGCCGTTGGCCATCGAGACTCGTCTGTGGCTGGACGGACTCCTGGGCGGATTGTTCAGTCGGGTTGATGCGGGTGTAGCTGATCATGCTGCAA
This sequence comes from Pseudomonas sp. PSB11, assembly GCF_014596605.1. Taxonomy (NCBI): domain Bacteria; kingdom Pseudomonadati; phylum Pseudomonadota; class Gammaproteobacteria; order Pseudomonadales; family Pseudomonadaceae; genus Pseudomonas; species Pseudomonas sp. PSB11. The sequence continues at coordinate 271,343 of NZ_NOIO01000005.1, forward strand.
CTTTGGCGCCCGCCGTTGCAGAAAATGCCCCCGCGGTGACCTTGCTCTGGGCGTCGCAAACCGGCAATGCCGAAACCCTGGCCGAGCGCCTGGCCGCGCGCCTGCGCGATGACGGCTTCGCCGTGGAGCTGAGCGCGATGGCCGACTTCCCCGCCAGCAAGTTGGCCAGCACGCAGAATCTGGCACTGATCAGCAGCACCTTCGGCGATGGCGATCCGCCGGACAATGGCGAAGGTTTCTGGCACACCCTCAGCACCGCCCAGACGCGTCTGGAGTCCTTGCGCTTTGCGGTGCTGGCCCTGGGTGATCCGGCCTATGACCGATTCTGCCAGCACGGCAAACAGCTCGATCAGCGCCTGCAGGAACTGGGCGCCACCCGCCTGCTGGAACGGGTCGATTGCGACACCGAATTCGAGGAGCGCGCCGATACCTGGCTGGCGCAATTGCAGAAGACCCTCAAGCCCGAGGCTGTGATCGTCACGCATAGCCACACTGCCGCCAGCGCTGCCCAGACACCCGGCAAGGCCAAGCCCCATGCTTCGCGGCTGCTGGCCAATCTTCACCTGAACCGCCAGAGCCCGCACAAGGAAACCCGTATGTTTTCCCTGGACCTGGCGGATTCGGGATTGAGTTATGAGGCGGGTGACGCGCTGGGCGTCCATCCGCGCAATTGCCCGGAACTGGTCGACGAGTTGCTCGACTTGACCCGGTTGAATGGCGAGACGCTGGTAAATGTCGATCAATGCGCCGAAGTGTCGTTACGCCAGGCACTGACCGAACACTTCGAAATCGCCCGGCCCAACAGAGACACCCTGGCTTTCATCGCCGAACGCAGCGCCAATCCCGGTTTGAAACAGTTGCTGGGGACTGACCATAAGGCTCAGTTGAAAGAATGGTTGTGGGGGCGGCAACTGGCGGACGTGCTGCAGGAATATCCACTGGACTGCTCGGCGAGCGAGCTCCTGGGCACCTTCAAGCGCTTGCAACCGCGCCTGTATTCCATCGCTTCGAGCGCCAAGGCGCATCCACGGGAAGTCCATCTGACCGTGGCGGCGGTGCGCTACGGCAAGCGCAAGGGCGTGTCCTCGACCTTCCTCGCCGACCGCGCGCAGGACGCCGAGGTACCGGTTTTCGTCCAGCCAGCCAGACACTTTCGCGTGCCGAACGAAGGTGATGTGCCGATGATCATGATCGGGCCCGGCACCGGGGTCGCGCCCTTCCGCGCCTTCCTGCAGGAGCGCCGGGCGCGGGGCGACCAGGGCAAGAACTGGCTGTTCTTCGGTGAACAGCACGCCGCCAGCGACTTCTACTACCGCGACGAATTGCAAGGCATGCAACACGATGGCCTGCTGACGCAACTGAGCCTGGCGTTTTCCCGTGACCAGGCCGAGAAAATCTACGTGCAGGACCGCATCCGCGAACAAGGCGCCGAACTCTGGCGCTGGCTGCAGGACGGCGCCCGGTTGTACATCTGTGGCGACGCCAGCTGCATGGCCAAGGACGTCGACCAGGCCTTGCGCCAGGTCGCGCAGCACCACGGTGGACTGGACTCGCAAGGCGCCGCTGACTACTGGCGGCAGATGAGTGAGCAGAAGCGTTATTTGCGGGATGTTTATTGAGTGGCGGTCAGGTTGGGCATCGTAGGAGCGAGCATGCTCGCGAAAAACCTGAGAGCACCGCGGGGGGCCAGGCTCCCCGCGTTATCGTTGACCTCAATCGCGAGCATGCTCGCTCCTACAGTGGATCGAGTGAATCCGCTGATTGGTCGGTTACCCGGGATTTCATTCGCCGTGAGGGTGTAGCGGCCGTTATAGCAGTGAGAGGGAGTAGTTGATGATGAAGCGATTCTGCTCAACGTTGCGCCCGGCATCGGTGTTCGACTTGCCATTGCGCACACTGAAGGCAAGCCCCCTGAACGAACCCGACTGAATCACATAGTCCAGCGTCATATCACGCTCCCACTCAGACTGGTCCGCAGCGTTTTGCGCCTTGATGTCCGTGCCCTTGAGATACGCCACTGACGCCTTCAAGCCCGGGATTCCAAGGGGTGCGAAGTCATAGGTGTATTGACCGAAACGGGTTTGCTCCCCGGCGCGGGCAAAGTTCTGGATCATGCGATCGGTGGGCAGGTAGACGCTGCCGCCACCCGCGCCTTTGTCCACCAGGCTGCCCTGGTTGGGCTGGACGAAGTTGCTGCCATCGCCCACTTGCTGGTAACCGAGCGCCACGGCATGTCCGCCGTTGGTATAGGTCACCATGGCAGCCCAGGTGGAGTTGTCGATTTCACCGTTGTTGTCATCGGTGTAACCCGAGACGCGATAACCCTGCGCTCTACCTGCAGCGGAGCTGTTGGCACCGCTGGAGGTAGTGCGGAAATAACGCAGGTCCGTGGTGATGGCGCTTGCACTGTCGATGGCCAGGCTGTGTGTCAGGCCGAGGAAGTTCTGGTTGTAGAAGTCTTCCAGCTGCGCGAAGTAGTACTGTGCCTTCAGCGCCTTGGTCACCTCGTAGTCGCCCCCGGCGAAATAGAACTTGTTGCTCTCCCGGGTACCGCCCGCAACCGACAGGCCGGTTCGATCGGTCGAGGCACGACCGACTGCGTGCTCCAGCAACCCGCCGGTCAGGGTCAGGCCATCGATGTCTTTTGACGTGACCTGGCCGCCCGTGAACGATTGCGGCAGCACGCGGGCATCGTTGGACAGCAGTATCGGCAGCTTCGGCAACAACGTGCCGTAACGCAGTTCGGTCTTGGCGATGCGCATCTTCGCCGTGGGACCGAAGCTGCTCCAGGCATCGGCCGCACCGTCGCCCTTCGAGGGAATCATGCCGCTGCCGACGTGGCGACCAGCGCCGCTGTCCAGGGTAATCCCTTGCAACGCCTGGGCATCAAGCCCGAACCCCAGGGTGCCTTGGGTGAATCCCGACTCATAACGCAGCACAAAACCCTGGGCCGCCTCTTCGGTCTTGGAAGGGTCTGCGCTGCCGTCGCGGTTATCGCTGTTGAAGTACAGGGTCCGCATGGAAAGGCTGGCCTTGCTGTCTTCCAGAAAGCCGCGTGCGCCGGGCTCTGCTGCCTGTGCGCCGATCGAACCGCCGAACAACAGAATGGCGGCGGGAATTGCTCGTTTGAACATGCGGTACTCCTCAAGAGGGTCACGTCGAAATATTTGTGAAACTCTTAGAACATTTCGAGGCACGAACTTCAAACGAGATGAAAGTAATTTCCGTAGAGAGATAAGAGTTGTCGCAATGAGGTACGCAACCTCATGGTTTTTGCAAAACGTGCGGGGGGATTTTCATTGAAATCTGTAGGGCCGAAGGCCCCCCTGTAGGAGCGAGCATGTCGAATCGTCGCACCGTCGCGATGGTCGTCAACGATGACGCTGGCTACCTGACACCCCGCGGTGCTCTCGGGTTTCTCGCGAGCATGCTCGCTCCTACAGTGGGTTGTGCGTCACGGTTGCTCAGGCAAGCGCCTGTTCCCGGATCAGTTTCTTGTTGATCTTGCCGACGCTGGTCTTGGGAATCTCAGCCACGAACTTGAACTGCTTGGGAATCGCCCATTTATTGATCCGACCGAGCTCGACGAACCCTTGCAGGTGCGCCTCGAGGATCTTGCGGTCCAGGTACTGTCCCGGCTCGCACACCACCAGGGCCATGGGCCGTTCACCCCATTGCTCATCGGCAATGCCCACCACCGCGACCGACAGCACCGCCTGGTGTTCGCTGATCAGGCTTTCCAGCTCCAGGGAGCTGATCCACTCCCCGCCCGTCTTGATCACGTCCTTGATGCGATCCTTGATTTCCACACCGCCCAACGGGTCGATGGAAGCCATGTCGCCAGTGTGCAACCAGCCGTCCTGCCACAATTCGGCGCCTTTTTGCGGCTCTTTCAAGTAGCCCTGGGTCAACCACGGCGCGCGCACCACGATCTCGCCCAGGGACTCGCCGTCATGGACCACGTCATTGCCACTGGCATCGATGATTTTCAGGTCGACCATCGGCACCGGCGTACCGGTCTTGATGCGTGTCGGCAGTTGCGCCTGGGCCGATTGCTTGCGGTCTTCATCGCGCAGGTAAGTCAGGCACAGCAGCGGGCAGGTTTCCGACATGCCGTAGCCGGCGTGCACCACCATGCCCTTGGCACTGGCTTCGCTGGCAAGACCCAAGGGCAGCGCACTGCCGCCCAGGAGCATTTTCCAGCCATTGAAATCGGCGGACTTGCCTTGCTCACAGGTGAGGAGCATTTGCAGGATGGTCGGCACACAGTGGGAAAAGGTCACCTTCTCCTCCTGATAAAGCCGGACCAGGCTGTTGGGTTCGTAGCGGCCGGGGTACACCTGCTTGATGCCCATCAGGGTCGCGACGTAAGGCACGCCCCAGGCATGCACATGGAACATCGGCGTGATCGGCATGTACACGTCATCGGAACGCAGCAGCGGCGTCCCCTGGTAGACGCCCAATGTCCCCACGGCATTCAAGGTGTGCAAGACCAGTTGGCGATGGGTGAAATACACGCCCTTGGGATCACCGGTGGTGCCGGTGGTGTAGAACAGCGTCGCTACCGAATTCTCGTCGAAATCGGGAAACTCGTACTGGTCCGGGCACTGGGACAGCAACTGCTCGTACTCACCCAGCACCGGCAACGAAGTATCGGATGCCTGGTCTTCGGTGAGCTGCACAAAGCCTTTGACCGTGGTCAACCGGCCCTGGATCTGTTCCACCAGCGGCAGGAAGTCATCATGCACCAGCACCAGGTCGTCCTCGGCGTGGTTCATGGTGAACAGCACCTGCTCCGGCGACAGGCGAATGTTCACCGTGTGCAGCACCGCGCCAATTATCGGCACGGCGAAGAAGCATTCCAGGTAGCGGTGGCTGTCCCAGTCAAGCAGGGCCACGGTGTCACCGGCCTTGACCCCGGCCGCGGTCAACGCATTGGCCAGGCGGCGAATGCGTTGGTTGAGGGTCTGGTAGCTGTAGCGCAGTTTGTCGGCGTAGACGATTTCCCGACCCGGTTCGTAGCGCACCCCGGACAGCAGCAATTGCTTGATCAGCAAGGGATAGGCATAGGCGCCTTCGGCGGGTGGAATTATTTTTGTCGCCATCATGATTAAGGTTCCTTGTCCTTTAGAACTGGTCGGCTTGCAGCTCGTAGAGGCAGTCGCTACCGGCTTTGGCCGATGCACTCAACGAGTGGATACGCGGCAGCAACCGGGCGAAGTAGAAACGCGCGGTGGCCAACTTGCTGGTGTAGAAATCGTCTTCGGCATCGCCGCTCACGACGGCCTTGGCCATGCGCGCCCACATGTAGGCGTACGCGGTGTAGCCGAACACGTGCAGGTACTCGACCGAGGCCGCGCCGATTTCATTCGGGTTACCCTGGGCCCGATCCAGCAGCCACGCGGTCAGTTCATCGAGGGTGTCCACGGCGGCGTTCAACGGCTGGGTGAACTCATCAAGTTCGGCGCTGGCGTTGGCGGTGAAGTTGCGGATTTCCGAAGCAAACAGGCGGTAGAGCGTCCCGCCGCTGCCGACAATCTTGCGCCCGGCCAGGTCCAGGGACTGGATGCCGTTGGTGCCTTCGTAGATTTGCGTGATGCGCACGTCGCGCACCAGTTGCTCCTGGCCCCACTCGCGAATGTAGCCATGGCCGCCGAAAATCATCTGCCCGTGCAGGGTCGTTTCCAGGCCCATGTCGGTGAGAAATGCCTTCGCCACCGGGGTCAACAACGACACCAGTTCCTGGGCACGGGTGCGGGCTGTCGGGTCTTCGCTGTATTTGGCGATGTCCAGTTGCAGGGCCACGTAGCTGGAAAACGCACGGCCACCTTCGTTCAGGGCCTTCATGGTCAACAGCATGCGCCGCACGTCAGGGTGGACGATGATCGGGTCGGCGGCCTTGTCTTTGTTCTGCGCGCCGGTAGGTGCACGGCTCTGCAAGCGATCACGGGCATAGGCGACGGCGTTCTGGTAGGAACGCTCGCCCTGCGCCAGGCCCTGGATGCCCACGCCCAGGCGCTCATAGTTCATCATGGTGAACATCGCCGCCAGCCCCTTGTTCGGCGCATCGACGATCCAGCCGGTGGCGCCGTCGAAGTTCATCACGCAGGTGGCCGACGCCTTGATCCCCATCTTGTGTTCGATGGAGCCGCAGGACAGCGCATTGTTTTCACCCAGCGATCCGTCGGCGTTGACCAGCACCTTGGGCACCAGGAACAGCGAGATGCCTTTTGGGCCCGCCGGGGCATCCGGCAGTCGCGCCAGAACCAGGTGGATGATGTTCTCGGTCAGGTCGTGGTCGCCGCCGGTGATGAAAATCTTGCTGCCGCTGACCTTGTAGCTGCCATCGGCCTGGGGCTCGGCGCGGGTGCGGATCATGCCCAGGTCGGTGCCGGCATGGGCCTCGGTCAGGCACATGGAACCGGTCCAGGTGCCGGCGTACATGTTCGGCAGGTAACGCGCCTTGAGTTCTTCACTGGCGTGCGCCTTGATCGACAGGCAGGCGCCGGCGGTCAGCATCGGGTACAGGCCGAACGACAGGCTGGCCGAGTTGACCATCTCTTCGACCTGGGCCGAAATGGCCTTGGGCATGCCCATGCCACCGTACTGCGGATCTCCGCCGACACCGACCCAACCGCCTTCGGCGAAGGCTTGATAGGCCTGGGCAAAACCGTCCGGGGCGGTCACCGAACCGTTGTTCCAGGTGCAGCCCTGCTCGTCGGTCGCGCGGTTCAAGGGTGCGATGACTTCGCCACTGATCTTGCCGGCTTCTTCGAGGATGGCGGCAGCGGTTTCTTCATCGATCACGTCGGCCAGGCCAGGCAAACTGGCCCACAGCCGGGATACCTGGAAGACCTCGTTGAGTACGAAGCGCATGTCGCGCAGGGGAGCTTTGTAATCAGACATCTTGACTTACTCGGAAGTGGTCACGGCATGGGGCATGCCGGGACGTTCAGTGGATTCAATGATTTCGGCTGCCGCAACAGCGCCGGGTTGCGGTGCCCGTTCACGCAGCAGGAAGTACGACAGGGCGGGAATCAGGATCAGCGCACCGAGCATGTTCCACAGGAACATGAAGGTCAGCAGGATGCCCATGTCGGCCTGGAACTTGATCGGCGACCAGACCCAGCACACCACGCCGGCGGCCAGGGTGATACCGACCAGCCCGACCACCCGACCGGTGAACGACACGGCGTTGCGGTAGGCCTGGGACAGCGGCAGGCCCTGGCGCTGGAAGTGCAATTGCACGCTGAGCAGATACAGTGCGTAGTCCACACCGATCCCCACACCCAGGGCGATCACCGGCAAGGTCGCGACTTTCACGCCGATGCCCATGGCCACCATCAGCGCTTCGCACAGGATCGAAGTCAGCACCAGCGGCAGCAGCGCCACCAGCGTGGCGCGCCAGCTGCGGAAAGTGATCAGGCAAAACAGGGTTACCGCCAGATAGACGTACAGCAGCATGGTACGGTTGGCCTCGCGCACCACGATGTTCGTGGCCGCTTCGATCCCGGCACTGCCGGCCGCCAACAGGAACTGGCGATCGTCAGTACTGTTTTCCTTGGCGAACTTGTCAGCAATCGCCACCACCGCATCCAGGGTCTCGGCCTTGTGATCCTTGAGGAAGGCAATCACCGGCATCAGCGAGCAGTTATTGTTGAACAACTCCGGCGAGTTGACCGAGGCTTGCTGTGCGGCGTAGTTCAGCACGTCCTGGTTGCGCTGGATGCTGTTGAGCTTGGGGTTGCCTTCATAGGTGCCGGCGGTGATCTGGCGTACCGCGTTGACCAGCGAGGACGTCGCCTGCACACCCGGATACTGTTGCAGCTCCCAGGCCAGGCGGTCAGCGAGGATCAGGGTCTTGTAGTTCAGGCAGCCTTCCGGCGCGGTCTTGATCATCACCGCGAACAGGTCGCTGGACAGCGCGTAGTGGCTGGTGATGTAGGCGTTGTCGCGGTTGTAGCGCGAGTCGGCGCGCAACTCCGGCGCCCCACTTTCAAGGTCGCCGATCTTCAGTTGCAGGCTGACCATGAAGCCGCCAATGCCCATCAGCACCGCGACCAGCACGGCGCCCGTCGCCCACTTGCGCGTGGTGAAACGATCGAGCAGGTCCCAGAGTTTGCCGAAGCCCTTGTGGTGCTCGGCACGGTTGTCGATTTTCAGCGCACGCTCGGCCGCCTTGCGGCCGACGCCGATGTAGGACAGCGCCACCGGCATCAGCAACAGCGAGGTGAAGATCAGTACCGCGACACCGATGCTGGCGGTGATCGCCAGGTCCTGGATCACCGGAATGTCGATCAGCATCAGCACGGCAAAGCCCACGGCGTCGGCCAGCAATGCAGTGACGCCAGCGATGAACAGGCGGCGGAAGGTGTAACGCGCGGCAATCAGTTTGTGGGTGCCACGGGCGATGTCCTGCATGATGCCGTTCATCTTCTGCGCGGCGTGGGACACACCGATGGCGAAGATCAGGAACGGTACCAGCACCGAGTACGGATCGATGGCGTAGCCCAGCCAGGCGACGATGCCCAGTTGCCAGACCACCGCGATCAGCGAGCAGCCGACCACCAACAGCGTGCTGCGCACACAACGGGTGTAGGCGTAGATGATGATCAGCGAGGTGACCACGGCCAGGCCGAAGAACATCATCACCTGGATCAGGCCGTCGATCAGGTCGCCCATCAGCTTGGCGAAACCGATCACCCGCACCTTGTACGGGCCTTTGCCCTCTTCCCCGGATTTACGCGCGGCGCTGTCGCCGGCGAATTCGATCTTGTCGCGCAACTGCTCTTCAAGCATCTGCGAGAACTGATGGTAGTTGATGCGCTGGCCACCTGCGGCGGACTTGTCCAGCAGCGGTACGACGAGCATGCTCGACTTGTAGTCGCTGGCCACCAGGCTGCCGACGATGCCGGCGCGGGAAATGTTCTGGCGCAGCTGTTCGATTTGCTCAGGTTTGCCCTCATAGGTATCAGGCATCACCGGGCCGCCCTGGAAGCCTTGCTCGGTGACTTCAGTCCAGCGTACCGCCGGGCTCCACAAGGACTTCATCCAGGCACGGTCGACGCCTTCAGTGAGGAACAACTGGTCGTTGACCTGTTTGAGTACGTCAAGGTACTGAGGGTCGAAAATGTCACCCTGGGTATTCTCGACCACCACCCGCACCGAGTTGCCCAGGCCGCGCAGCGACTGGCGGTTCTCCAGGAAGTTCTGGATGTACGGCTGGCTCTGCGGAATCATTTTTTCGAAGCTGGGGCGCAGTTCCAGGCGGGTCACCGCCATGAAGCCCAGGACCACGGTGGCCAAGGCCATCAGCAGCATGAACAGCGGACGGTAGTTGAACACCAGCCGTTCGAGCAGGTTGCCCGAGCGGCGGTCGAAATCACGCAGCTCGCGGATCACCGGCATGGCGTCTTGTTTGATATTGCCCATGTCTGGGTTCTCGCTCTTAGGGTTCGAGGGCTGGATCGGCGGCTAATACCTGGGCGCCACGGCTGCCCGCTACCACCAATGCGCCGTCGGCGGACTGGGTGGCGCCGGAGACCGGGGTGCGTGCCGGTTGCTGCATCAGGTGCATTTGCGCACCCGAGCCCTGGCTGACCAGCATCTGCCCGCCCTGGGTGAACAGGCGGTAATTGCCCCGGGCATCGACGAGGCCGGCGGTGATGCTGACGTGCAGACCTGTGTCCAGCGCGCTCCAGTTCTGGCCGCCATCGGTACTGCGCAGCACGTTGCCGCGCAAGCCGTAGACCAACACTTCGCCAGGCTTGCCAACGACGCCGAAGAAGCTGCCCTGATAGGGCGTTGGCACGGCGGCGAAGCGCTGGACCTGGTCATCCCATTTGAGCAACAGGCCCTGTTCGCCAGCGATGTACAGGTTGTCGCCGGTGGAGGCGATGGCGTTGAGGTGCAAGCCTTGCGGGTTGTCGGTGCGATCCTGCAACGGCGTCCAGCTTTGGCCGCCATCGTCAGTGCGCAGGATCAGGTTGAACACGCCGACCACATAGCCGACCTGGTCATTGGCGAACCACACATCGAGCAGCGGTTTATCGGCGCCCTGCTCTAGCAGGCGCTGACCTTCGGCGACCAGCAGCGGCCACTGTTCGTTGCCCGGCTCGGCACTGGCCAGCGCCGTGTAATGCTTGACCAGCAAGTCGCCGATCTGGCGACCGTCGAGTTGCTTGTTCCAGGTCGCGCCAGCGTCGCTCGTGTGCAGCACCACGCCGTCATTGCCCACCGCCCAGCCTTGGGTAGCGCTGGCAAAGTTCACGGCGGTGAGGTCGGCACTGACCGGCACGGCAGCCTGTTGCCAGTGCTTGCCACCGTCATCGGAGAACAGGATATGGCCGCGCTGGCCGACGGCGATCACGCGCTCACCGGCGCGGGCCATGCCAGACAATGGGCTCTTGAGGGCCAAGGCACTGACCCTGGCAGGCAGGTCCAGCACATCAACGTAATCGGCTGCGTGGGTGATGCCCTGCAACAAGCCAAGCACAACGCCAAACGCCACATGCCTATAATTCTTATTCGAACACATACCGCGTCCTCTTCGGAAAACCGCGCCGGGACACACATCGGTGTGCCTGACGTTCAAACCTTGCGCCGTGCAGGTCATGTGGGAGCGAGCCTGCTCGCGATGGACCAGAGGGCGACGCGGGCATCCAGACAGCACGCGTCATCGTTAACGTCCATCGCGAGCAGGCTCGCTCCCACAGTGGATCGTGCGAGCGTCTGCTTGCGGTTTGCTTAGCGAATGCCGCTGCCGGCCAGGGATTCCGACGACCACTGGGCCTTGGAGAGCGGATCGATGTACTTGATGCCGCCGTAAGGGCCGACTACACCGTTGATGTTGTAGGAACCCCCGACCAGGTCGTAGATCATGAAAGGCGTGGAGTCCGGCACCTGCTTGTCATAGCTCTGGCTGAGGAACGCGAAGGAACCACGATAGAGCTGGCCACGGGCGTCATACTGATCCGAGGCCAGAGCGCTCCAGCTGTCTTCGTCGAGGTAGAAACGACGCTTGGCATAGATGTGCCGGGCACCGGCCTTGAGGTTGCCTTCCACGACCCAGACGCGGTGTTTTTCCCAGCGCACGAAGTCCGGTGCCAAGTGATTGGCGGTGGTCAGCGACTTCGGATCCTGGGCGTAGGTCAGCTTGTAGGTGTTGTAGGGCACGATCATTTCCTGCTTGCCCACCAGCTTCCAGTCGTAGCGATCCAGCGCACCGTTGAACACGAACACATCGTCATAAGTGCCCGCTCCCGCAGTCCCTGGGTTCGGTGTGTCGTACGCCAGGTTAGGCGCCAGCTTCACCCGACGCTGCCCCGGCAGGTATTGCCAGGCGCGGCGGGGTTGCTGCAGCGGGTTGGCCGCGTCCTTGAGCATCACCGCTTCGCCGGCGCGACGTGCCGGGCCGGTGTAGGACAGCTTCATCTGGTAGTACACATCGGCGCTGCTGATCGGCTGCGTCAGGTTCTCGTAGATCGGATAGGAGATGAACGCCTGCCCGGTGGTGGCCAGGCTTGGCACGCCGGCGGAGTCAACGTTCCAGGAGTCGTACTTGGAGTTGATGCTCACGCCCTGATAACGCAAGAGGAAGTTCCACATCGCTTCGTTGCCCGATTGCGGAATCGGGAACGGCACGCCCGGCAGCACGTTGTCGATCGCCAGGCCGCCTTCGAGGGACTTGGCACCGCTGGCGTTTTTCACGCCGTTATCGAGGATGGCTTTTGGCAGCGAAACGGTGCGGTGGGTCGGGAACACGTCCACACGAAAAGTCGGGAAGCGCTTGGCCAGTTCCACCGTGGTGGCGGTGAGCATGCCCTTGTACTGGTCGACGTTCTTGCCATCGATCACCAGCAGCGGTTTTTCACTGGCAAACGGGTCCGGGCGCATGCTGTCACCCGCCTTGAAACTGGCTGGCGGCGTGGTCAGGCCACCGTTGTAGGCCGGAATCGAACCATCGGCATTGCCGGCCTTTTCGGCGCCCACAAGAGTCAGGCTGGTGCCCAGCTTGGCAGCGTCCTGGGTCGAAACAGCGGCCTGTACCTGGGCGGCAAGGACCATGGCCAGCGAAGCGGCCAACACGGTTTTCACGAATTTCATCTTGTTATTCTCCTGCTTGCATTGAGCAAATCAGTGGTGCATCAAAAGGTTGTTTTCATCGTCAGGTACACGGCGCCACGGTCCTCAGTCGTGGCACCACCACCGGAAAAGGACGAGTAGCCACCGGCGTAACAGGCGTAGTTTTCGTTGCCGCTGAAGGCATTCGGCGCAGCGCCGTCACCTCCGGTCGGGCCAGTACTCACGCCACTGACATTGCACTTGTCGGCCTTGCCGAAAGAGTCCACGTACTTCAGGTCGACGAAGTATTTGTTGTACACAATGGCGCCGAGGCCGACTGCGTAGTTACCGGTGTCCTTGGCACCGCCACCTGCGACCGGTGACACGCCATCGAGACCGAGGTTGATGGACATTGGCGCGTTGAGATCGACACCGGGAAACACCTGGTACCAGGTCGGTGTGAAGTTGACCGCGATGCCCCAGTTGTCCCGGGTCGGCTGATCGATACCGTGGTAGGTGCCCTTGCCTTTGTAGAGCGCTTCGTTCTTGCTATCGAGCTTGAGCAAGTTGCTGTAGTACAACTCGGCGAGCAGGGTCGCCGAATCGAACACGGGCGTTTTCGGCATGGTCATCAGACCGTTGACCGTCCAGTGCAGGGTGTCGCCGGTGGCGGCCATGCTGTCGCCCTTTTCCGGGGTGTCGTAGATCACGCCAGTGCCGGGTGTGCGTGCCGGCAGCAGGCCGAGCCCCTGGCCCAGGCCCAGGGGACTGGTGGTGCTGACGACGGCCGGGATACTGGCCAGCGGCATGTTGTGCCGAACGTTCAGGTCCGAGCCCACGCTCACCCCGCCCACGTCCTTGGACAGGCTCAGGCCAACGATCTTGATGTTGTCGGCATAGGCCATCTGATAGGTGGCGGTGCTCAGCGAGTTGAGGGTGTTGATGACCGCGGGCACCTGGCCGGCTGGCCGGGTTCCGTTCGGGTTGGCCGAGCTCAGGCCACGGGCATCGAGCCAGGCCTGCGGGAGGATTTCCGAGGTTTCGCGGTAGTAGACGCCGAGGGTGCCGTCCAGCCAGGCGGGTGACCATTTGGCCATGAGGCCCCAGTCGCCGCGCTTGTCCGGGGTCAGGTCGTGCCCGCGACGCACGTTGGTCAAGCCGTTGCACGGCGCCAGGCCGCAACCCAGAGGACTGCCAGGCACGACAGCATTAGTGTTACCCAGCAGGAACGACTGCGCGCCGAAACCGACCAGGTCGGAACCGCCGTAGTAGGTGCCGGCTTCTGGAAGACGCGCTTCATCCCAGTCGAGAAAGTATTGGGCCGCCAGGGTCAACTCAGGGTTGACGGTGAACGACATCGACAGCTGATTGCGCGGTACGAACAGCTCCTTGGCTTCGGTGCCAGGCGACGCGGCCAGCTTGGCCAGGTCCAGGCCGGACTGGCCGTAGCTGATCGAATGCACCGGATTGAGAATGGTCTCGCCCCAGAACACGTTGTGCTGGCCAGCCTTGAAGCTCAGCATCGACTCCTCGCCCACTTCGGTGCTGTAGAACACGAAGGCGTCGAGGATTTCGCCGGACGGACCGGTGTAGTAACGCTGGGCATAGTTGCTCAGGTGCGGGCTGCCATTGCCGACGTTGTCATTGGTGACTGCGGCCAGGCGTGGGTCGTTGGCGATCAGGCCCGAGGTCGAACCGTTGCCGTTGACGAACGGGTTGGAATTGGAACCGGTGTTCTCGTAGGCCTTGTCGTACCAACCGGCGGCGCTCACGCGAAAGCCCATGTGGTTCTGATAGACCACGTCCATCTCGGTCAACAGGTCGACGCGGTTGGTGATGTTGGTGCCAGACCTACGGAAGTTGTAGTCGCCGTCGTTGTTGTTGGGCGTGCCCAACATACGTTTGTCCGCGCTTTCGGTGCGTACGCCGTAGTTGTACTTGACGGTGTTATCCACGCGAACGTTCCAGTCCGGGTTACCTGTCTCGATCTCGACCGCATGGGCCGTCGGCACCGTTGCCGCGAGAATGGCAGAGGCCAGCAAGGTGTAGCGTGAAGCGGTGAACCCGTGACTCTTGTTGTGGTGCATAGCGTTGTCTCCGCCTTTTTGTATTTGTTTTAAGCGCAGCAGGCCCCGCGTAACCCCTTGTTCCAGGGGTTTACGTTTTTCAGGATAGGGGCGGATACCGGATGGCGCGGGCCAACCGGCGCCTGAACTAGCGATCCAGCTCGAGGATCAGGGCTTCGGCTTGCGGCCAGTGCCCGTACCCGGCAGCAGGATTGAGATGACCGACATCGCCCAGGTTGAGCAGCTCGCTGCCCCAGCCTTCGGCCAGGTGCGTAACGGCTTGCAGGCTGGCGAGGTGGTCGTTGGTACTGGCGGCCACGAGGCTGCGAAATGGCAGCGGGCCTTTGGGTAGAGGGTCCCATCCCTGGCTACGCAGGGTTTCCGGCGATGGGTAGCCAGACGGCCAAGGGGCATCGAGGTCAGGTGGAGCGGCCAGCAGCGCGCCCTTGATCGGCCGGCTGTGCTGCGCGGCCCAGTGCGCGACCATCAGGACACCGGCGCTATGGGCGACCAGGATCACCGGCCCGTCGATCTGTTCCAGTGCATGCTGGATCGCTTGCACGCGTTTGTTGCAATCGAGCTTGTCGGCCTCCAGCGGCGGCACGCTACGTACCTTGCTCAGCCTGGCTTCAAGCAACGTTTGCCAATGTTCGGCGACGTGCTCACGCAGGCCCGGTACGATCAGAACGGTTGCGGCAGTTTGCAGTTTGTCCACTTCAACACCTACGCTTTCTCGATGACTCGACTGGCTCTGTCGCCAGGGGCTTTTTGTAGGACTGACATTAAAGAGCGCCCACCCCAGGCGCTTTTCATTGGACGTCAGGCACTTTTCTTTTCATGACAAACGTTTCGGTGATGGCGCGGTGCGACCACCGGTCGAAAATCTCAGCAAGTTCTGTGCGGGTCACTGTAATCAATGGGTGAGCCTCGATGAGGCAGGTTCAAGAGTGGTAAATCGGACAGCAATGGGCGGGTGCAATCGCTCACTTAACAACTGTTGCAATTGCTGATGCGCTGGATATAGTCGCCACGCTCACTTGAATTGCAATCGGCCCAGGAAAGACCTTCGCATGACCAAGCTTGTTCGCGCCGCCGTCTTGACCAACTACCTGGAGGTCACCCAATACCTGGGGTTCAACCCTCGCGATTTGCTGGCCAGTGTTGGCTTGTCCAAGGCTTTGCTGCAGGCCCCGGAACATCGCATCCCCATCGATTCCGCCGTGCGCCTGCTGGAGGATTCAGCCGCTGCCAGTGGCTGCCAGACCTTCGGCTTGAGCATGGCCGAATCACGCCAGCTCTCGGACTTCGGCGTGGTCAGCCTGCTGCTCAGCCATCAGCGCACGCTGCGCGATGCCTTGCAGGTGGTGGTGCATTACCGGCACTTGATGAATGACTCGCTGGCCATCTTCATTGAAGAGGCCGGCAAGATGGTGATCATTCGCGAAGAGGTGGTCACCGAATCGCCGATGCCCTGTCGACAGGCCACCGAGCTGGCCATCGGCGTGATGTTCCGCCTGTGCGCCGCCCTGCTCGGCTCACACTGGCATCCCTACAGCGTCAATTTCACCCACCAGGCCCCCGACAACCTTCAACTGCACCGCCGCCTGTTCGGTTGCACCCTGGAATTCGGCAGTGAGTTCAACGGCATCGTCTGCGCCGGCGCCAGCCTGGACATGACCAACCCCAACGCCGACCCGGCCATGGCACGCTATGCCCAGAGCTACCTCGATTCGCTGCAAAGCCACCAGGGCACTTCGATGCTGTTCGAAGTGCGCAAGGCCATCTACCTGCTACTGCCCATGGGCCGCGCCACCATCGAACAGGTCGCGCAGAGCCAGGGCATGAACGTACGCACACTGCAACGTCGCCTCAAGGATGATGGCTGTGCCTTCAACGATGTGATCAACGACGTGCGCCGCGACCTGGTGCTGCGTTACCTGGACAACCCGAATTACTCGCTCAGTCGCATTGCCGACATGCTCGGCTACTCGATGGCGAGTTCGTTTACGCGCTGGTTCATCAGCCAGTTCGGCATGCCTCCGGCGACGTGGCGCGCGCAAAAGCAGGGTTCGGCAAAAGCCCCGTCGGATGCGGCCCCACCCAAGCCCTCCTGATATCACGCGTGTTGTGGGAGCGGGCTTGCTCGCGAAGGCGGCCTGTCAGCCGACCAGTCGCTTGCGGATGTACCCGATCTACTGTGGGAGCGAGCCTGCTCGCGAAGGCGGCCTGGCAGCCGACCAATTTCTTTCAGGTGTACATATCCATTCCTGCGGTAACGACCACTTAGGGTTTCGCTTTTACAGCGAGTCACTTGGAAGAGCCCCAAGTAACCAAGGGCTCTTGCCCCTGGCGTTCGGTGCCTCGCTAATGCTCGGCATACCCTCGCTCCGGTCCTGCTCCGTGGGTCGCCGCGATGGGCCATCCATGGCCCAGCGCGGCTAAACCGGCATCCTTGCCGGTTTACCCACTGCGCAGAACCGGAACGAAGCCTCTCGATATAGGTTGTCCGTTCCTTTCCTCCTCCATACTTCGGTGTCTGGAAGTCAGTTTTGATCAGGGAAGGAACATGCACCTGTGGGCTACGAATATGCCTCTCAAGCACGTGATGATTACCCCCTCACTTTCGAGCCCCCAGGTGCGCTTGCGCC
>NZ_NOIO01000058.1:0-3124 GCF_014596605.1 Pseudomonas sp. PSB11
ACCAGCACCTTCTATGACGAAAAGGCTTACTTGCAGGCTTTGACGCGGCGTGGATCGACGTTGGTAGAAGCGCCGATGGAGGTCGTCACAGGTTGACGGACAGGCTCAGGGCGTGAGGGGGCAAGAAAATCAAAAGCCAGATCAAGATCAACAACCAAAACGAGGCGGCCTTAAAGCCGACCTGATTGCAGGGCTGTCCGCGATGTGATCGTTCCCACGCGCCGCAAAGGAATGCCGCCAGGGACGCTCCGCGTTCAGCTGTCGACGCATGACATGAGTCGTGCGCAATGGTGACGCGGAGCGTCACAGGATGCATTCCTTTGCGGCGCGTGGGAACGATCAGGTTGGGGGTAACTGGAAAAGTCAGGTCGGCTTCAAGGCCGCCTCGCTTTGGCTTTGGATTTGGGTGCCCCGTTAACCACGATGGCCGAACGCAGGCATTGCGCAGTGGGGAAACCGGCAGGACGCCGGTTTAGCCGCGCTGGGCCATGGATGGCCCATCGCGGCGACCCACGGAGCAATGCCGGAGAGAGGGCATGCCGAGCCCTAGCGAGGCACCGAGTGGTGGGGCAAAGCCTTTTGCTTACTTTTCGGCGTTTGGAAAAGTGAGTCGCCGTAAGGGCGAAACCCGAGGTGGCCGTTACCGCAGGAATGGATATGTACACCTCCAAGTTTATATACACAACCTCATGGTTAAGTGAACAGCATTGCGCTTGCTCATAGGGTACAACTGGCGTAAACAGAGCGCGCATCGATAGCCGCCGCGAGAGACGGCTATCGATGCGGGAAATATCTCATCCTGATCAACACGAAAGGCGAGGCGAACGTTGGTAGAGCGACGTCAGTTCAGCGGTGCCATGAAGGGTAAAAACCTTCGCTATCTCAAAGACCATGAAGGCCAGTCCGTCAGGGCTCGGGCCGGCTTCCTGTTGCTGGAACATTTTTCCTTGCCGGCGTTCACCCAGGCGCTCGACACCATCGTCACCGCCAACCTGTTGCGACCCGAGCTGTTTTCGACGAAAACCTTCGGGTTGTCCGAAGGGGAAGTCGTCAGCGACCTGGGGTTGGTGATTCGACCCGATGCGCGCCTGGACCCGGTCGAAATACACGCGCTGGACCTGTTGGTTGTCTGTGGCGGCTACCGCACGGCCCTCAAGGCAGACGAGGCGCTGACTGGCTTGTTGTGCGACGCCGCCGAACAGGGGGTTACGCTGGCTGGCATCTGGAATGGCGCCTGGTTTCTCGGGCAAGCCGGTTTGCTCGACGGCTATCGCTGCGCCATACACCCGGAGCATCGTCCGGCGCTGGCGGAAATCGCCAGGCTCAGCCAGGTCACCAGCGAGGCCTATGTGGTGGATCGCGACCGCCTGACAGCGTCCAGTCCAACGGGGGCTTTCTACATGGCGCTGGAGTGGATCAGGGGTTTGCATGACAAGGCGTTGACTGACGGTATCGAAGATATCCTCGCATTTGAAGCGTCCCGTTACCGGCGCATCAAACCCACCTTGAATGTGTCCGTCAGTGGCCCGCTGAGGGAGGTGGTCAATCTGATGGACGCCAATCTGGAAGAGCCGCTGGAGATGGAGGCGCTCTGTCTGTATGCGGGGCGGTCGCGCCGGCAGATCGAGCGGCTGTTCAAGGAGCAACTGGGCACGACACCCCAGCGCTACTACATGGATTTGCGCATCACCGAGGCGCGTCGATTGCTGCAGCACACCACGCTGACCATCGTTGAAGTCTCGGTGGCCTGCGGTTTCGTATCACCGAGCCACTTCAGCAAGTGCTACAGCGCCTATTTCGGTTATCGGCCGTCTCGGGAAACCCGGCTGGTGAAGTAACGGCTTGCTGGGGCACCGGGCATCGCGATGATGTCCGGTGCAGCGGTCATTGCGCGCCGAACAGCATCGTCCAGTAAACGCCTTGATCACTGCGTGCGTCCGTCGCATAGGCGGCACCCACCTGGGTGAAAATCGGGTTCATCAGGTTGGCGCAATGCCCAGGGCTGGCCAGCCAGCCGGCCATGGCCTTGTTCGGTGAACCTTGGCCGGCGGCGATGTTTTCACCAATCTGTCGGCCACGGAAACCTGCGGCGCGCGCGCGGTCGGCGGGCATGTCGCCATCGGGGTCGCGGTGGGCGAAGTAATTGCCGTAGGCCATGGCTTTGCTGTGCCCTTGCGCCGCCGCGCCGAGGCTGGCATTCCAGGCCAAGGGCCGCGCGGCGGCAAAGCGCTGGCGACCGCACAGGCGCGGTTTGGCCCGGGCGGCATTGACCTGGGCGAGCAAGGTTTTACCGACACTGCGCGGGTCGACCACCTGATTGTCCAGCACGGGTCGCGCCAGCAACACTTGCCATTCACCGCGACTGCGACTGACACCAATGTCGGCGTACTGGTTATCCAGCAAGGCGGCGCAATGATCACTCTGCAGCATCTCGAAGGCCTCCTCGGCATCTTGGGCACCCACCACGCGAATGGAGCGCACCGCCACGGCCTGGTACCCGGAAGCTTTCAAGCGGTCGCGCAAGCCACCGCCGTAGCCGACCGGCAAGGCCAGGCTCGACTTCAGGGCCAGCGGTGACAAGCGTTGGGCGGGACGCCGTGCACAATCTTCCGGATGGGCTCGGTAATCGTTGATGGCGTCCACCAATTGTCGCTCCGCGCCGGCGTGGGCGGGGGTGGAAATCAGGGGCAGCGAGGTCAACAGGCACAGCGAAGTGAAGCGCAAGGCGAGGGCGGTTGGGCGCATGGTGCGGACAGCTCTGGTGAGATGACAACGATGGGGAGGTGGAAAAAATGCCCGTCTAAGACTGGCGTCTTGGGACAAGGTTCAAGGCGGCGGGGAGGCGTTTTGTTTGCCGGATCGTGCACCCGACGAAGGGTATGGGGCGACTCTGTGGGAGATTCTATGGTTGAGGTGAAGCCCTCAACTTGTTTTCGGTTGGTATTCGCTCTGTCCCTTTAGCAGGGCGAATACGATCCGAGCGAGCTTGCGAGCCAGCATCACCAGGGCTTGAGTGGTGCTGAAACCCCGATTTCTTTGTTCTTGGTAAAACCCTTTCCAGGCTTCGGTTCGACTCGCCGACATAGCCGCATTGTGCAGAAGGCGGCGGGCTTCTGGATCGCCT
>NZ_NOIO01000059.1:0-3120 GCF_014596605.1 Pseudomonas sp. PSB11
AGAACCTGGTGATCGACAACTCCGCGGCCACGGTGAACACCACCGACACTACGAATGACGTGGTGGCCAAGCTGACCGTGGACAGCACCAGCGTCAGCGAAGGTGGCCAGATCACCTACACCGTGACCCTGAGCAACGCCGATGGCTTGCCGGTGAATAACCACGGCGGCCTGAGCTTCACCCTGACCGACGGCACGGTGATCAACATCGCCGCCAACCAAACGTCTGGCAGCACCAGCGTACCAGTGCCGAACAACCTGTATGTTGATCAACCTGTCGTTATCGACAATCAATTGACCGGTGTCAGCGGCAGCAACAACTACGAAAACCTGGTGCTCGGCAGCGATAAAACCAGCGTCACCATCAGCGACGAAGCGAACGGCGCCGGCAACAAGGTCACCGTGGGTATCGCCGCCAACGGCGACGTGGTGGAAGGCAACGCGCCGAGCTTCACCGTCAGCATCAACCGCGTCCTGGCCGATGACTTCACCGTCACCCTGAGCAACGGGAAGTCGGTGGTGATCACGGCGGGTCAAACCAGCGCGATCTACAGCGGCGATACCAACGGCGAAGACGTCTACCAAGACCCATCGTTCCTGACCTTGAACGTCACCGGTGCATCCGTGGCCGGCAAGACCTTCGAGAACCTGGTGATCGACAACACCGCGGCCACCGTTAAAACAACTGACACCATCAACGAAGTCACCGCCAAGCTGATCGTGGACAGCACTAGCGTCAGCGAAGGTGGCCAGATCACTTACACCGTGACCCTGAGCAACGCGGCCGGTCTGCCGATGGCCAGCCATGGTCCTCTGGAGTTCACGCTGACCGACGGCACCGTGGTGAAAATCCCGGCTAACGGCACCAGCGGTACTGCAGTCGTTACCGCCAAGGACGATATCTTCACTGGCGGACAGGACGCGATCGTCAACAAACTCGAGTCGGTCTCGGCCAACAACTTCGAGAAGCTGACCCTCGGCCAGGACCAGTTCACGACCACCGTCACCGACGAACCATCGGGCCAAGGCGACAAGATCACCGTCAGCATCGAAAGCAACGGCGACGTACTGGAAAACGCTGCACCGAAGTTCACGGTGAAAGTCGATCAGGTCCTGAAACAGGACCTGACCGTCACCTTGAGCAACGGCGATACCGTGGTGATCAAGGCCGGCAGCACCAGCGTGCCGTACGAGCTGAAGGCCCAGGGCGACGACGTCTACAAGGACGGTCAGGTCATTGAAGTGGGTGTCAGCAACGCCACCGTCGACGGCAAGTCGTTCGAGAACCTGGTCCTGGGCGGCAAAGCCCAAGTCACCATCGACGATACCCTCACCGAAGTAAAAGCCACCCTGACTGTGGATAAAACCACCGTCGCCGAAGGCGGCCAGATCACCTACACCGTGACCCTGACCAACGCCGCCGGCCTGCCGATGACCAGCCATGGTCCTCTGGAATTCACGCTGACCGACGGCACCGTGGTGAAAATCCCGGCTAACGGCACCAGCGGTACTGCAGTCGTTACCGCCAAGGACGACATCTTCACCGGTGGCCAGGATGCAATCGTTAACAAACTCGAGTCGGTCTCGGCCAACAACTTCGAGAAGCTGACCCTCGGCCAGGACCAGTTCACGACCACCGTCACCGACGAGCCAGGTTCGGGCGATCCAAAAGATCCGGCCAACCAAGGCGACAAGATCACCGTCAGCATCGAAAGCAACGGCGACGTGCTGGAAAACGCTGCACCGAAATTCACCGTCAAGGTCGATCAGGTCCTCAAGCAGGATCTGACCGTGACCTTGAGCAACGGCGATACCGTGGTGATCAAGGCCGGCAGCACCAGCGTGCCGTACGAGCTGAAGGCCCAGGGCGATGACGTCTACAAGGACGGTCAGGTTGTGGAAGTGGGTGTCAGCAATGCCACCGTCGACGGCAAGTCGTTCGAAAACCTGGTCCTGGGCGGCAAAGCCCAAGTCACCATCGACGACACCCTCACTGAAGTGAAAGCCACCCTGACCGTGGATAAAACCACCGTCGCCGAAGGAGGTTCGGTCACCTACACCGTTACCCTGACCAACGCCGCCGGTCTGCCGATGGCCAGCCACGGCGAGCTGACCTTCAAGCTCACCGACGGTACCGAGATCAAGATCCCGACCAATGGCACCAGCGGCTCTGCTGTGGTGGTTGCCAAAGACGACATCTTCACCGGCGGTCAGGATGCAATCGTCAACAAACTCGAGTCGGTCTCGGCCAACAACTTCGAGAAGCTGACCCTGGGCCAGGAGCAGTTCACGACCACCGTCACCGACGAGCCAGGTTCGGGCGATCCAAAAGACCCGGCCAACCAAGGCGACAAGATCACCGTCAGCATCGAAAGCAACGGCGACGTGCTGGAAAACGCTGCACCGAAATTCACCGTCAAGGTCGATCAGGTCCTGAAACAGGATCTGACCGTGACCTTGAGCAACGGCGATACCGTGGTGATCAAGGCCGGCAGCACCAGCGTGCCGTACGAGCTGAAAGCCCAGGGTGACGACGTCTACAAAGACGGTCAGGTCATTGAAGTGGGTGTCAGCAACGCCACCGTCGACGGCAAGTCGTTCGAAAATCTGGTGCTGGGTGGCAAAGCCCAAGTCACCATCGACGACACCCTCACTGAAGTAAAAGCCACCCTGACCGTGGATAAAACCACCGTCGCCGAAGGCGGCCAGATCACCTACACCGTGACCCTGACCAACGCCTCCGGCCTGCCGATGGCCAGCCATGGTCCTCTGGAGTTCACGCTGACCGACGGCACCGTGGTGAAAATCCCGGCTAACGGCACCAGCGGTACTGCAGTCGTTACCGCCAAGGACGATATCTTCACTGGCGGACAGGACGCGATCGTCAACAAACTCGAGTCGGTCTCGGCCAACAACTTCGAGAAGCTGACCCTCGGCCAGGACCAGTTCACGACCACCGTCACCGACGAGCCAGGTTCGGGCGATCCAAAAGACCCGGCCAACCAAGGCGACAAGATCACCGTCAGCATCGAAAGCAACGGCGACGTGCTGGAAAACGCTGCACCGAAATTCACCGTCAAGGTCGATCAGGTCCTCAAGCAGGATCTGACCGTGACCTTGA
>NZ_NOIO01000060.1:0-2618 GCF_014596605.1 Pseudomonas sp. PSB11
ACAGCCTGCTGACCACCAGCAGTGGCTACAGCGGCGGCAACCCGTTCGATGCGGCGTTGGGTTACCTGCGCCTGGTGCAACAAGGCGCCGATACCCTGCTGCAATGGGACCAGAATGGCACCGCCTCCGGGGGCGCCGGCTGGAGTACCGTCATCACCCTACAGCACACCGTCGCCAGCAGCCTCACTATCGACAACTTTTCACCTTCGACCAGTATTACCGGCATTGAGGTGGTAAACCTGAATACCCCCCCTGAAGTCAGCAGCCCACTGGCCGACCAGGCGGCGACCGAGGATGACGTCTTCAGCTTCACCGTACCAGTCGGCACCTTCAACGACTCCGATGCGGGAGACACGCTGACATACAGCGCTATTCTGGCAGACGGCTCGCCATTGCCGAGCTGGTTGAGCTTCGATGCCGCGAGCCGTAGCTTCAGCGGCACACCGGGCAATGGCGAAGTTGGCAGCCTTAGCATCAAGGTCATCGCCACGGACCGTGGCAATCTCAGCGCCAGTTCCAGCTTCACCCTGAGCGTTGGCAACACCAACGACACCCCGACTGTTACCGGTCCGGTAAGCCTGGCGAATGGCGTGGAGGATCAAAGCTACACCCTGACTGCCGCGCAACTGTTGGCTAACGCCAGCGATGTGGATGTGGGCGATACGCTGAGCGTGCAGAGCGTCAGTGTCGACCCGGCCGATGGCAGCCTGACTGACAATGGCAATGGCACCTGGACTTATAGCCCGGCGGCCAACCGCAATGGTGCGGTGAGTTTCACGGTGGTGATCAGTGACGGCTCGGCCAGCATCATCACTGCCGCCAGTCTGGATCTGGCGCCGGTAATCGATGCACCGACCCTGCAGATCCCTCTTGCCAACCAACTCAGCGGGTTGGGGCACGCCTTCAGCTATAGCCTGCCGGTCAACACCTTTGCCGATGTGGATGTGGGCGACAGCCTGATGCTCAGCGCCACATTGGCCGGTGGTGACCCCTTGCCAGCCTGGCTGAGTTTCGATGCGGCGAGCCACACCTTCAGCGGCACCCCGCTAGCCGGCACCCCGGCCGGGGCGATCGAGATCGTCGTCACGGCCACGGATTCGGGCGGGCTGTCGGTGAGCGAAGGCTTCAGCCTGAATCTGCTGGATGCCATCGTTGGTACGCCGAACCCGGACACGCTGAATGGCAGCGTGGTGGCGGATGCGATCTATGGGCTGGAGGGAGGTGACCAGCTGTTTGGTTTTGGCGGTGATGACCTGCTTGATGGCGGGGCCGGACGCGACACTGTCTACGGTGGCCAGGGTAATGACACCTTACTGGCGGGCAATGACTCTGATGGTAGCTTTCTCAGTGGCGAGGAGGGTAACGACACGCTGGTTGGCAGCAGTGGCGATGACTCAATGGATGGTGGGGCCGGTAGCGACGTGCTGCAGGGAGGAAACGGCAATGACACCTTGCAGGATTACGACTTCTCCGGTTTGGTTGCCACCAACAGCCTGGACGCAGGTGCAGGCAATGACACGATTAACGTTTATCAGTCCAACAGCGGCTCCGTTACCACTGTCAGTGGCGGGGCTGGGCGTGACACCTATCTCTTGCGAGCCAGCGCTCAGGGACAAATGCTTGTCAGCGACTTCGCCCCCGGTAGCGCTGGCGACATCCTCAGCATCAATGACCTGCTGACCAGCAGCAGCGGTTACAGCGCTGGCAACCCCTTCGACCCGGCGCTGGGTTACCTGCGCCTGGTGCAGCAGGGCGCCGATACCCTGCTGCAGTGGGACCAGAACGGCACGGCGGCGGGTGGCACCGGCTGGCGGACCATCATTACCCTGCAAAACACCGTGGCCAGCAACCTTACCATCGACAACTTTGCGCCGGCGGCGCCGCCGGATGGCAGTGCGGTGGGATTGACCTTGATCGGCACGCCGAACCCGGACACGCTGAATGGCAGCGTGGTGGCGGATGCGATCTATGGGCTGGAGGGAGGTGACCAGCTGTTTGGTTTTGGCGGTGATGACCTGCTTGATGGCGGGGCCGGACGCGACACTGTCTACGGTGGCCAGGGTAATGACACCTTACTGGCGGGCAATGACTCTGATGGTAGCTTTCTTAGTGGCGAGGAGGGTAACGACACGCTGGTTGGCAGCAGTGGCGATGACTCAATGGATGGTGGGGCCGGTAGCGACGTGCTGCAGGGAGGAAACGGCAATGACACCTTGCAGGATTATGACTTCTCCGGTTTGGTTGCCACCAACAGCCTGGACGCAGGTGCAGGCAATGACACGATTAACGTTTATCAGTCCAACAGCGGCTCCGTTACCACTGTCAGTGGCGGGGCTGGGCGTGACACCTATGTCTTGCGAGCCAGCGCTCAGGGACAACTGCTTGTCAGCGACTTCGCCCCCGGTAGCGCTGGCGACATCCTCAGCATCAATGACCTGCTGACCAGCAGCAGCGGTTACAGCGCTGGCAACCCCTTCGACCCGGCGCTGGGTTACCTGCGCCTGGTGCAGCAGGGCGCCGATACCCTGCTGCAGTGGGACCAGAACGGCACGGCGGCGGGTGGCACCGGCTGGCGGACCATCATTACCCTGCAAAACACCGTGGCCAGCAACCTTACC